>NZ_JAWOSW010000015.1:0-146925 GCF_033338535.1 Vibrio sp. Vb2131
TTAAAATACAAAACGCCCGATGAAGTACATCGAGCGTTTTAGTTAAAAAGTGTCAACCCATATCAGGACGGGTCAACGTCTCGATTTTAGAAAATAAGATGAGCAACGCCAGCAATCACAGGTAACGTGATTAACGTACGTAAAATGAAAATTACGAAGAGCTCTACAATGTTTACTGGAATTTTGCTGCCTAACAGTAGGGCACCTACTTCCGACATGTAGATAAGCTGAGTTACTGACATTGCTGCAATAACAAAACGTGTCATTTCGTTATCGATTGAGGCCGCTAAAATTGCTGGAATAAACATATCTGCAAAGCCAACAACTATTGTCTGTGATGCTGCAACAGCTTCAGGGACTTGCAGTAGCTCTAGGTATGGGATAAACGGTTGACCCAGAATTGCAAATACAGGCGTGTATTCTGCAATCACCAATGCGACGGTACCAAGACCCATAACTACAGGTAGTACGCCAAATACCATGTCGACTGCGTTGTGTACGCCTTCTTTAAATACAGACTGAACCGATGTGACTTGACCAGCACGCTTAAGAGCTAGATCCATACCCCAAGAGAATGTGGTGTGGCCTTCTGGCACTGTATCTGCGTCTTTATCTGGGTTGCTGCCGTCAATGTAGCGATCTTTCTTCAGACTAAGCGGAGGCAGGCGAGGAATGATAATCGCAGCTACGATACCAGCTAGACAGATAGCGCCGTAGAAAGGCAAAAATAAGTGCTCTAGTTTTACCTGAGCGATAACAACTAAGCTAAACGTGATCGATACTGCTGAGAAAGTGGTCCCGACAACAGCCGCTTCACGCTGAGTATAGAACTTATTTTCGTATTGCTTGCTGGTTAGCAAGATACCAACACTTCCGTCGCCTAACCAAGATGCCATACAGTCAATTGCACTGCGGCCAGGTAGGTTGAATACCGGACGCATTATTTTACTGAGTAACGCACCAAATAGCTCCAGAAGACCGAAGTTCAAAAGAAGCGGAAGCAGTAAACCCGCGAAAATGAAAACGGCAAACAGAGTAGGTAGGAGACCAGTAAGAACAAGCCCGCCAGTGTTTTCTTCCCAAATTGCTTTTGGACCCACTTGGAAAAACGTCATTAACACGGCAGCGCCGCCGATTAAACGAACAACGAGCCAAAGTGGAGATGGGTTGAAGAGACCGTTTAAAAAACCATTACGTAAAATTGCAGCTGGCTTAAAAATTTTGCAAAGAACAGAAGCAACGGCCATGAAAGCGATGATACTGGTGACGATAGCAATCAAGGTATCGCCTAACACCGCTGGGATGACTTTTGCCATCACGGCAACGGGAATGGTTAGGCCACCATCGTAAGAGATCGGAGCCATAAAGAGTAGAAGACCAATTAGGGAAGGGATGAAAAACATCCAAAAGTTGCCCTTAGGAGCTTCAGTAGCATTAGTGGTGTTATGCATAGTTGTCTCGTGTTACTACTAGTCAATACTTGCCATTTCCATGACATAAATATTCACTAAACATCCGTATTTAATCACAGTTTTGCGGAGGGTACCCGCAAACTGCATCCATTGCAATACTATTCATTAAATACATCTAGTTATTCAGCCGATTTGTCGGGTAATTGGTCAAATAACGTCTAAGTGTATGCGAATATGTTGCTTGTGTTAGAAAATTGTAGCACGAGGGGCGAATTGCGCAGTGAATTATGGGGCGCATTGTGACTGGAATAATAAAATGGTAAACAAATGTGATTTTGATCTAACTAACTTCTTTGCCAGAAATTCAGTTAGCCTTATCTATTCTAAGGTTTTTAGTGGTGTCAAAATACCGTTCAGCGTTTCTTGTACCGTTGCAGTGTGAACCTATTGAGCCAAATCCGATTGAAGCATGTCGCTTCAATCGGATCGAAATTTTATGCTTTTTGTTGACGGCTAAGTATGTATAGGTAACTCCAGTAAATCAGAGCTGTAGAAAAAGCCAATATTGCTGGGAAAACCAGCGTATATAAACCATATACCGTAAATAGAGCCGCTCCCGCGACGCCGCCAAACAAAAAGCCAAAGAAAATGAATAGGAATAATTTTGCTTTACGTCGGTCAAATTGACGACCTCTCAAGCTCTCTCCAATCATAATCCCTAGATCGGTGATGATTCCGGTCATATGTGTGGTTCTGACTACTGCGCCGCTAAACGTGGTGATCATTGCGTTTTGTAATCCACATGCTGCTGATGCTAGATATTGGCCGTACAAATCCCCTTGCACCAAAAAGCCCAAGCTGAGTAAGAGCAAGCTCCCTTCTATGCACAGTGCAACACCATATCTTCGCCCTAGTTTTAACGCACTGCTTTCAATAAAAAAGCCGCTAAAGGCAGCGCCAATCAAAAAGCTAAATACGATGAAGAGCAGGTGAATGGAGCTATCCACACCTGTTAGCAAGCTGTTCCCTAGCTGAGTTACGGTTCCCGAAAGATGAGTTATCGCTTGGTGTTGAAAGCCGAGAAGACCAACGGCGTTGACGCAGCCCGCGAGAAGAGCTAGTAGAAACGCGCCATATTCCACCCAACGAGGAAGTCTGGAAATCACAATAAACCCCAACCAAATATTAGGAGCCGATTATAACGCTCACACCGAGTTACGAAACCCTTTACAGTAAAACTCGATTGATCATTCTCAAAAAAATCTCACTTATAGGTCGTTTGTCCGAGCCAAAGTAAATACGTGAACGAGGATTGCTCGCTAGCAGATGTGTTCCGTTGTGCATTCGAAACTCACCCACCCGTGTTTCATTTGTTCATAGACTGAAACGGTAGGTTGGTGGAACTCTTTATCGGTAAATAGACCGACGGGAATGATCATGATTTCTGGGTATGCAGAAACGAACAACCTCATTGCCGTGCCGCAGGATGGACAAAAGTCATACTGAACCTCACTGCCATCATCGCCAATTCGGGTATAGCTAGTGACTTCACCGTTTAAAGTGACGTGCTCTTTTTCAAAGCGAGCTTGTACCCCAAAAACACTGCCAGTTCGTTTTTGGCATTCGAAGCAATGACGGACAGACGTGTGGGTGGGCTCTCCCTTACAACGGATCTCAACTAAACCGCAGGCGCACTCGCATGTATGAATGGTTTTTGTCATCGTGATTACCTATTTGTCCCAACACACCGATAGACCTAGAGCACAGAGCTTGTGTCACTGGCTCGTTATTAGCTCTGGACTTGAAACTATTTGGATACAATCAGTTTAGTTTAATTTTGAAACACTTGAAGAGGTGAAATCATTTGGGTATACAATGGTATACTCGCTTTTCGTTTATACCTTGAAACAAGGAAGCCTTCATGACTTACAAAAAAATCCTGCCGATACCACTTATTCTACTTATTCCAATCGTTTTATTAGTTGTGGTTGTGATCGCAGGTGTTTATCGTTTTAGTTTGTCTGATGACGAGATCATGGCTAAGTTTCCTCAAACAGAAGTAGAAACTAACGTTATTGTGCAAGAGACGCTTGGCATCACTGCACGTAACCCTTGGACGATCCAAGTACCCGAGCAAAGTGCGGTCACTTTTCTTGATGAGTGGGATAAAGAAAACGGCTATTTGATAGGTGACTATGATGCAGGTGCGACAAAAGGTCAGGTACTTGTTCCAACTGCGTCGATTAGTCAGCGTGAGATTGAAGGTGTTTCATGGGTTGTTGCACCGATGATTGTAACGACACAAGGTAGCGGTTCGTTTAACTATGTTGGCTTGTTCAAGTTTGACCCCGTGCCGAGCCGAGTTGTCCTTTTAGACAGTATTTTTGTTGGTGACCGCGTGAAATTTACTCAGCTCGAATGGAAAAGTGATACAACTATCACGCTTTCATATTTAGCGCACGGTGACGATCAAGCAATGGCAGACACGCCAAATCAATTCAATTCATCCACATTACAGCGTGTAGGGAATAACTTACATATGCAACAGTGATGAATTTTTTTTGAGTTCTGTAAAAATTCAGTATTTTCTGCGCTAGATCTCGAAATTTCCTAGTGATTTCTTATTCGGGAATGCATAAGCTATGAGCCTTGTTTGAAAGGAGATAGTAATTCCCGTGTCTACAAATGAAATTACAAGACGGTTGCCGAATCTGACAAGTCGTAGAGCGCTGCTGTTATACTCCTTGCCAGTTTTAGTTGCGATTGGTGTTTCTCACTCTCTCAAAGAGTCATCTTTAACCAAAACCATCGCATTGAACCTACCTGAATCTCAGGTCGTTGAAAAAATTCTTGATGCGACAACTGCCGAAGTTGTCACTCCCCCGAACTTCGAATATCAAATCCAAGCAGGTGACAACCTAAGCACTATTTTTAGTCAGCTCGGTTTCGGTTACAGCTCGTTAATGAAAGTAATGGAAACGGATTTGAACTACTTGGCACTTGATACACTTAAGCCGGGCAATACGCTCCGTTTCTGGCGTGATGATGCGACAGGCGAGTTAGCGAAAATGGAACTGCAATTTTCTATTGCAGATAAGGTGGTCTACAAGCTGAATAGTGATGGTAGCTATGACTTTACTGATATTTCCATTCCTGGCGTGTGGAGCCAAGAACCTTTAGTTGGCGTTATTCAAGGCAGTTTTTCTTCTTCTGCGAGTCGTTTAGGTTTAACGTCGGCGGAAGTGAGTCAAGTCGTAAGCTTACTCAAAGAACAACTTAACTTTGGACGTGATCTTCGTGCAGGTGATCGATTTGAAGTTGTTCGTCGCTCACAAAGCATCAATGGTGTACCAACAGGTAAGAACGAAATTGAGGCGATTAAGATTTATAATCGCGGCCGCGAGATCACCGCTTACCTTCATACTGATGGTCAATTCTACAATGCCAAAGGTGAAAGCTTACAGCGCGCATTCCAGCGTTACCCTGTAAGTAGTCGTTGGCGTATCAGTTCTGGCTTCAACCCTAATCGTTTACATCCAGTAACGGGGCGTGTTGCGCCGCACAACGGCACTGACTTTGCTGTACCAACCGGTACACCAGTCGTTTCTACTGGTGATGGTACAGTGATCATGACTCGTAAACACCCCTATGCGGGTAACTACGTGGTTGTTGAGCACGGCAGCAAATACAAAACCCGTTACTTACACCTAAGTAAGATTTTGGTGAAGAAAGGGCAAAAGGTTTCTCGAGGCCAGCGTATCGGTCTTTCTGGTAAAACAGGTCGAGTGACTGGGCCACACCTTCACTATGAGTTGATTGAATACGGCCGTCCAGTTAACGCTATGCGAGCAAATATCCCAATGGCGAGTTCTGTTCCTAAGAAAGAGATGGCTACTTTTGTCGCGAACAGAGATGAAATGGATAGACTATTACGCGATAAAGAGAAAGCAGTGCTGTAATAAAGTACTTCGCTCAAAAAACAAAAAGAGACTAAGCATAGCTTGGTCTCTTTTACTTTGTGCATTAACTAGATTTGAATTCTATGACAGCAGTCTGTTCAGTACGTTAGGCACTCCGCACTTCACGTTCATTTATCAGGTGTACGATTTCTTCAACACTGTGTGGACGAGAGTAAAAATAACCTTGGATGTAGTGGCAGCCCATTTCAATTAACTTTTGTAGTGCTCTATCGTCTTCTACGCCTTCGGCAATCAAATCCACATCGAGCAGCTCTGCCAATTGCGCTATCAAAAACACTACTTGTTCAGAGGTTGTATTTGAGAGCATGTTCTGCACAAAGGTAGCATCGATTTTGATGCTATCAATCGGATAATTGTGTATATAGTTCAAGCTTGAGTATCCCGTACCAAAATCATCCAGTGCGACTTTAAAACCCAAGTATCGCAACGAGTTAAGTACCATCTGTTCACGGCCACTTTGTGAGAGTAAGACGGTCTCGGTGAGCTCTATAACAAAGTCTTTTGCTTCGTGCTGATACTTTTCAACCATGTTGGTTAAGTGATTAATATAACGGTTGGAATCAACCAACTCATACGCTGAGCAATTGATGGAGAGTTTGACTTTATAGCCTAGGTTCGCTTCGAGTTCTTGCTTTGCGATACACGCGAGTTCAATAATCCGTTCACCTAACTCGATAATCAGGCCTGATTGTTCGGCAGCTTCAATGAACTCCGCTGGAGAGATATTTCCATAGATATTGCTATTCCAACGAGTCAAAATTTCAAAGTAATTCCAGCGGTCGCTCGTGATATCGACGATCGGTTGAACCACTACATACAACTCATCGCTGTCTTGTATATCAGTACTTAGTTGGATTCGCATTGCCTCAATAAGCTGCGTCCTACGGTGGTATAACGCACTAAGGTGTGTGTCGTAATGCTGAATCCGTGTATCGCGGTGTTTTTTACAATCTTTGAGAGCGAGACTGGCATTCAAAATCAGCTCATCGCTGTTCAACATATGTACTGGGGCACGTGCAATACCAATACTAACGGTGAAAGAAATCCGGTTAGATTTGTCGCTGTAGCCGCTTTCAATTTTGTCGAGTACTTCCTGACACACGGCGACAGGATCTTCGTCGTACGTGATGAAGGCGAATTCATCTCCTGCAACACGGAACGCATTGTTTGGCGACGACAAGCTCTGTTGAATGGCGTTAGCTGTGAACTTAATGATTTGGTCGCCGATATAGTTTCCGTTGATATCATTGATCGATTTGAAATTATCGATATCAAGATACGCCAAACTGAATGGGCGAGTCGCCTGCTGCGTTAATGTCTCCAAGGTATCAGCTAAACAGCTACGGTTGAGCAGTCCAGTTAGGTTATCATGCGATACCTCATAGCTAAGCTGATTAAGAAGCTTATCTGAACGTTCACTGACCCACTTTTCACGTAAGCTATGAATAATGACATTGGCATAAAATCGGTGGAAGTCGAGGATATCTTGCGCTTCTTTCGCGTGGATGCTTCGGGTAAAGGTAGACAGTAAAATTCCCAGAACTTCGCCATTTTGTGTCTTCAATGGCAGGCCAATGTAAGCTTGAATGCCATCTTCTTGAAACATCTGATCTTCAGGAAAACGCTTGTATACCTGGTCTTGATAGAAAATATGTTCGCCAATGTCTTTCGCCACTTTTTCACAGGGGGTGCCTGAAAGGTGGTAGCTTAGGTTGTCTGTAATTTTTCCATTGCTGGCGAAGGAAATGGTATGAGCCGAATGCTGAAGATGCGCAACTTCTACAACGCAAGTGCAATGGCTCTGCAAGTGTTGATGAATATCTAGCGTGACTCGGTTTAGCTGAGTCGTGCCGTTTAGCTTCAATATCTCATCAATTTTGTGGAAACTGATTTGTACCTGACCCATTGAGCATTTCACCTAGCGTTGTTATTAACATATCGTGTAAGACACGACGAATTATTATTTGATATGCATCAAATAAACTATCGGTTACTAAGGCAGATTTTTCAAATTTTGTGAACGAACAAATCATTATTTTCATGTTTTTATGCTTGAACCTTTTAAAGCTATAACGATAAAAACGCTAAGCTAGGCGCGCTTCTCCTCTTCCAATCGTGATTTGAGATAATCGAGGAATAGCTTAGTTCGGGTATGCTGATAATCCAGCTTTGGATAGTAGGCATATACAGTGGCTTTATCCGCTGTGATATCGGGCAGGATAGGGACTAACGCGCCGGATTTGAGATCATCTTTGATCATGACGTTGTTCGTCATCAAAATACCCATGCCTCTTTTGGCGCCATGAAACAGCGCTTCTGGGTTGGTCGTGGCAAAGTTACCGGACAAGCTGATACGTTTGCCTCGATTTGTTTTGATTTCTCGTGAGGGTTTTTCTCCCCAAATCAGGACATTATGCTCTGTCAGATCCTCAACGCATTGTGGTGTGCCATATTTCTTTAGGTAACTAGGCGCGGCGTAAAACTGGGCTTTATGTTCGAAAAGTGCAGTAGCTTTGAAACTTAGAGAGTTCAGTTGCTCTAATTCCCGGCTAATAAACAGGTCTAAGCTTAGCTCTGGCAATTGGCCTGGTAGCGTTGTTGTTAATTGAAGTGTGATGTCTGGATATTTATCAAGAAAATCATCAAGATAATGAACTAGAAACTTGGAACCAACGGCCAGCGTTGCCCCAATTTTTAATAGTCCCGCTGGTGATTGGTTGACTGAGCGAGTTTCATCTAATACCGATTGCCATGAATCAAGCTGACTTTTTGCTCGTTGATAAAACAGCGCACCAGCTTCAGTTTGGCTAATTGAGCGGGTCGTACGTTTGAGTAGTTGAACGCCAATTTTATCTTCTAGCCATTGAACTCGCTTACTGATAGCTGAGCTGGTGGTATTGAGTTTCCGCGCTGCGGCATTAAAGCTACCTTCTTCGACCACACGAATATAACTCTTCACGCTTTGAATCCAGTCCATTGTATCTCCTTGGGAATTAATTCCTTTCCAACTTAGCTGATTATCATCTTTGAGTATCAAATATACACTGTTTGCCATCAATCTGTCACAAAGTAGGAGGAACGTTTGCGTAAAACACCATTGTTATTAGCGATGATGATCATTGCCACAGGCCAAGTTGGCGTTAGTATTTATCTTCCTTCTTTGCCATTGATTGGTCATGACTTGAATTTACCGCAACATTCGATTCAGAATCTCGTCACGCTATTTCTCGTTGGCTTCGGTATCTCTCAGCTTTTTTACGGCCCATTGTCTGATGCGATTGGTCGTCGGCCAGTGTTTATTCTGGGGCAAAGTGTATATCTAGTTGGTACGGTTATTTGCATCGTGTTTTCGGACAACATTGTTGCCCTTGAAGCGGGACGGTTACTGCAAGGCCTAGGAGCGGGCAGCGCTTCGGTACTTGGTCGGTCAGTACTGCGTGATAGTTATGACGGTATGCAATTAACCAAAGCGCTATCTTATATTTCAGTCACTGCTTCAGTGATGCCAATTATTGCTCCGCTGTTTGGTGGCTGGATTGCTTTTCACCTGAGTTGGCATGCTGTCTTCGTGTTTGTGCTGATTTACTTAATGGCAATTTTTACACTTGGTTTATTGGTGCTGCCAGAAACGCTGCCTTATCCGAAGAGAAAATTTAAAGTAGGCGAAGTAAGCGCGAACTATTTGCGTCTGTTAACGAATACACAAGTGATTGGTAGTGCGAGCTACAACTGGCTTAGTTATTTATCGGCTCTGGTTACGCTCTCCTTGTATCCATTTTTAATGCAACAAGAGTTAGGATTAACGGCGGCAGATTACGGCTCTTTGATGATCATACCATCAGTTGGTTTGCTGACGGGTAGCTTAGTGCTGAATTTGATCAATGCTCGTTACAAAGCTCAGCAAATCTTGCTGATGAGTTTCACGATTGTTGCTATTGCTGGCTTCATGTTGTTGGTTACCCCCTTCAGTGTATTTTCATTGCTGACGGCATTCACGTGTTTAAGTTTTGCTCAAGGAATGTCATTCCCGGTATCGATCAGTTTGCTACTTTCACCACATAAGCAACAGGCAGGCGCGGTTTCTGCGCTATCTGGTTCTATTCAAATGTGTTTAGCAGGTTTGTTTGGTGGGTACTTAGTAGACTCATGGGTTACGAATCAGCAGCAGCTTGGGGTGTTTTATTTGTTTATTGCGTTACTTTCTTGCTTTGTTCTTGTACTAAGCCAATTTCGTAAAGTGCCAGAAGGGACGGTTCAAGCAGAAACTTCCATCTGAATATACTTGCAACCAGAAGGTCGGCTTTCTAAAATGCGCAGCTAAATTAAGTCTGGCCTGTTGTGTATACTGAATGACTTGGTTTGAAAGGAAGAGGGCGAACCTTGATACTTCTCTCAAGCTTGGAATACATTTCTGCCCAATGGCTATCCGATCTCTAATCGTTAGGTGAAAGAATGCAACAAAACGAATTTGAAACACTGGTAAAAGAAATTACTCAGCAAGAAAGCATGCCAAAGGCACTTGAAATCTTGAAGGCGTGTGAGGAAGAAGAAGTTGCACAAGCGGCGCAATCCCTAACGGGTCAGTTTGGCCTTGCAGAAGTTGATGGTGAGAAACGTATTTACCATATTACCACTCAAGAAGATGAGTCCGGAGAAGAGCAAGAATACGTAGAGCACGTCATGAATGAAGGCGATCACTTGATCAAGTTTGCAGCGTGGTTCTTTGAAACATTCTTTGAAATCAAACAGAAAGATACGTACGTCGCAGCGGGTAAAACATACCAACAACCTAAGCGATAGACGCTCATTTCAAGAAATCCACGAAAACCAAACTGAAAGTTAATTACAAAATAAATGTGACTGGAGTCTTGTTTTTATCTAGTTGTGGTGTAAAATTACAACATAGTTAAGTCAATACATTCAGGAGAAGGTCATGGGTAACGAACTTGGTGGTGCTTATATTGGCCAGATGATTGCAAAAGACGCGATGCACAAAGCGCTTTACGGTAAAGCGAAGAAGAAAAAAGCTTCTGTTTTTGCTCGTGTTATTAAAAAACTGGCGAAATAATTTAAAAAGCCCTGATTGAAAAATCAGGGCTTTTTGCTTTTCTCTGTTTTGTTGTTAGTAAGTAGCCAACATATTGCACAACATTGGCAAACGCTACTCAAAGACTGATGACATTTAAATCTAGAATTACGCGGATTGGCTTGGTATCTCCACAACATTGTTAGGCACTTTATCTAGCCCCTTTGCTGATAACCACTTGTCTAAATCGTCAGCGCCTCCAATATATTTTCCATCTAACCAAATTTGCGGCACTGTTACCGGTGTTTTTTCGCCAATGATGGCTTTTACTTCAGGAATCATGCGGTATAAGGCGGCGCTGTCTTTAACTACATCATGGTACTCATACTGAACGCCAGCCTCGTCAAGTAATTGTTTGGCTTTGACACAGTAAGGGCAAGTTGCTTTACCATAAACAATGTTGCCTTTTAGCTCATCGCGTTTTACCCACTCAGCAATAACAGACTGTACAAGCACACCCCGATTCAATGCTTCTCCTTGACTGATAACTTTCCCTTCGACAAGAAGAATGGGTGCATGCCAAGCCCCCGCTTTTAATGGTTCCCACCAGTGAGATAACCAATCTTTTACTTCGAGTTCAACGGGCACATCGGCTAATTCGTTTTCAAAAGTATCCTTTAAAATATCTTTGGTTAATGTACATTCACCACAAGGAATATTGACTTTGAATGGGCCCCAACTACCAGCCCAGCGATACAGTGTAATTTTGATTGATTGACTCATATGGGTTCCTCATTTCCTTTCCTGAAAATATAGAACTTTTAAATTAGATTTTTCTTTCAACTAACTTTGTCTTTTTCGCTTCCCAATGCGTAATAAACGCAATAGATGCAATAATAATCGCAGCACCTAACCATAAACGACCAGGTGGCACCCAACCAAACACCAACCAACCAGCAACAACATTCAAAGGCAGTTTGGCGTGATCAAATGGTTGCACAAATGAGGCGTCTGCTACTGCATATGCTTTAACGATAGCCCATTGAGCGAGTGCTGTAAGTGCACCTGCGGCTAAAAGCACACCCCATATCGTCCACGTATCTGGCATAGTAAACGTCGGTATCGCTAACAAGATATTAAATGGTGTTATCAGCAGCAATAAATAGACAACCATGGTTGATGGCGGATCGTTTACCGACATTTTTTTAACCATTAATGAATACGCTGCCCAGAAAAATGCGGCGCCAACAGGTAGCAGGGTCGCCCATGTAAATGAGTCTGCCCAAGGCTCAAGAATGATCATGGCACCAACAAACCCCGTCAATGTAGCGAGCCAGCGTGCAGTACCTACTTTCTCTTTGAGTAACAAGCCAGAACCAACTGTGGCAAATAACGGAGAGGTCATGAGAAGTGCAATGCCTTGCCAAATTGGAACTGGGTAAGCGAGAGCCCATAACCAAAGTTGAATCCCGATAACAGAGAGAAAAATGCGGAATGCATGCCAGCCAAAGTGTTGGGTTCTTAAAGAACGTCTAATCCCAAGTGTACGTAGGTAGGGCAGAATAACAAATAAGGCGATTGCATATTGGAATAACGCAAATGTGGTGGAAGAGACACCAAAGTTGATGCTAGCAATTTGGGCGAAGCTGTTCACTATGGCGAATGCCAAGCCAGCTGTTAGCATCCAGGACGCACCTTGAACAGGATGATGATTCAATTGAAAAATTCCAGTTTGATAGAGGTGGCGGGATCATACGTCCTATTGTTTTTCGCGCCAATAAAAAAATGCCTCCCAGAGGGAGGCGACATTACCAATTCAAAGGACGTGCCTGTTATAACAGGTACAAAGAACGAGAAGCACAAACGCTGCCATGCATTTGCATAAATAATATTGCAGAACACGTGCCAACTTTTATATATTTGATTTTAAATGGTTTTTTGGTTTTTCTATGTTGTCGATTAGATGAAATGCACTAACTTAGTGATCAATCGCATTAAAAGAGGGCAGAAGTAGGCGTCGTTACGCTCGTTTTTCATTGCTGAGCGATGCTTGGATAGTGTGAAAACTTATCGAGTTGTGTTGGGTTAAATAAAAAATGGCCAGCAAAGGTGCTGGCCAAGTGGACTCGCTCTTAGGACAAGAGTGAATTAGAAATCGTAACGTACGCCTAGGCGCAGTGTATCTTCGCCTTCTGTTACTAGACCTGTTGTTGCATCTTTTGCTTCATCAAGTTGGTTGATGTAGTAAGAGAGGTAAGTACGGAAGTTGCTGTTTAGTTTGTAGTAACCAACAAGCTCGATACCTTCAACAGTGTCGTACTTTGAACCGTTGTCTGGATCATTCTCTTGAGTTGTGTATAGAGCTGCAAGTGTCACTTTGCTTGCTACTTTGTAGCTTGCGACTAGCTCGTAAGCCGTAAAGTCTTCAGAGTCAGTCAGGGAACCTTGAGAATAAGTACCTGCTAGGTAAAGGTTGTCCATCGAGTAAGCGATACCACCTAGAATTTGATCTTCAGAGTTATCTTTATCTACATCGCCACCAGAGTATGCAAGACCAAAGTCGAGGCCCATTGGTAGTGAGTACATTCCAGAGATGCCGTATTTATCTTCGTTATCGCTAGAGTTTGCTTGGTAGGTTGCTTGAAGTTGTAGTGCATCAAACGCACCACGGTATGCGAAAACGCTGTCTTGCTTATCAGAAGACGAATCAATAACTTGCTGAACACCAGAGAATTCAGTGATATCCGTCATGTCAGAGATGATGACTGCAGCCATGTCTTGACGACCTACAGAGAAAGCACCGATATCAGAGTCGACGCCTGCATACATGTAGCGGTTTTTGAATTCACTCTTGCCCGTTTTTTGTTCGGCTTCGTAAACACCGAAAGCAGAAAGGCCGTTGCCGATGTCTGTTTTACCTTTTAGGTTAAGACGAGCACGGCTTTTATCTTCCATGGAACCTTCAACTTCAGCACCGTCTGAACCGATGAAGTCACCACGAAACTCAACGCGGCCGCCAACTTTTAATTCAGTACCGTCGTTTTTGTATACAGTTGCTGCGAATGATGGTGCTGATACCAATGCTGTAAGAATTGCAGTAGTTAGTGCTGCCTTTTTCATTTTCTTATTACCCTAGTTGTAATCGATGGGCTTTCTTGCCCGATGTGTTGATGACGCTAAGGTAAAGGCTGAAAATGAAAGATAGATTTCTGTTAAGTTATGATTTGATTGCACTTTTATTGCTGGCGAGAATAAGTGCCCCTTCTCATACCACTTATAAAAAGAAAGGTTTATCTTTTTTGAGGTTTTTTCCTCTCCGTTAAAGACTGTGTTTTTTTCAAAAAGTTCCTGAATTGTTTCTTGACCCTAAATGTAAGTAAACATTTCAATTTGGCAGGGAAGTTTGGCCTAAAAATAGCGAATCATCAGCTATTTGTGAGCTAACTCTCTCTAAAGCATTTCTTATTGTAAGGTTTTTATTTCTCGATTTTTTGAAGGCTAAGTAAACGATTGCTTTTTAGGTTTTGTCTGAGATCTTTTCACTCGGTTGTCAGGAACTAATCAAATAAAGTGTCGGCAGTTGTTACACAAAGGTAAAACTAATCTGGTGGAAACGATGCCTCGGATAGCCTTTGTATTCCTCTCTTTGTTCATCATTTCGTTTTTACGAAAGTGAACCAAAGCCGGGTCTAAAACTGACTAACCAACTAATAAGTAATGGATTTAGAAATGAATAAAAAATTATTAGCAGCGGCAATCGCGGCAGCAACCTTCGGTACTCAAGCAGTTGCAGTGGAACTATATAATAACGATGGCACAACATTTTCGATGGGCGGCCACGTTTCTGTTAATTTAAATGGATCAGAGCAAGGTGACACGGATGTGGGTACTAACTCTCCTCGTATCAATATCTCTGCGACACAGGATTTGGGTAATGGCTTCACCGCAGACGCACGTGGTGAATGGGCGCTAAACTACTTAGACGGTGGTGAAGAGTCGTTTAAAACTCGTCTAGGTTACTTAGGTATAACGCATGAGGTTTATGGTCGTGCAGTAGGTGGTACGCAATGGTCACCTTACTACGATGTCGCAGGTATTGCAGATATGCCAATCGCGTTTGCCAACGACTTCATCTATGACGATCATGGAAACCTTGGCACTGGCCGTGCGGATAAAATGCTTTCTTACCGTAATGCCATCGAGCTGGGTGAAGCGGGTGTGATCAACTTTGGTCTTGGTTGGCAGGGTGCAAACGATGATTACACGCGCAACGATGCTGGAGTTATAACTGGCGGTGCTAAATACGATGACCGTGTGCAAGCTGCGCTTTCTTACTCAGTCATGGGCGCTAAAATCGGTTACTCTTACAATGGCGGCGATTTCCAGCACCCTGCATATGCAGGTAAGCACACGGCGGAATCACACGTTGTATCAGCATCTTACGGTGCGTACGGCCAAGGCCTATTCCTTGCTGCGGTTTATGGTTCAAACGAAAACATGAACTTCAGTGCAAAAGGCGACCGTTTAGAAGAAAGTGATGCGTACGAGGCGATCATCGCATACGCTCTAGCAAACAGCCTAAACTTGAGTGTTAACTATGAGATGGTGGAAGGTAAAGAGTTTAAGAGCTCTAAAACAGAAACTGCTCGTGAAGAAATGGCACTACAAGCAGAATACAACTTCACGCCTAAATTTGTTGGTTACGCGGGTTACCAGTTTGACCTAAATGACGACAATGGTCGTGAAACTGATGACAAATGGGCGTTAGGTGCTCGTTACTACCTATAATAGGATTTAGCGAGAACTATTATTCAGCTCATTGATCTAAAGCCAGCATCGTGCTGGCTTTTTTGTCTATTTGTTTTACAAATACTTTGCTGTTTCAATTAGATGATACAAAACTCAAAACGGGGTGAATGTCTTATTTTTTACACTAGAGGTTGCTATTTAGTGTCGTTAAGTCAATAGGTTAGATTATGATGGGATTTTTGTTTTGCAGGGAAGAATGATGAGTGTTATTCAAGTTGAAGAAAAGAAAGTAGAAGTGGGTAAAGTGCTTTGTGTTGGACGAAATTACGTTGAACATATTCATGAGCTTAATAATGTAATGCCTGAGCAAATGGTGGTATTTAATAAACCCGCAACTTCCGTATCAACAACTCTGCGTTCATTCCATCAAGAGCCCCTTCATTATGAGGCTGAAATCTGCTTTTTGATCAAGGATGGACGTTATTCAGCGGTTGGTTTGGGATTGGATCTGACCAAGCGTGGTTTGCAATCCTCGCTTAAAAATCAGGGGTTGCCGTGGGAGCGTGCTAAGGCATTTGATGGCTCTGCTGTGTTTAGTCGGTTTGTCTCTTTGGATAACATTGATATCAATGATCTTAACCTTGAGCTCTTAATTAACTGTGTTCGTGTACAAAAAGGTCACGTTAACCAAATGCTCTATCCGCCGCTAACTATCCTGGATGAATTAACCAGTTACACAACACTTCAAGATGGCGATGTAGTGATGACTGGTACACCAAAGGGCGTTGGTGAGGTACATGAAGGTGACATCTTCCTTGGTCGATTAAAGTGTGGCGATGTCACCTTGTTGGAGATTGAATGGTTGGCGGATTAAAGCCAAATTCGCAGAACGAGAAATACCACCATACTGATAACCGTCGTTAAAAGTACATTTTTAGTAAAATACGCGATTAAAGCAGCCAGTACGGCAGCCAGTAAAAATGGGTTTTGCACATTGACGCTGAGCTCCCCATCGGGAATGAAAACGATAGGTGCCCAGATCGCAGTCAGTACTGCGGGGCTAGCGTAATTGAGTACTTTTTGAGTGCGCGTCCCTAATCGCAATGGTAGCTTGGGTTCTAAAAACAAGTAGCGGCTGGTGAAAACAAGTACCGTCATCAGCAAAATAGCCAACATGATCATTAGCGTTTCTCCTTTACTTGTTCCACAAAGTAACCAGTAAGCATGGCTAAAATGCTTGAAATCATCAAACTTCCCTCAATTTGATAATAGGTTAGGGCAACTGAGCTCACCAAAGCCACAATAACACTCGCGAGCACCGCTGCATTTTTAATGGTGGGTACTACTATCGCGATAAAAGTTGCGGCTACAGCAAATTCCAAACCCATTTCGTTCAGTTCAGGGATTAGACTTCCCGCAATAATGCCCGTCAATGTCGCGACATTCCAAAACAGGTAAAAACTCAGACCAGCCCCAAGTGCATACCAGCGATTAAATTGTTTATCGGAATGGTGGCCTACAATCGCAAACAGCTCGTCAGTAAGTAAGAAGCCGAGTGATAATCGCCATTTTAGAGGAAGCGGTGCAATTTTACTGCGCATCGATACACTGTAGAGGAAGTGTCGAGAGGTGATAAAAAACGTTGTCAGTAACATGGTCACTAGACCTGCTCCCGTTTTAATCATTCCCATCGCGACGAGCTGTGCAGAACCTGCGAACAAAATGGCGGATAGTGCTTGTCCTTCCAAAGGGTGAAGCCCAGTATCAATTGCAAATGAGCCTGCGAGTAAGCCCCAGGGGAGCACTGCGATACTCAAAGGCATCATCGCAAGTGTACCTTGCCAAAATAGCGTGGCTTTTGATTCTTTTTGTAACGGCAAAGTGTGGTCCATAGTTTCTTCTTATTTATTCCTAAATCAGATTACCAAGATAGCTCGGTAGTCGCATAACGCCTTGTACAATATTGCTGCTTTAGCTGTGACGGACGTATTGGCCGGGAGTGACGCCCATGGCTTTTTTAAAGTGTCGATGCAGATGGCTTTGATCATGGAAGCCGCATTCTTGTGCCACGTCTGAAATTTTTTGTCCCATTTTTAGTAGCTTCTTCGCCATACGTAAACGTTGCTGAATTTGATAGGCATGAGGCGGAAAGCCAAATTGCTTTTGAAACTCTCTCAGCAGATGAAAAGGGCTTAATCCAGACAGTTTGGCTAGTTCTTCTAGTGAGACGTCCGTTTGTGGAAAGTCTTCCAAAAATTCTCTGACTAGCTGCACTTGTCGCTGAGCTCTGGTTGATTCTTTCAGTGGTGCCCGATGAGTACTGTGTTTACTGGCTAGCTTGACCAACGTGCCGTAAACCAAAGTTTCTCTCAATAAACGGTTGTCTGATTTTTCTAGTGTTTCAAATACCAATCGTAACTGACTAGCCAGCTCAGGATCGTAAACCACAGGTTGAGGGAAATAGGGCAGAGCTACATTTGGTGAACCAAGCTCTTGTCCTAAAGTTTGAAACTGCTGAGGCACGGGGTACATTGCTTTGTATTCCCAGCCGCCTTCCGAGGCTGAATGCCCGTTGTGTACTTCATCTGCATTAACAAGGATGATGCTATCCTGTGGCGCGATATGATTCCCGCCCGTCCTAAAAAATTGTTGTGCACCTTTTTCGATGACACCAATAGTGTAACCTTCGTGGCTATGGCGTGAAAAATTCTGCTTCTCATACTTTGCATCGAGAAGCTCTAAACCTCCGAGCTCTTGAGCTATCTTGAAGGTAGCGATTTCCTTATTCTTTTCTTTCATCTTTATCCGGTCTGCTCAAGAAAATCATTTTAGAAGTGTAACGGATCCATCGTGCTTATTTTTGTACAAAATTGCTATTCGATTTTGATAAACAGGCGAATTGATTGCTATTTCTCATATGGGCAAACTATGATTTTTATTTTTTGAATTATCTTGGCTATTTTGGGCTGGATGATGTCATTTTGTTGGTATAACATTCGCCGCCTTGTTGTAGAAAAGCGGTTCCATCATGATTGATTTATCTGTACTTCCTGTTTATCTCACCGCAGTAGTGGCTTTGTTGCTGTTACCAGGGCCCGATATGTTGCTGATAGCGAGCTCAAGTATGAGTTACGGTAAGAAGGTCGGTCTTTTTGCTAGCTTAGGCAATGCGACGTCTGGTGTTATTCTTACTTTGCTTGCTGCAATGGGCGTATCTACCCTGATTGCCATGAGCCCAATAGCCCTTAAAGTCCTTCATCTACTAGGTGGCGCTTACTTGTTAAAAATGGGTTGGGACTGCTTACGAGCTGAGGCATCTTCGGCTCCAGAGCTTGATGGTCAAAATAAAATGGCATCAACTTATTATCAACGTGCTTTGATGAGTAATTTGCTCAACCCTAAAGCCTTGGTCTTTTTTGTGATGTTTTTGCCGCAGTTTGTCTCAAGCAATATCACGGCATCTTCTGGTGAGCAGATGCTAGCGCTAGGGTTATTGTTGAACGTTCTTGGCTTGTCATTCAATTTATTACTTGTTGGGTTAGCAGGCACATTGGGCAAAGGGCTGCTCGAGAACGAAAAATTCCGCACGTATCAACATAAACTAATGGGGTTAGTGTTTGTTATTCTGGCGTTGTGGATGCTGAGTAGTTTCGCCTTGTAAAGTTATCATATTCCATCAGAAAGCCAGCAATTGCTGGCTTTTTGTTTTAGGATATTGGTGTTTCCTAAGGAGAGGGTATATGAAGCTTGAATTTTGTTTAAATCCAGATCAAACAGACCTTGATTTTGTTCGTGAAGGTATTCGATCTTATAACCGACTGTATTTACCTGAAGGGGAAGTGCATGCTGTAGGCTGTTTCGCAAAAGATGAGAATGGCAAGATCATGGGTGGCTTGACTGGCGAAATGTTTAAAAATACGGTGTTTGTTGAGTTTTTGTGGGTAGACGCTGAAAGTCGAACCTCTGGTCTCGGTAGCCAATTAATGTCGATGCTAGAACAAAAAGTAAAGCCTCATGGGGTTACCCATGTTTATTTGGATACCTACAGCTTTCAAGCTCTTGAGTTCTATCTCAAATTAGGTTTTGAGAAAGTGGGGCAGTACTCAGGCTATCCTGCAGAAGGCATCCAGAAGTACTTTCTACAAAAGGAAATTGTAGGCTAGGGAAAAGCACGGGTTAGCTTGACTTGTTCTAGTCAAAATCAAAAAAAGAGGCGCGAATTTGCGCCTCTTGTTGTATCAAATATCTATGTTTCTCTTTGACTTACAAACTTTGCTGGTGCGCGTCGATAAGTTCGTTCATCTTCGCTTCTGCTGCTTGCTGTGCTTGTTCATAGCTCATATCCGCAGGGAAGAGGTTGATGACTTCGTAGTAACATTTTAGTTTTGGCTCAGTACCAGAAGGACGAACAATCACGCGAGATTGATCTTCTAGGTGATAAATCAATACGTCACTTGCTGGTAAGTCAATGGATTCTTCAGAGCCGTCGTCAAACATGCGAACCGATGTTTTAAGATCTTCGGTTACTGCAACTTTTTTACCAGCAATCTCTGTTGGTGGATTGGCTCGGAGTTTGTCGCCGATTGGTGGAGAGTTCGGGTCGAGAGCGATGCTGCGTTGTGCGTTGAAGTAGAAACCGTGCTCGCGGTACAGCTCTTCCAGTTTATCCCACAGTGTTTTGCCTTGCGCTTTAAGCTTGCCTGTTAGCTGTGAAAACGCGACGATTGCAGATAAACCATCTTTATCCCACACCTTGTTACCCACGGTATAACCGAGCGCTTCCTCATAAGCAAACAAGAATGGGTTGGTTTCTGTCTCTTGTTCCATGGCAACGTTAGTAAGCCATTTAAAGCCAGTTAATGTTTGATAGTATTGTGCGCCATGCGCCTTAGCGATGCTGCTCAGCATTCTTGAGGATACGATGGTGTTGCCAACCAAAGCGTTAGGTTGCTGTTCCAGCAAGTAATCGCCAAACAGTGAGCCCACCTGATCACCTGTTAGCATTTGATACTCGCCATCTGGGCGTTTAACTGCCACGGCAAAACGGTCCGCATCTGGATCGTTCGCGCAAGCGATATCGGCATCTACGGAATTACCTAATGCCATCACCATATCCATTGCACCGGCTTCTTCAGGGTTTGGGAAGTTGACGGTTGGGAAGCTTCCATCAGGTTCGCGCTGTTCCTTAACACTTGCCACTTTTTGGAAGCCTGCGTCGGCAAGTAGCGTTTCCGCCATATTCGCGCCAACGCCATGCATTGCGGTGTAAGCAATAGATATATCGGTATTGTTGTCAGGAGTAAGCAGCGCGTTTTCATTCATTGTCTTACGGTAAGTTTGGTAGTAGTCGTCTTCCAACCAAACTAACAAACCGTGCTGTTTTGCATCATCGAGAGACATTAAAGGTAATGGCTTCGTTGTTGCGTCATCAATTTTCGCTGCGATTCCAGAGTCGTGCGGAGGAATAATCTGTGCGCCATTTTCCCAATATACTTTAAAGCCATTGTATTCTGGTGGATTGTGGCTGGCAGTAACAACAACAGCGGCCGCAGCATTCAATGTACGGACACCAAACGCAACAATTGGGGTTGCTGCAACGTCATACGTTAGGTAAACCTTGATACCAAGGGCCGTCAGTACGGAGGCGGTATCATGCGCGAATTGTTTTGAATCGGGACGACCGTCGTAGCCAATAACGACACCACGACTCGCGGCATCTTTGACTTGCTCAAGCAAATAGTTCCCTAAACCAGTGGCGGTCTCTTGAATCACCAAGCGGTTCATTCGGTTTGGACCTGCGCCCACTTTGCCACGTAAGCCTGCAGTACCAAAGGCAAGGCGTGAGCCAAAGCGATCAGTAAGTTCTTGTTCATTGTTCGTATCGACGAGGTGTTGTAGCTCTTCACGAGTCTTAGGATCAGGGTCTCGTTCTAGCCATTGCGTAATTAGTGCTGTCATATCAGTCATTCCTTAGTAGGGGGAGCCTACTTTCTTGGACACTTCGTTTGGTAAGTATCTCAATGTTTTCTTTTAAATCAATGTAAATGGTTCTCAATTACATTTCAAAGAGGGCAATCGATAAACCGAATTAATTTTTCTTATCCGAACAAAATTTAATCATATTTAATTTCTTGAAGAACCTTGGAACTATAACTAGCCTTTTAACATAAATATAACAAACCGTGTCGAAATCGTAGTTTTTGTGATTTTTCGTAAAGTTGTTCGATATTTGCATCGGGACGCAAGGAAGCTCGCGTAGGCGTAGCGGCTGAGCAGAGGAGAGATCTTTTGAAAAGATTAACGACTACTCTAGCCTTATCACTGAATGTGATTTTAATCACATTTTCCTCTTTTGGTTGGTCAAAGGAAAATGACTACAACATGACAAAAGGGGTCACAGAGATAAGTGGGCAAGTGTATGAATTACATATGCTGATTTTCTATATCTGCTGTGTAATTGCTTTGATTGTTTTTGGTGTGATGTTCTATTCCATCTTCCGTCATCGCAAGTCAAAAGGAGCAGTTGCCGCACATTTCCATGAAAGTACAAAAGTGGAAATTATTTGGACGGTCATACCCATCATCATTCTTGTCGCTATGGCTATTCCCGCAACAAAAACTCTAGTAGCAATGGAAGATACAAGCCAATCGGATATCACGGTCAAGATCACAGGCTCGCAATGGAAATGGCATTACAGCTATTTTGGCGAAGATGTTGAGTTTTTTAGTTTGCTTGCCACCAGCCAAAAACAAATTGATGGAATCGAAGCTAAAGGCGCACATTACTTACTGGAAGTAGACAACCCTTTGGTGTTGCCTGTGAATCGCAAAGTGCGTTTTTTGATGACTTCTGATGATGTCATTCACTCTTGGTGGGTACCGGACTTTGCCGTCAAGAAAGACACCATTCCAGGTTTTATTAATGAAGCATGGACAAGAATTGATGAGCCAGGCGTATATCGCGGCCAATGTGCGGAGCTATGTGGTCGTGCACACGGATTTATGCCAGTGGTGGTGCATGCGATGGAAGAAGAAAAGTTCGATGAATGGCTAGCGAGTAAGAAGCAAGAACTCGCACTTCAAAAAGCGGCGGCACAAGAAGCGCTCTCTCAAGACTTATCTATGGGCGAATTGATGTCGCAAGGCGAATCGATATACACGGCGCGTTGCGCTGTGTGTCATCAGGCAAATGGTGAGGGGATTCCGGGTGCATTTCCCGCGATTAAAGGCAGTCCTATTGCAACCGGAGATGTTACAGAGCACATAGATATTATTGTCAACGGTCGCCCTGGCACCGCAATGCAGGCTTTTTCTAATCAGTTAAGTGACAAAGAAATTGGCGCGGTTATCACATATCAACGAAATGCATGGGGCAACGATACTGGCGATACAGTGCAAGCATCCGATGTGAATGCCTTTAAGGCACAAGGCAGTGCTAAGGAGGAAATATGAGTAAGCCAATAGATAAGGCAGTGAAGTCTGCGCCAGCAGAAGCCAGTGCGAACAGTACCATTGCGATTGATGATGGTTACGAGCATCATGCACCCCAGGGCATCACTCGTTGGTTGTATTCTACAAGCCATAAAGACATAGGCACCCTCTACCTTTGGTTTAGCTTTGCGATGTTTCTAACAGGTGGTGCGATGGCTATGATCATTCGTGCCGAACTGTTCCAGCCAGGGCTACAGCTAGTCGATCCGCAGTTTTTTAATCAAATGACCACGGTACACGGTTTAGTAATGGTATTTGGTGCGGTGATGCCAGCATTTACGGGTCTTGCTAACTGGATGATCCCGATGATGATCG
This sequence comes from Vibrio sp. Vb2131, assembly GCF_033338535.1. Classification (NCBI taxonomy): domain Bacteria; kingdom Pseudomonadati; phylum Pseudomonadota; class Gammaproteobacteria; order Vibrionales; family Vibrionaceae; genus Vibrio; species Vibrio sp. Vb2131. The sequence continues at coordinate 22,974 of NZ_JAWOSW010000015.1, forward strand.
GCGCTCCAGATATGGCGCTACCACGCATGAACAACTTGAGCTTTTGGATCTTACCTTTTGCATTTCTCATCTTGTTGAGCTCGTTGTTTTTACCTGGCGGCGGTCCTGATTTTGGTTGGACGTTTTATGCTCCGCTGTCCACGACTTATGGCCCGGATAGCACTGCGCTGTTTGTATTCTCTGTTCATATCATGGGTATCAGCTCCATTATGGGCGCGATCAACGTTATCGTGACGATCGTAAATATGCGAGCTCCGGGAATGACTTGGTTCAAGTTACCAATGTTTGTTTGGACTTGGTTAATTACCGCTTTCTTGTTGATCGCGGTTATGCCGGTATTAGCGGGTGCGGTGACCATGGTTCTTACTGACAAATATTTCGGGACTAGCTTTTTTGACGCAGCTGGTGGTGGTGACCCGGTAATGTTCCAACACATCTTTTGGTTCTTTGGTCACCCAGAAGTGTACATCATGATTTTACCGTCGTTTGGAATCATCTCCGCCATTCTGCCAGCTTTCAGTGGTAAGAAGCTGTTTGGTTATCATTCGATGGTTTACGCGACGTGCAGCATTGCATTGTTATCTTTCCTTGTGTGGGCGCACCACATGTTTACCACGGGGATGCCAGTTTTTGCTGAGCTCTTCTTTATGTATTGCACTATGCTGATTGCGGTACCAACGGGGGTGAAAGTCTTTAACTGGGTTGCCACCATGTGGCGTGGAGCTCTGACATTTGAAACGCCAATGTTGTTTGCCATTGCCTTTATTGTGCTTTTTACCATTGGTGGCTTCTCGGGACTAATGTTGGCGATTGTGCCGGCGGACTTCCAATATCATGACACTTACTTCGTAGTTGCCCATTTCCATTATGTGTTGGTATCTGGTGCGGTATTCTCGATCATGGCAGCGGCATACTACTGGCTACCTAAGTGGACGGGCAATATGTACGACCACAAGCTGAGTTTATGGCATTTCTGGTGCTCAATTATTTCCGTCAATGTCCTGTTTTTCCCAATGCACTTCCTAGGCTTAGCGGGCATGCCAAGACGCATACCGGATTACGCCATTCAGTTTGCTGATGTTAATCAAATAGTATCAATTGGTGGGTTTGCATTCGGGTTGTCACAACTGATCTTCTTATGGTTGGTGATCAAGTGTATTCGTGGCGGGGAAAAGGCTTCTGCAAAACCGTGGGAACGTGCGGAAGGCTTAGAGTGGACAGTGCCAAGCCCTGCGCCGCATCATACGTTTACTACACCGCCTAAGATTGACTAGCAAAGAGTGGGGTGAGTGACATGAAACCGAATCCATCAAACAAGAAGCTCACAGTGAAGTTGCTTTTGGCGACCCTGTTAATGTTTGGCTTCGGCTATGCACTGGTCCCACTTTATGACGTGATGTGCGACGCATTGGGAATCAATGGAAAGACAAGTGAAGTGGCCGCCATTCAACCGACAGGTATGCAGCCGGACATGAGCCGAACTATTCGCGTGGAGTTTATGGCGCATGTAAGCCCAGATATGCCTTGGGAGTTTAGACCCAAAGTGATTTCGATGGATGTTCACCCAGGTGAAGTTGTGCGAACTGAATACCTTGCATTTAATGAAAGTGGGCAGAAGTTGGTGGGGCAAGCCGTTCCTTCTGTTTCTCCCGGGACTGGAGCTGCTTACTTCAATAAGATTGAGTGTTTTTGCTTTAACCAGCAGCCTCTGGATGGTAAACAGCAAGCTCAAATGCCGTTGATTTTTTATATCGAACCGGACTTGCCGGAGTCTATACACACGTTAACGCTGTCTTACACACTCTATAAACTTCCCCCTCCTACAGGCTCTTAGCCACTCAGGGAGAGAGAGACAGACCAAGGTTGGTCAGTAAGGAGAGAAATTATGAGTAACAAGCCAGGAACATATTATGTTCCCGCTCAAAGTAGCTGGCCGATCATCGGTGCATTTGCTCTGTTTTTGGTTGCTGTTGGCGCGGGCATGACCGTCCAGGGGACACAAAGTGACGGTGCAGTGGGAACCATTGGTGGCATTGTGCTAGCGGTGGGCTTCTTGTTCTTGCTTTACATGTTGGCTGGTTGGTTTAGTAATGTGATTACTGAATCACTGAGTGGAAAATACAGCTCGCAAATTACTCGTTCTTTTCGCCAAGGAATGAGCTGGTTTATCTTTTCTGAAGTGATGTTTTTTGGTGCCTTTTTTGGTGCCTTGTTCTACGCCAGAATGATTTCTGTGCCTTGGTTAGGTGGGGCAGATAATAACTTCATGACTAACGAAGTCCTGTGGCCAACCTTCGAAGCGATGTGGCCACTCACACTGACGCCGGGAGGAGAAACAACACAAGCTATGCCGTGGCAGGGCATACCCCTTACCAACACTATCTTGCTGCTATTGTCGTCTATTACGCTACATATGGCGCATATAAGCCTTGAACAAGACAAAAGAACGGCACTGATTGTTTGGTTAGAGATAACCATCGTACTTGCTGGCTTTTTCCTATATTACCAAGCGGTTGAGTATGTTCATGCTTATCAAGACATAGGGCTCACGTTGCAGTCCGGTATTTACGGTAACACGTTCTTCATGTTGACGGGGTTCCACGGTTTACACGTTTGTCTTGGGACTATCTTCTTGATCGTGCTGCTGTTCAGAATCGCTAAAGATCACTTTTCGCCAAAGAACCATTTTGCCTTTCAAGCGGGCAGTTGGTATTGGCATTTCGTGGATGTGGTTTGGTTATGTCTGTTTGTGTTTGTTTACGTACTTTAGGCGCAGTGTGAACTCTTGGTTCGACTAATAAGGGCGAGGGTTTGGTGTTAGCCAACCCGAGCTGAGCGCAATAAGCAAAAGGACGACCACCAAAGCGGAGAACATGACTCGACGGCCTAAGTAATGACTCATGGGTTTGTCTCTTTTTTCAGGATTATCTGGGTCTTCACGAACCATTTCGATAAGCGCTTTTGCGAGGTTGAAGATAATGAAAAGCAGCAAAAGGACAAGCGTCAGTTTGAATAGAAATACGGTGGACATGGCACCTCCGGTTTCATCATTGTTGTTATCAAGACAATTATGGCTATCGAAACGGTTTTGGGTTGCAGTTGGTTTAACTGTGGTTGTGTTTTCTCTTTTGGTCAAACTGGGTTTTTGGCAGTTTGAGAGAGGGCAGGAAAAACAAGCATTGGAACAAGCCATTCTCGCGCGTGCGGATAGTGCGTACCAAGCACTAAGCGTCGTTCTTGAAGACAACGACTGGCGAGAGGAAAGTATCCTCGGGAAAAAAGTGGAAGTTAATGTTGTTCCTCAGGCGTTTCCCGTAATTTTGTTAGACAACCAAACGCATAAAGGCAGTGTGGGATATTTAGCATTTCAGATTGTATTGACGAGCGATGAGCCTAGTGCCTATGCGTTATTGGAGCTTGGTTTTGTCGAGGGAAGAGCAGAACGCTCAGTGTTACCAACGGTCACCAAACTCGATAATTCGACTTTCATCACAGGACGCCTGTACCGAAAATCTACTAATCCACTGAGTTCAGAGTTAATGCCGGAAGTTGGCGATGTTATTCGCGTGCAAAACCTAAACATCGCGCAATTGAATCAGCTACTGAATATTGAACTTATGCCCGCAGTCTTGCAGCCAGACAATTTAACTCGTTGGCCCTATGACTTTCCTTGGAATCCATTGCCACTCAATAGTGCCAAACATTTTGGCTATTCGATTCAATGGTTTTCGATGGCAGGTGTTTTCTTATTACTGACTTTAATTGTTTTTGTTCGTTGGCAAAAAAAGTTGCGTCACATGGAGGTGAAGCATGACATCTAAAGTAACCAAAGGACGACTAATGTTGATTGCGCTGGTTTGTACGTTCGCGCTTCCCGCTGTCATTGCAAAAGTCATTCTCACACAAGGGTGGTATCAAAGCGGAGTGACCAATAGAGGCGAGTTAGTCGAACCATACACGACGTTAGAGCAACTTGGTCAAGAGTCACCTCTCAAAGACCATGCTTGGCAACTCGCTTATGTATTGCCTAACGAATGCACTGAAGAGTGTAAACAGCAGCTTTACCTGCTTCAGCAAAGCCATGTTGCTTTAGGTAAGTATCAAGAGCGGGTAGTGCCAGTCGTTTGGCAGACTGAGCATTCAGGTCCCATAGAAGTATCGATGTTAGCGATGCAAATGAATGAATTGGTTACCGCAAAAGTGAAACCTGGGCAAATGTTGATCGTTGATCCTCTTGGGCAACTGGTGATGTCTTACTCGCCGAAACCAAATGAGGACTTAGTCCTATTGAATAAAGGTATGTTGGCGGACTTACGCAAGCTCTTAAAACTGTCACGAGTCGGTTAGAGGAAGTGCATATGAAATTAATTCAGTTGGTTAGATTCAGTTTGCTGCTAACTCTCGTGGTGATCATGTTAGGGGCATATACTCGCCTTTCAGATGCAGGGTTAGGTTGCCCGGACTGGCCTGGTTGTTATGGGCACTTTTCTGTGCCGCATCAAGAAGAAGACGTCATACGTGCTAACCTGAACTTCCCCGAGCGGGCAGTAGAGCATGAGAAAGCATGGCTTGAGATGATTCATCGCTATTTTGCAGGAACGTTAGGTTTAGTCATTTTTGCGATGGCAGCGATATCAATAAGGTCTGAGCGTGTAAATTCAACCATTCCGATGTTGCTCAGCGTATTGGTGATTGGGCAGGCACTTTTGGGAATGTGGACAGTTACTCTTAAATTAATGCCCGTCATCGTGATGCTTCACTTGCTCGGTGGTTTTGTTTTATTGGCGTTACAGGCGATTTTTTACTGCCAATTAAAAGCGCAAAACAATCTCTATTTCTCTCCATCTTCTAGCTCTCTGAGAGGCTTTTCATTGTTGGTTTTCCTGGTTGTTTTGGTGCAAGTGCTCCTTGGAGGATGGACTTCGTCAAATTATGCTGCGCTGATGTGTACCACACTGCCGATTTGTGAGGGAGACTGGATGAGCCATCTCTCATGGAAAGAAGCGTTTTCTTTCTGGCAAACTGGATTCGAGAATTATGAATTTGGTGTCTTGGAGTATCCGGCAAGAATGACTATACACGTCACTCATCGTATAGGCGCTATTGTTACCGCCACCGTGGTATTGGCTTATAGTATTGGGCTTATGAGGCAAGATTCTCATCATTCACAGAGAATCGGAGGGTGGCTGTTATTCACTCTGGTGTGCCAAATTATGCTGGGTGTAAGCAACGTAGTATTTCAACTTCCTATCTATGTCGCGGTGGCACACAACCTTGGTGCCGCTGTTATGTTGAGTCTCGTTTGTGTTAGCCAGTTTTACTTGTGGCAGGGTAAAACGGCTTGGAATTACACCGCGAAAGGAGTTCGCTATGAGTAAAGAAATCGTGCTGTCGTTAAATGGGCGAAAGCGACTAAGTTCCGTTTATTTGAAGTTAACGAAACCTAAAGTGGTGGCGTTAATGTTGGTGACGGCAGTAGTAGGGATGAGCTTAGCCCCGGTTGATGATTTCCCCTGGTTTCAGGCGGTAGTTGGCCTAACGGGGATTGGTCTGATGGCAGGGTCTGCGGCAGCGTTTAATCATCTAATTGACCGCCGAATTGATGCGAGAATGGCACGTACACACAAACGACCATTGCCATCGGGTGAGACTAAACCATCATCGGTGATAGCCTTCGCTACAGTTTTAGGTGTCTTAGGGTTTGTACTTCTATATGCGATGGTCAACCCGCTGACGGCATGGTTGACTTTGATGAGTTTGCTCGGCTATGCGATGGTATACACAATGTACCTCAAACGTGCTACGCCCCAAAATATCGTCATTGCAGGGATTGCCGGTGCGATGCCGCCTCTTCTCGGTTGGACTGCTGTAACAGGGCAATTACATGCGAATGCTTGGCTGCTCGTGATGATCATTTTTATCTGGACGCCACCACATTTTTGGGCTCTGGCTATTCATCGTGTCGAGGATTACCGCAAGGTAGATATTCCCATGCTGCCAGTGACACACGGCATTGAGTACACCAAAACTTCTATTCTGTTGTATACGGTTCTATTGACTTTGGTTTGTGTCCTACCGGTTTTGGTTGGTATGGTCGGCGTGGTGTATCTTTTTGCCTCGCTACTACTCAATGTTGGCTTTATGTACCATGCATGGAAGCTAAAATATGCACCAGAGCCAAATACCGCGATGGAGACGTTTAAATTCTCTATCTATCATCTTTTGGCGTTGTTCATTGCATTGCTTTCGGATCACTATATTGGTTTTTAACCTTTCTTAAAACAGAAAACGCCGCGTGGTTCGCGGCGTTTTTGGTTTTGATACTTTGGCTTTAAGACAAAGCTTTCTAGATTTATTGAATTTCTAGCAGTTCAACATCAAAGATCAAAACACTTGCTGGTGGAATTGGGCCAGAGCCACTCTTACCATAGCCAAGCGTGCTTGGTACGAAAAGGCGGATTTTCTCACCTTCTACCATGTATTGTAGACCTTCTTGCCAGCCTTTAATGACTTGGTTAAGACCAAATGAAATCGGCTCACCACGATTAACAGAGCTATCGAATATCGTGCCATCAATCAAGGTGCCGTGGTAGTGTACTTTTACTTTACTTGTTGCAGTTGGGTGAACCTCACCTTCGCCTTTTTCAAGAACCATGTATTGAAGGCCACTTTCTGTTGTGATGACGCCTTCTTTTTTCGCATTTTCTAGTAAGAATGCTTGGCCTTTGGCAAAGTTTTCATCTGCTACTTTATGGTTTGTCCAAGTACGGTAAATGAAAAAGCCCGCCAAAATAAAGATAATAAGAGGAAACAAAAATTTAGACACGTAATCTCCTTGTCTATTTAGGTTGTTTTAGCAAAAATTTGATGGTTTCTGCCATGGCTTCAACGCTGTCATGACCACCAGTAATCACTTGATATTTTCCGTTTACGATAAAGGCTGGAACGGAGTTAATTTGGCCGCGAGTCGTGATCGCTTCTGCCTTAGTGATGTACTCAAACAGCGCTTTTTGCTGTGCTTCATCTAAATGGTAAGGGCTGATAAGGTTGCGAGACTCAAAGGCTTTCTCAACAGCGATTTGGCGTTCCTCAGCCGTTGCATCGGCACCCATTTGCACAGCAGTAAAAAGATCCGCCATAAACGCTTTATCTGGTGTTGATTCAAGCTGCATTACGGCAGTATAGAAGATGATGGCGCTCACTTGTGCACTTTCATTGAACGTTACATGCATTTTTTCAACGCTTTGATCGGTCAATGATTCAATTTGAGGGACAAACTCTTCCATTGAGCGGCAGTGGCCACAAGTTAAAGAGAATGCTTCAGTCAGGGGAGCTAAATCATATTCTTCAAGGGATACTGGCAAAACTTCGTATTGTTTGCCTTGCTGAGGCTGACTCTTGCCGCTATCGCATGCCGACAAAGCCATTACGGCAACAACAACAGCAAAGCCTTTCGATATGGTTTTTAACATAGTAGTGCTCTAAATGAGAAATTTGCGTTAGTTTATCGGTTAACGATAGTGACTAAAACCATTAAATAACAATAAAATGAGACCATTGGTAACAGACTTTGCCTGACGTATGGGCTGTAAGGGTAGGGTATTTTAGTGTTGCTTTTTATTTGAGAGATGATTTTGCATTGACTCCAGTGGCATGAACGCTGCATAGACAAACCAATCGGTGGACAAAAGCGCTAAAGATTCGGCGTGTTTTGTCGACACAATGAACAAGAGTTTTTCTACGTTGGTAATGGTATGAAGCATTGGTTTTTAATTGTTTGTGGCATTCTGGCCGGGTGCAGCAGCCTCGATCAAGATATGGTCCCTGGTGGGAACATTTTAGATACAGCTCCTAAATCAAACACTGAGCTGAGACACCCAGAGTGGGGATACCCGAGCGCATCCAATGTGGCTTCTTCCCCTCGTTCATATCAAACGGCGAGGGCGTCAGTAAAAAAGTCGCAAAACGTGACCTCTCTGGAAATGTTCCTGAGCAGGCATAACATTCCTCACGAGACGCTTAGTGGTGGTCACCTGATGATACGTTTGAAAGAGCAAGTGCATTTTCAAACGGGCTCTGCACGGTTATCTGCTCAATCTCAAGATTGGATTCGAAACATTGGTCACTATCTGGCTGGAAGAACTGATGTTGATGTCGTGATTGATGGTCATGCGGATAGTACGGGAGCTGAAAGTTTCAACGACACGCTATCTGAAAAGCGAGCTCGTGAAGTAGAAAAACAACTATTGGCGACGAGTATTCCACGTCAACGAGTGTTTTCTAGAGGCTTCGGAGAGTATGTACCGAAGTGCAGCAATGCGACAGCAAGTGGTAAAGCTTGCAATCGGCGCGTAGAGCTAACATTGATCGTGGATGAATAACACAGACGTTGGGCGGTAATCTTCGTTGTGTTGTTCTCGCATACTCGTTATTTGCTTAGTGGAGTTTAAGTTCGGAGTTGAGCAAGAAGACTGAATAAGGAAAGCTCGCACGGCAACATTTAGCTAGAAAAAATAGAAAAGAGGCACCGTTAGGTGCCTCTTTTACATCCGCCAATGTTCATAGGGGGAACTTAGGCAAATTCTTTTTCAACGTAAGCGACGATGTCAGATGACTCGTATAACCACTGTGTTTCGCCATCTTTTTCGATACGAAGGCAAGGGACTTTAACTCGCCCACCACCTTGCTCTAGTTCAGCTCGATGAGTAGGATTATTTTTTGCATCACGTAGCTCAATGTTCACCGATTGACGTTTCATTGCACGGCGGACCTTTACGCAAAAAGGGCAGGCTTCAAATTGGTAAAGTGCGTATTGTTTCGCTTTTTCATCAATACGTTGCTGTTCTTCTGCGGTGCGCTTAATACCACGAGGTGAGAACACCGCGTTCAGCAATAAGATAACCTTGCCTAAAATCCAACGGATAAACTTCATAATGATCCCTTGATGTTCATTGGGTAACTGTCCTTTAAGAATGCAATCATGATGCTTGTTGCACTGAGCGTGAAGTCTATCAGTTGTTTGAAATGGATAAAACCATGTATTTTATGTGGAAAATAGACGTTTAAACCAACCCCAAAAGCCACTTGCTGAAGCCGGACGGGCTTCCTTACCTTGATAAAAACTTTGCATGAGTTCGGTTCTGAATGCATCAACGTCCATGCGTTTTATGACAAGCTCGTGCTGCAATGTATTTTGAGTCTGCTCAGCATGATCGTGCGCCAAGCTGAAATCCATATTTAAATAGCCTTGCGTGTATAACCAAAGGTGGGTGACTAAGATTAGGTCTTCAGCAGATTGGTTAGTAAACTTATCCGCGTGCTCATTACCCAAGGAGTCAGTCAGAACTTGCTGCATACGCTGGGTAGAGTGAGCATGTTGCTCGTAGTTAGCACTTGCTTCAATATGTGATTTGGTCAAAAGGCCAAGCAGGTGAAGAGTAGGTGCTGTTGTGGGTTTGTTCTCACAGACTTTTGTAAATAGTTGTGACTGTTCTTTTAACCAACGTCGCTTTGCTGCTTTATGTTCTTTAACAAAGGGGATTTCTTCAAATCCCATCTCTTGACTCAGTTCACTAAGAGACGTCATGGTTTTTTAGTTCCTTCACCGTTACTTCGATATGCTGATCATTGATATCAACAAAAATTGAGCTGCCAGTAATCATAACAGAAAGGCTAGTACCTCGGTCAAGGTGCTGACAAATCAAGTCGATAGCGTCATAGTCAAAGCTCTCTACGTTGACGGGAAGCATTGAGAACTTTCCTGACATTTTGTCCCACCAGACAGCCGCTTTGGTGTTATAAGTGTAAACTTTTACATGCTTTGCTAGGCGAGAAGCTTTCTTAATTCTGTCTGGTTCTGGTTCGCCAATTTCAATCCAGTGAGTAATGCTTTGATCATCGCCAACATGCCATAAATCAGGCTCTTCAATCGTAGAGAGTCCTTTTGTAAACTCCAGATTGCTTTGAGCATTTAAACAGTAAGCTAGAATGCGAGCCAACATTCTTTGCGGCTTTTCAGAAGGGTGAAGGGCGATAGTTAGATTCTTAGAATCGTAATAGTCATTATTCATATCGGAAATGGCGATACGAAATTTGTAAATGGTTGGTTTAAGAGCCATAGATTTATATCGTTTTGTTGGCAAAATAAGTTTTAGGCAAAAAAATAGCCAGCTTTAAAAGCTGGCTATCGTATCAAATTCTTTAAGAATTAAAGTACTTTGATTTGCTCTGCTTGAGGGCCTTTTTGACCTTGAGAGATAACAAATTCTACTTTCTGGCCTTCAACTAGAGTACGGAAGCCGTCACCAGTGATTGCAGAGAAGTGAGCAAATACGTCAGGACCGTTTTCTTGTTGAATGAAACCGAAGCCTTTAGTTTCGTTGAACCACTTAACTGTGCCAGTAGCTGTGTTAGACATGTCTATTTCCTAAATATCTAAATAATGTAATCTTTCGCCTCAACGGCGCTTATAGCGTGGAAAAATAAATTGCTATTGCGTACCACAGGACGACGGGTTACAAGTAATCCAACGAAATGTGAAAACAAAGAACTTTCTTTCTAGCCGTGTTTGAGTCTAGGTTAATTCCACGAAGAGTCAACATATATTAGTGCTTTATGGACAAATATTTGTATTTAGTCACTATTTAACCAGCATGTTTTTGATTAAATTTCAAATAAATGACGGTGATGTGAAGTTTTTTAGCATAAAATTCAACTAAATCTATAAATTTGACTTATTTATATAATTATTGTCCAATCTGGTTCGACCATTAAGGAGGATTTATGGCAAAGCGTAAAATCAGTCCTCAACCGAGTGGCTCACAACATGAGACCGACTTCGGCAGAGGTGAAATCAAAGACAACGCGTTAAAAGCGGTTGTTACCAGTCAGCTGTTCCAAACACGAGTCGTTAAAGCGAAAAAAGGTAAAGGTAGCTTCAGCCGTAAAATGAAGCATAGAGGCAAAGAGCCCTATTCAAAGTTCTCCCCAAGGTGGATTTTGAATAGGGCTTTTTTGTTGGTACTAGGTGTTTGCAAAACTGATGATATTCAATTTTTAGTACCAGATAAGTTTTCCTAATTTATCATGTACTGCTTCAACTGCTTCAACTGCTTCAACTGCTTCAACTGCTTCAACTGCTTCAACTGCTTCAACTGCTTCAACTGCTTCAGCGAGCTAGGCGTTGAAAGTACCAATTAAGTACTAAAACTTACTAAGTTAGATTCATATCAATAAGCGTCACTTCCTGTCTTATGCAACTCTACTATATCTTTAGTCTAATCAAACAGCCGAGATTATGGTTTAAAAAGACTGGTGAGAAGTAGGTATGTCATCGACGAGTTATGGTACTTATGGTTGCAAATGTAAAAAAGCGTGTGCTTCTTTATTACTACTGTGGCTGTCCATTTGTCCGATGGCGCATGCACACAAGTCAGAGTCTCATTCTTTAATTGTTGCTAACTCCAAAGCGTGGAAGCCGTTCTCTTACCTTAGCCCAGATGGTGAACCTAAAGGTATTTTAATCGACTTTTGGAAAGAGTACGCGGCGAACAACCAAATCGACGTTCAGTTTCTCCTTTTGGATTGGGATGCTTCTTTACAAGCCGTAAAAGAGGGTAAGGCTGACTTTCACGGAGGACTTGTCTACTCGCCCGAAAGAGCGAAGTATATGGACTTTGGCGCAGTCATAATGCCTATCCAAACCAAACTGTACGTAAATAAAGATGTACTTTCGGTTGATATCAGGAGTGTTTTAACTGGCGAAATGACGCTGCCAATTGGCGTTGTTAAAGGAAGTTACGAGTCTGAGTTTGTTCAGACGAATTATCCGAATGCACCTATCGCAGAATACATTAACAATGATTCGATGATACAAGCCGCCGTCGATAAAAAGGTGCTGTACTTTGTTGCAGACCTGCAAGTTGCTAACTTTTATATGGCAACCACGCCGGGAGCGGGTATGTTTGTCCCGACAATTAGCTTATATAGTAAAGATCTTCGGATTGCAGCAGGAATGCACAGTGCAACTTCCATTTTAGAGGTATCAAGAGCGTTTGAAAAAGTCATCGATACGGATCGTGAGCGGATCCTCACCCGTTGGAGTGTGGTGAAAACGGTTTATCCACTTTATCTTTTCCCTATTGCTATTTTCATTATGGCGGTTGCAACGCTTTATCATATTTTTGCCCTCAAACGTATGGTTGCTCTTCGGACAAGGCAGTTAACGATTGCCAATCAGCAATTGCTAGAGATGACGTTGACGGATTCTCTCACAAAGCTATACAACCGTAGACACCTGATTGAGCAATTGGCGCTACTGAATCATTTGAAGCGAAACTTAACGGTGATGGTGTTTGATATTGATGATTTTAAATCAATCAATGATCGATATGGCCACCTTGTTGGAGACCGAGCAATAGTTGCCATCGCAGAAGCCGCTAAGTCGATGACTGATGACCGAATGACATTGGCGAGAATTGGAGGAGAAGAGTTCGCACTCGTTACGTCTTCTCTGTCAGAGCGAGAAGCGCTCAATTTTGCCAATATGCTTTGTAAAGCCGTTTACGATCAGCCTGTTATACTGGGCGGACAAGCAATTCATTTGAGTATCAGTTTGGGCTGTGCTTACTATCCTGAGTTTACCCACATCGTGAGCTTGCAAGATGCTGACGAGTTGATGTATCAAGGTAAGTCTGAAGGAAAGAATCGTGCAGTTTTCCAAGTTATAACAGACTGTCAGCTTCAACCTGCGCTTCGTCAAGTGAATTAGGTCTCGCTAATTCAACTGATACTTCAAACCATCCTCAAGCCTCAAAGTTTTAGTCAGAGTAAGGTGGTAAGCGTTGACGATCACGTTGCGTTGTTTTCTTTGAGGCCAATTTGCGTACAAATACTATCACTTTCATATATATAAACCCCCGCTTGCTCACGTTTTTATCATAGAAGCAGTAATTGTTTTAAAGTGATAAGTGATTTCTTGGTAAAGATCAGAACCCCTGTCTACACTCAGTGTAAAGTAATGCATATAAATCATGATGCATACGGTGTTGTACAAAAACAATTAAAGAAGATAAGAAATAAGTTGGCTTGAGAAGGACGGGGAATGAACAACGAATGCTTTGCTAGGTTCCGAGCTGTCACGGATGAACTGTCAATGAAAGAATCGTTGTCAGTTGGGAAAGACCCTTATGCTCACTATCTCAAAGATATTGTGGGGATTGATTTGTTGTCTCGTGAAGAGGAGTTGCATTACGCCAAACTTAATCGAGCTGGTGATGAAGAAGCGCGCGAAATGTTGATTGAGTCTAATCTTCGACTTGTTGTGAAAATCGCAAAAGGCTACCTCAAACGGCCAGGCAATAACTTTACTCTGCTCGATTTAATAGAAGAAGGTAACATTGGTTTGATAAAAGCGGTCGATAAGTTCGATCCTGAGCCAGGCTACCGTTTTTCTACTTATGCGGTATGGTGGATTCGCGAGAATATAGAAGCGGCATTAATGAACAATGGCCGCACGGTACGTTTACCTGCTCATGTGTGCAAAGAGATAAATAGCCTGGCTTTAAAAAAGCTCGATGCGTCAAAAAGTGAGAGCAAGGAGTTGTCTATTTCTGAACTCTCACGCTGCTCAGGGGTGAAAGCAGAGCGTATAGATGAACTTGTTGCTCTTAGTGGCTTTATTGATGTATCGACCACTGCGGACCTTCATCGTGTTCCATTTGTTCTTGAACTGTGTGAAAGTGAGTATACGCCAGATCCACAACAAGACTGTGAAAACCAGTGCTTTACTCAAGCTATTGAAAATATTATTAAAACCTTGCCAACTAAGTTGCAGAAAGTCTTAATCCATCGATTCGGATTATTTGACCAGAGAGTGAAAACCTTGTCGGAAATAGGCCTGTTGTTAAACGTGTCTAACGAGCGTGTTCGTCAGATGCAGATAGAGGCGGTTGAACGCGTGCAGAAACGTCTCCGGTTCGATGGTTGGGTTTAAGATTTTTAGCCCCTTATCCTAGCCGATTAATTTACTGGCTTGCTACTCTGTTCTTCCGTAAGTAACAGCAGCTCAAGCTGTGCTTTAGCTGCTGCCTCCAATCTCCATACACTCAATAATCGGTTAAGTGCTGCGCGATAAGTACGACTTTTGAGTAAAAAAGCGAGCGTACTTGTGTAGTTGTTTACGACTTGCGCTTGTGTCTCGACTAATGCGGTTTTGTTTTCGATGTCGATGTGTTGAAGGTTAAAGTCAGGAAGAAACGCACACTCATACCATACCTCTACAATTTCACGAATTTCGAGTTCTTCTTCAGGCACGTCAAAGTCTTGTAACTGGTAGTTTTCTGGTATCGTTGATAAATAAACCACATCCAATTTGTCTGCAACAAATGTATACATCGGATTCCTTAGTGTACGCGCTTACAGAGTAAATAGTCTCATCGTTTACATTTTTGTCAATGACCGTGCTCAATTATGAATGATGAACCACACCACATTCCGAACTTAACTTAGACTTTTTAAGTACTTATCGGTTAACCCGAAATACTTCAAGTTGCCATCTGGCTCCAAGACTAAGCTCATATTGGAAGTAGAGATCATGCCCGGATCATTCGTTGAGAAAATAACGGTCTTATTGAGTAGTTTGTCGCTGAATAACCGCTTGAAGTAGTGCGAGTTTTCTTGCTCTGCACCATTAAATGGCTCGTCAATGATAATCAAAGATTGTTCGCAGTTACCTAGCCCTAATGCGAGCCGCAGTCTTTGTTGAATACCATTTGGTAAACTTTTACAGATATCAACGCTCAATTGAGTGTCCAGGCCTTGTGGCAACCATGTATCGAGCTCAAAGAAACTCACCATTTCACGCATTTTTTCTGTTGGGATTAACCCATTATGCAAGATGAAGTTAGTCTCCAAGGAGCCTTCAAAAATATGCAGGTTAAACGGGATGTAGTTAATCGAGGTTCGATAGCGGTAACTGTTGAATTGTTTGATGTTATAACCGTCCACCGAAACTGAGCCTTGATAGCGTTCCTCTAGCCCAGCGATAATAGAAATGAGCGTCGTTTTACCGCAACCTGTTGGTCCACAAATCACAACTTTTGCGCCCGGTGGAATTTTAAAACCAAGATTAGTTAAGCCTGTTGCCGCACCACTATAACGATGGCTCACACCAGAGCCGACGATACTACCTTGAAATAGGCGAATAGGGGGGCTTTTCTCTAACGTTAGCTTATCGTCATTCATCGCCATAAGGTTGTTGATTTGCGCAGAAGACGCCTTAATGGATTGGAACTTAGAAATAGAGTTGTAGATGCCCATAATAGGCCCCAACGCCTTCCAGACTAAAATTACGGTAGCAAGCATTGCACCTGCATCGGAGGTGCCGTCCATCACGCCGATAACGGCCGCGACGATACTTGCGGTACCAATAACCTGAATCAAACTCCCGCCTGCTGCCTGAACCCTGCTATTAGTCACTGAAACATGTTCTGCATCGTTGGTGCTTTGTAAATGCGATGCGCTAAAGCGGGATTGGATAACACGCAATAATGGCAAGCCTTGGATGGTTTTTATACCACGAAGAATCTCATTCCATTGGTAAGAAACCATGGCGTTGGCGCGAGAGCTCTTGGACGTGGCTTGCGAGTAGATGTAACGAGAATAAACACAGAACACCAACATTAGAATCAACCCCGCCATAACGACTAGCGCTGCGGTACCAGACATAAGAGCAATGGCAATAATGAATACGATAACAAACGGCATGTCGAAGTAGCTTAATGTTGACTCTGCGGTTACCAAACGGCGGAAAGTGTCGATGTCTTTCAAACGTGCTAACTGAGAAGAGACACCAGCGGTAGATGTCATCGAATACGGAAGCCACAACAGTTTGGATATCACGTTTTGAGAAATATGCACCGCCAAATCCTTCCCTGATGTGGCGATGATGTTGACCCGCATTTTCTTGAAAAAGTATTCCGAGAACCCAACAATCACAGCAAATAACGTGAGCCAATAAAGCGTGGCTTGCGAGCTAGAGGTTAAGGCGAAGTTGTACACACTCATAATAAAAAAGGGCTGGAGTGCGCCGAGAATGCTGACCACGAAGCTGAGAATAATCAGGCTTTTGAGTTCATTGTTGTAGCGATAAAACGCGTATTTAATCCAGTTGCTGCGGTCTTGAGATTCAGGTGGTGGCTCTCGGAATAAGCGGGAGTATTCGCTGATCGAGACCAACAAGCACGGCTTTTTGTAGAGCGGGTATTCAATGGTGTTGTTATTGGTGTAATCAAACAGGATCAGTTTGCCGTCTTTAGTGCCCAAGAAAATCGCAGTGAGGTTTTCTATCTCGATAAAACAAGGATGAGGATGCCCCTCGATGTGCTCCAACGTTTTTAATTTGGTGACGTCACAACGGTAACCAAGGCGTTCAATCGTAGCGATAAAACTGTCGCTGTCTTTTGGTTTAGGGATAAAAGCGTCGCTGAGGATAGAAGGTGTGCCTTCCCATTCAAGCGCTATGAGGGTGTAAGCTAAACCACGAATCAAAGGTGACTCATTGTATCGCTCGTCATAACTGCGAGCCTCAAAGTCCAACAAGCGCTGAGGGACATTATTAAAATCAACCAAAATACTCATTGGTCACCTCCGGTAAGTTTGACGCGTTTGAGGCGATGATTGAGTTTGTCCATCTTATTGCTGACGATGATGAGGATTTTGTCGTTGGCGCGATAGGCGGTACTGGTCAAAACCAATCGAGCGAAGTCGTCATCATAAACACAATCGATGTCGTCGAAGATCAAAACACGTTTGTTCGCGAGTAAGGCACGCACTAACAACAAGGCATAAGCGACTTGGCGCGAGAATGGGTTGCGTAAATGTCCTTTAAGCTCGGTGTAAAAACCAGCGGGAAGGGCATCGATTTGTGCCTTGATGTTCATGGTTTCGCAAAGCGCAAATGCCGTGTTATTTAAGCTCGGGCGGAAACAAGTCAAGTTGTCGATGATGGTGCCTTCGACGAACGAACTGGTTTTGTCGACCATGAGCACGCTATTGCGCCAGACGTTGTAGTTGACGTCATCGAGCGGTGTCTCGTTGATTTGGATATCGAGCTTGCTGTCGGTGTTTTGCCGCGTAATGCAGTTGGCGAGGTGGGTTTTGCCTGCGCCGCTTTTCCCTGTTAGCAAGTAAGCCTGACCGCGTTCAAACTCGATGCGTTGCTTTTCCGAATACTTCACCGAGATGCGCTCGACTTCTGTCGTGTCATTTTGTTGTTCTACAGACGCAGCAAGCTCAAGCAACTCGGCGATACGTTGAATATGAAGCTTGTTCAACTCCCAGCGGCTCACCGTACGCATCACTTGCTGGTATGGCGCGAAGTAACGGTTGGTAAGCATGATGATGGCTGCCATGATGCCTTGGCTCGATTGCATGTTGATAACTGCCGTTGCCAAAACCACCACCACACAAGCAATGGAGAGCTGTTGTATGAGCGACAAGATAAGGCTGAAGTTTGATTCGATTTGCTCGTATTTGATGTTCTCGACTTCACGTTCTTCCACCATTTGTGTCATCAAGCTCTCAACGCGATATTCCATATTGCGTGCTTTGATATCGAGTGGGCTAGAGATGATCTCGATAATTTTTGAGGTGGTTAAGCCTTCGATATCGGATTTGTTTTCTAGGCTGTTGATCTTTTGCTTGGAAAGGCTGAGTGCGAACACCGCCAAAATGATGGAGGCGAGCAAGATGGTCACTCCCGCCCAAATGTTGATCACACCGATAATCAGAATGGTCAGTATGCTGACTGCAAGATTGATCAATGCCCGTACAGATTCTCCGCCAAAGAAGGATTTAATCTCTGGAATGGTAGCAATACGCTCTAGGTATTCACCGGGTTCTAGGCGACGAAACTTCGATATCTCAGCCAAACAGATGGATTGAAACACCTTGTTGGTTAAGTTGGTTTCGAACTGCTTCATGATCACCGACGAAATCTTCTCTTCCTGATTCTTTAAGTGATAGTCGAGGAAGATGGTGATCAAGATAATGGCAAACAGAAGAAACAGCGTGTCTTTAGCTTGGTTAGGTAAAACACGGTCAAAGATAATCAGAATCGAAAAGGGCAGTACCAAACCAAACAGCGTTGAGATGACCGTTGAGAAAGTCAGATAACACTTGTCAGCAAAGTTAATCTTCTGGGAAAAATGCTCAGTTTGCATTGCGACCTCCTTTCTTAATCGATGGTTTGGAGAGAAGGTGTTTTGGAACTAAGTCTTGATTGCTTCTGCCTTCGATATCACTCATCAACTGCATGATGCTTTCGATGGATTGCACCGACAGCATGCCTTTGATTTGCTCAAGATTGATTGATTCAATGATGTAGTCATAGCGCGCGCTCTCGTAATCACGTAGTGCGCTAAACAGTTTACTTTCCGCTGCCAGTAAGTCGGTAATGGTTCGCGTACCAAGCTGGTAAGCGCGTTGAATGCCTTTGTAGGAAGCGTAGTTGGCTCGGATGATGTTCTCGTAACTGCTGATGGCGCGGGAGAAGTCATTAATGTTGAGCACCGAGGTGTTAACGCTATTGCGAGTCGTGAACAACGAATCTTGGTAAAGTAGCTCGGTTCGCTCGATGGCAGTCGACGATTTTTGATAACCGTAGTAATCCGAACCGCCGGAGAAAATTGGCACATTCAAGTTCAAACCGACGCTGGTCGAGTTACTGTCCCCTGTTGCGGTTGGGTCGGCTCGGTCATAGTTGTTTGCATCGTCGTAACGGTAACTGGCAGAGAGCGATACGGTCGGCACAAAGTTTGAACCGCTCTCTTTCAAGCCTCTTCGGCTGCGTTCTACGGTCTTCTTCGCGACTAATAAGTCGTTATTGAGCTTCAAAGCTTGTTCAAGAATTGCGCGTTGTTCGGATTCGCTGATTTCCGCCAAGGGCACGCTTTCGTAGATGTCCTGCGATGGGGTGACCGGGTATTGAACTTGAATCTCTAAACCGTTCAAAATCACACGTCGGTCCTTCTCTAAGGTTCTTAAGCGGTTGGCAATGCCTTCTTTCTGAGCAATCACCTCATACAACTCGCTCGCCGCAGTGTTGCCAAGCTCCACGTTGCGACGCATTTGGCGCTCACGTGTTTCAGACGATTTAAGCTCGACTTTGGTGGCTTTGATTTGCGCGTTGTTTTTCAGGTACTCGAAATATTGCGTCGCGATTTCAGAAATGGTGTTCTGGATTTTGTTCTCGTGTTTGATTTCTTCAATGTTGAAATCAAGCTTCGCGGTACCGTATTTGAAGATGTCACCAAGGTTAAACACCGATTGGGATAAAGACACGCTGTAGCTGTTCGAGTTGTAGCTTAAACGTGTATCCGGTGTTCCCGTTAATATGGTCTCGTTTTCATTCCATGTGGTATCAGCGGCACCGTTTAAAGAGGGCAGGAACTTAGAACGGCTAATGTCGATGTTGTATTCGTTTTCCTCCACGCCTTTATCACTAGCGCGCAGAGATAAATTGTTTTCCAAGCCGAGTTTGACCGCCTCAAGCAAGGTGGTCGCCATTGCCGAAGGAGCGTTGCTCAATGTAAGCGCTGCCAATACACAGCTAGTTAAGTTTCTGTACCGCCACATACTTGTTGATCACCTTGATGATTTCGTCGTTTTTATAAGGTTTGCTGATCACGTAATCCATTCCAGCTTCGATACAAGCTTGGTGTTCATTACTGCTGGTCAATGCTGTCGCACCTATAATGGTGCAAGGGTTCTGTCCGCTCTCTTGTTCGTATTGTCGAATGCGTTTGGTCGCTTCAATGCCGCCCATGCCCGGCATGATGCAGTCCATAAAAATGATGTCTGAACGCTGATTCATGAAATGCTGAACGGCGTCTGCGCCATCGCCAACGGTGTCGGCTTCGTATTCTTGCTTGCTCAAAATACGTTTGAGTAGAATCTGTTGAACACGGTCATCCTCCACAATCAGGAATGAGCTGTTCTCCATCTGTTCTTCAGAGGCTTCCGCTTCCATGATTGCTAATAGGTTAGGGATGAACTCATACGGAATCGCGGGGGAGTTCAGAATCTTGTCGACAAAGGTATGACTCTCTTGTGCTTGCTGAGTGCTAGTGACTGAAAGCAACAACTTCGTGTTCGGGTGATTGCGCAGTTGCGATTTCACCGTTTTGCTCAGTGAGGGCAGCTTGTTTGGCTCGAACGTGTCGGTCAGCATGATGGCATCGTATTCGCCAAAGGTTTTTGCCGCAGAGAAGAGTTCGTTCGGCGTTCGAATTGGCGTAATCTCTAAGCCCAAGTTGACTAACATTTTGCTCATCACATCAATGCGCAGCTGAGAGTTGGCACACAGTAATAGGCGCTTATTGTCGAAGCGAGTTTTCTCGGTGTGGAAGCTTTTGGCTTTCAAATCGAGCTGAATTTGAAAACGTTCCTGATTGCCCGATTGATACCAATGGCTCTCGTAATAGCCATAATCTTTCAACACGCTTTTCGCCAAATCGTCTTTGGTTGCAGTGTGCTGTTTATGGTCGCTCCAGTGTAGGGTATTGAGCTTGGCAAGCGGCACATCCAGCGTGGTTAAGAAGTTTAGATTGATGGTCAGGCGGGTATTTTCAATGTCTGACGCCGCACCTGATTCAATGGTGACAAACAGTTTCTTGTCGGCTTTGAGTTGGATGGCATTTGATAGCTGTAGGAACAACACCCAGAATAAGCTGGTGGATTGTCCTTCAACACGGTTTGGTAAGTTATCTGAGATAAAGCAGTCTAGCTCACCTTCATTTCGCTGCACTTTTGAACTGATGTGAATCATCAATTCAGACAGTACATTCAGCAGTGAAAACTCTTTCGATTTGCTCTCGGTCCCTTGTGAAATGAGTCGGTTGTAGTTCTCTGCCAATTCAGACAGGGTATTGGCAGCCGAGGTTATATCTTGCGCCATCAACACGCCGCTCTCATCGGTCTCTTGAACGAGATATTGCACGCCGCCGTTAATGGTGTTGGTGATGCCACGAATCTCGTAACCAATCAGAGCATAGAGCTGCTTGTAGAGATCGTTATTGCGTTTTTGTTCTTCGAGTTTGCTGAAAATCAGTTTTAGGTGAGAGTAGATCTGACGCTGCTTCGGATTGATGCTCACTTCATTCAGCAACTCTTCCAACCTTTGTAAATCCAGTTGTTTGAGCTCTTGATAAAGCTCATCGAATTCTTGGTCAATGTCACGCTCATTCGAGCTGGATTTTTTCAGCTTAAGGATTGCCACCAAGTTCGATAGCACTGCGATACCAACCAGTACGACAACGACCACAAACAACCAAATGAAGAACTCGTTTTTCTCCATCATTAGGTCGCTCGCATGGTTGTTAAATATGGTCCGGTAGTTGTCGTCCATTTGTAGGTAGTTATTGGTGAGCGAGAGGTACAGTGCCAACACATCGTCGCGTGTTTTTTGGCTGTCTGAGAAGCGATTGATTGCCAGTTCAAGCTGCGTGTATTCGGTCGCGCCCACCAAGCTAAACTCGGTTTTGTTGAGTGACGCGAGCGACTTAAATTGGTCAATTTCGTCTTTCAGAACCTCAAAATCAAGCTCTGTTGTACTGCAATAACGTGCGCTTAAACAGCGTTGAAGCGTTTGAATATCAAACTCGATAGTTTGGTTGAGCTGTTGAGCTTGAACCAAAAGAGGCGCGTTTTGCACTTTCTCGACTGAATCCACTTTTTCCCAAGAGATATACAAATAAAAGGCGAGGGCAGCCAGCATCAAGCTGAAAGCAATGCTTAGGCGCATAACAGGAACGGAAATATTGTAAGAAGGTTTGCTACTCATCCATCACCTCTCATCGAATGCGTCTTCGATAGCCGACATAACCGGCTTCGCTGCGTATTCGATCACCCGGCGTGAACCTGTTTTCACGTCTGCGGTAAACTCCATATAAGGGGACAGCTTGTATTGTGTGCCTCCGCGCTCTAGATAGTTTTGACTGATTTGGATTTCCGCGAGATAGAATTCAGCGTCTTCTTCTTCATAAGAAGAACGGCTGATCGATGCAATTCGACCTTCCAAAAATCCGTATTTGGCAAAGTTGTAGGTATCCATCTTCACTTTGACCGCTTGTCCGATTTCTACAAAGCCCATGTCTTTACGAGGGATCTTCGCCTCTCCGTGAAGGGCGTTATTGATCGGTGCAATGTCCGCGATGCTTTCACCTGGCGGTATCACAGCGGAGCGGAAGTTGAAGTGCACTTTATCTACTACACCGTCAATAGGGGCGTAAACCACGAGGCGATCCACTTTATCTGAGTGTTGAGGACGTAATATACGTTTCAACTTTAAGTCCTTGTTTGCTTGAATGATTTGTGCTTGATACTCGGCATTACGATTCTCCACCAAGTCTCGGTACTGCTTCTCTAGTTTGTCGAGTTGGAAGCGCTCATTCATGACCGACTCATCAAGGTTTTCTATCTCACGCACCATGTTTGACTCTTGAACCTGCATATTCAGAACATCGACGTAAGACGCCATTTCCTCTTTGTACAAGGTGTTCTTAATATTGAGCTGCTTGCGTATCAAGGAGAGCTGGTTCTCGGAGCTTTTACGGCGCTTGAGCATTGAATCAATAAGCGAATTCTTATGTTGGATATCGTGAGTGATCAACTCTTCATTGGAACGGTTTTTAGAAAATTCTTGCTGCCAGGTATTCATGTTGACTTGCACTAATTCTGGGTAGTTTTCGATGTAGGCAGAAAAATCGGGTTCCACCATATCGCGCAGGCTTTCGTAACGAATCTTGTCTAGCTCTAGCTGAATGATCTCTGTGTTTACCGTATCGAGTTGAGTGTTTCTATCCAGAGAGCGAAGGCGTGCAATAGGCTGACCTTCGTAAACTACTTCGCCTTTGCGCACTAGCATTTCTTCTAGAATACCGCCTTCAAGGTGTTGCACTTTTTCGATGTCAGATTCGAGCAATAGCTCACCGCGCACCGACACCACAATGTCGATACGAGCCTGAGATGCCACGGCGATAGCCACCATGGAAAGCAAAAAGATAACCAGCAAGGTTTTGTGTACGCTGGTCATTGCACTGGCTAGCACGATTGTATCGTCTGTTGTTACCTTCGAAGCTTCGTTGTTCGAAACGAGCGCCTTTTTGAGGTGATGTTCTATTTGCTTATTACTCATGAGCCACCCCTACGATTCACTACCTGTGCGGCTATCGATTGAATTTTCGATTTTTAACAGCTGGCTAATTTGTTTGTTTACGTTGTTAAGCTCGGTTTTAACGTCCTCGATCAATTCATTAGGAGCAGGGAAATGGTGTTTGTTTAAGTGTTCAATCTTTGCCAATTTTGGTGGTAAGTCGTCATCACATAACAAGACGAGAATGGTCTTTAGTCTTTTTGAATAACATCTGAGTGCTTCAAAACGGTTTTGTTTATGCAGCATCTCAATATCAATCCCTGCGTCACTGAAATCTTGGTAAAAATCGCCTAATAGCAATTGCAGCCCTTTATGGCTGTTGTCGACTGAGCGCAACAGATTTGTCATATTTATCATTATCCCACCGCACTAATTGCTTTAATGACAACAAGTAAGGATCTTTATACTGGGTTTTCAAATTTTTTTGTTTTTATGGAACTCGAAAGGTATGAAAAAAGTTGTATAAAAAAGTTGGTTTCTAAAAATGGTGTCCTTTACTGCCTCTAAATACGATCAGTTAGCTAAAAGCAACGGAGGCTGTAATGGCAGGCGACACTAATCAAGAAAAAGACAATGAAAAGCTTAACGATGCGGTAGAGCAAACAGAAACGAAGGATACGGGGACAAAAGAAGAAAAACAGCAGTCGACCGTCTCTTCGACTGTAGCGACCGGTGCTGAAAGTGCAGATGCTGTTGATGAAGCCAATCGTGCGATGGAAGAAAATCCTAGTGGCGCGGGTACGGAAGAAGAAGCAGTGAGCTCGGGTGGCGCAGTTCAAGAAGAGGATACTGAAAGTAGCAGCGACTCTGACGCTACACAATCCAATGTTGTTGATAGTGTAGCTTCTAGCGGAGAATCAGGTGACGAGGCTCTGGGCAGCGATGGTTCGGATTCTGGGGCGGGTGCTCAAGCGGTCGGTGGTGGTGATGCCTCTGGCTCTGAAGGTGGTTCGGACGCAGAAGGCAATGAAGCGCAAGGACAAGCGGTACAAACTTCATCTGCGCCAAGTGCTTCTTCAGACTCTGAAGGTTCTCAAGGTGGTGACGAGCTAGATTCAGAAACCACTGAAGAGAGCTTCGCGGTGGATGTACAAGACACTAGCGAAGAAACCACGACGCAAGTAGAAGACGATTTTGACTCCGAAACTACGAGCGAAACGTTCCAAATTAAAGTCGAAGGTGAAAATGACGCGCCAGAAGTAGGGCAAGATCTGGCATACATCATGGATGAAGATGGCACTATTACCTTCACGCAAGAACAACTTCTCGGGTACGCGAGTGATGTTGATGGCGATAATCTTGCCGCATTCAACGTGCAAGTGGGTGCTAATGCATCGGTTGTGGATAATGGTGATGGCACTTATACCGTCACACCTGATACAGATTTTAATGGTGAACTCGACTTAACGTTTGATATCAGTGATGGTCAAGAAACCATTTCTAGCTCGATTGATTTAACTGTTCGTCCAATCAATGACGCACCAGTGCCGGAAGATAAAACCTTTGAGATTGAAGAGGATGGTACGCTGATCTTCACCGATGCTGACCTGCTTGCTGGCGCAACGGATATTGAAGGCGATAACCTCACAGTTGAAGGTGTGAGTTACGATGGTGGCGACGGCATCCTGACCGACAACGGTAATGGGACTTATAGTTTTGCGCCAAATGAAAACTTCAATGGTGATGTAAACTTCAGCTTTGATGTTTCCGACGGCACAGATACGGTTTCTGCCAACATTGATGTCAGTGTTACGCCTGTCGATGATGCGCCAGTATCAGGCAATCTTGCTTACTCGGTGGACGAAGATGGCTCGATTCGTTTGAGCCAAGAGCAGTTGTTGTCGCAAGCTTCTGACGTGGAAGGCGATGCACTGACGGCATCTAATCTTTCGGTAGATGGCAATGCGACGGTGACTCAAAATGACGATGGTAGTTTCACTATCACGCCAGACGCAGATTTCAATGGTGATATCGACATCAGCTTCGATATCTCAGATGGCACGAACACCGTTCAAGCAACCGCTGACCTAACCGTTAACCCAATCAACGATTTACCTGTTCCTCAAGACCAGCAGTTCAGCGTGGAAGAGGACGGAACTCTGATCTTCACCGATGCAGACCTGCTTACTGGCGCAACGGATATTGAAGGCGATAACCTAACGGTTGAGGGCGTAAGCTACGACGGTGGCGACGGCATCCTGACCGACAACGGCAATGGGACTTACACGTTTGCGCCAAATGAAAACTTCAATGGTGATGTGAACTTCAGCTTTGATGTGTCCGATGGCACAGATACGGTTTCTGCCAACATTGATGTAAGCGTCACGCCAGTCGATGATGCGCCAGTGTCTGGCAATCTTGCTTACTCGGTGGACGAAGATGGCTCGATTCGTTTGAGCCAAGAGCAGTTGTTGTCGCAAGCTTCTGATGTGGAAGGCGATGCACTGACGGCTTCTAACCTTTCGGTAGATGGCAATGCGACGGTGACTCAAAATGACGATGGTAGCTTCACCATCACGCCGGACGCAGATTTCAATGGTGATATCGACATCAGCTTCGATATCTCAGATGGCACGAATACCGTTCAAGCAACCGCTGACCTAACCGTTAATCCAATCAACGATCTGCCTGTTCCTCAAGATCAACAATTCAGTATGGAAGAGGACGGCACTCTTCAATTTACTGATGCAGATCTGCTTGCAGGTGCTACCGACATTGAAGGCGATGACCTTTCTGTAACGGGAATCAGCTATGAAGGCACCGACGGCGTTCTAACTGACAATGGCGATGGCACATATAGCTTTGCGCCAAATGAGAACTTCAACGGCGATGTGAACTTCAGCTTCGACGTATCTGATGGCACAGATACGGTTTCAGCGAATGTAGATGTGAGCGTCACGCCGGTGAATGATCCTCCGGTGGCTGGTTCAACGTCTTACACGGTTCACGAAGACAACTCTATTACCATTTCTGACGCGCAACTGTTGGCAAATTCTTCGGATTTAGAAGGGGATGTCTCGATTGATAGCGTGAGCTACTCTGGCAGCGATGGTGTGTTGCAAATCAATGGTGACGGTACGTACACCTTCTCTCCAAATGAAAACTTTAATGGTGAAGTGACGCTTGATGTCGTCGTCGCTGATGAAGAAGGCGCAACGGATGCCACCACTGCTGGTATTACGGTGCTGGAAGTGAACGATCCACCAGTCGCTGGACCAACTTCTTACACTATTGATGAAGATTCAGTTCTGACGTTTAGTGAGTCGCAAGTGCTGTTGAATGCCTCTGATGTGGAAGGCGATGTAGAGCTTGTTGGCATTAGCTATGATGGTCCGGATGGCATTTTCACCGTTAACGATGATGGCACGTGCAGCTTCGCGCCAAACGAGAACTTTAACGGACAAGTTCAACTTGATGTGACCATTCGAGATGAAGATGGAGCTGAAGTTGATACCGTCATCAATGTGAATGTATTGCCAATCAATGATGCGCCAGTATCGGGTGATTTGGCTTACAGCGTTGATGAAGACGGTGCGATTACACTCAGCCAAGAGCAGCTTCTTTCTCAAGCGTCTGATATTGAGGGCGATGACCTGACTGCTAGCGATTTGACTGTCGATGGAAACGCAACCGTTACAGCGAACGACGATGGCAGCTTCACGATTACGCCAGATGCGGACTTTAATGGTGACATTGATATCCAATTCAACATTACGGACGGCACAGACACTATCCAAGCAACGGCGGATCTAACGGTTAATCCGGTTAACGATCTTCCTGTTCCTCAAGACCAGCAGTTCAGTGTTGAAGAAGATGGCACGCTTCAGTTTACCGATGCAGACTTGCTTGCTGGCGCGACCGATATCGATGGCGACAACTTAACGGTTGATGGCATTAGCTACACAGGCAGCGATGGTGTGTTGACTGACCACGGTGATGGTACTTACACCTTTGCACCAAATGAAAACTTCAACGGCGATGTCAGCTTTAGCTTTGGTGTTTCTGACGGCACTGAGACAGTACCTGCCAATGTGGACGTGAGCGTCACTCCAGTGAACGATCCTCCGGTTGCGGGTTCTACGTCTTACACGGTTGATGAAGATAATGCGATTACGATTTCCGACGAGCAGCTTCTGGCTAACTCTTCAGATGTGGAAGGCGCAGTGTCCATCGATAGCGTGACCTATTCAGGCACCGATGGCGTATTCCAAGACAACGGTGACGGCACTTATACCTTCATGCCGAATGAGAACTTCAGTGGTGATATCAGCCTTGATGTGATTGTGGCGGATGATCAAGGTGCGATTGACGAAACGACCGCAGGCATTACGGTCATTGAAGTGAATGATCCTCCAGTTGCCGGTCCAACGTCTTACACGATTGATGAAGATTCAGTACTGACATTTAGTGAGTCACAAATTCTTGCCAACGCATCTGATATCGAGGGTGATGTAGAGCTTGTTGGCATCAGCTATGAAGGCTCGGATGGTATCTTTACCGTCAATGGCGATGGTACTTGTAGTTTTGCGCCAAACGAGAACTTCAATGGTCAAGTTCAGTTGGATGTGACCATTCAAGATGAGAATGGGGCAACCGTTGATACGCACATCAATGTCGATGTATTGCCAATCAACGATCCACCAGTATCGGGTGATTTGGCTTACACCATCAACGAAGACAGCTCAATTACGCTAAGCCAAGAGCAACTGCTTGCCAAAGCGGGCGATATTGATAGCGAGAACCTTGAAGCCATCAATCTATCGACAGATGACAACGCGACAATTCAATACAACGATGATGGCAGCTACACCATCACACCGGATGAAAACTACAACGGCGACCTAGATCTGACCTTCGATATCATTGATAACGATGGTGGCTCGGTACAAGTTGGTCTGGATATTACGGTTAATCCTGTGAATGACTTGCCACAAGCGCAAGATCAACAGTTCACGGTAGAAGAAGATGGCACCTTGCTGTTCACGGATGCAGACCTATTGGAAGGCGCATCGGATATTGATGGCGATGATCTGTCTATCGAAAACGTTCTTTACACAGGTGCCGATGGTGTTCTTACCGACAATGGCGATGGCACTTACAGCTTCGCGCCGAATGAGAACTTCAACGGTGATGTTCAGTTCACATTCGATGTGTCTGACGGCACAGGTTCAACACCAGCATTCATTGATGTCAGCGTGACACCAGTGAACGATCCACCGGTTGCCGGTTCTACGTCTTACACGGTTCAAGAAGACGGTCAAATCACCATTAGTGACGAGCAGTTGTTAGCTAACTCTTCTGATGTGGAAGGCGATGTAGCCTTGGCGAATGTTAGCTACTCTGGTAACGACGGTAGCTTCGTGGACAATGGCGACGGCACATATACCTTCACGCCAAATGAGAACTTTGACGGTAACATTTCTCTCGACGTTACGGTTATCGACCAAGATGGTGCAACGGATACAACAACCGCAGGCATCGATGTTATCGCGGTGAACGACGCACCAGAAACGTCAGGCATTCAAGCGGAGGTGGATGAAGATAACGCCATCACCATCACGCAAGAACAATTGCTTGCGAATGCGACAGACATTGAGGGTGATGACCTTGTTGCCAGCAATCTACAAACCAATGACCCGGATGCGACGATCGTAGCCAATGACGATGGTTCTTTTACCATTACGCACACCGAAAACTTTAACGGTGAGTTGGACTTTACTTACAACATCAGCGATGGCGAAAATGATGTTCTGACCACGTTGGATCTGACCGTTAATCCTGTCAACGATGCGCCAGAAGCGGGCGACGAGATCTTTATTCAAGCAGAAGAAGACCAAACAGTGGGTGTTTCTCTGCGTGAAGAGCCTGCGTTACGTCTCGACCAAGCCCCTGAAAACGGCATCATTGAAGCGAATCTAAATGACGAATGGGTACAGCTAGAAGTCGGGCAGGAGGTTCCTGCAGACACGGAAGTGCGCTTCATTCCAAATGATGATGCATTGGCGAACGGTACGCATACGAGTCAAATTGGTACCTTTGACGACAACGCTAGCCTCGATGATTGGGGTACTGCTGTTGACCCTTACACACGTGAGTTTGTTGATGGTGATTTGAAAGTTACCGTTCAAAGTAATGATGACCCACTCGGTGCGTGGAATGGTAAAACACACATTGGTCACGGTATTGGCGATACTGACCGCCAAGGCTTGAGTGGTGATGAAAAACTGACTGTGAGCGTTGAAGGTCAAGATATCAACGAAATCAGCTTCCACCTAGATGGTCTAGGCGGCTGGTTTATGGAAGAGTCTCGCCACTTTACCGAAGTCGAAATTCGCGCCTTCAACTCTGATGGTGACTTGATCGACTCGATGACTTACCACAAAGAAGATCGTGGTAGCTATGAGACGGATTACACCCTAACGGTGAACGAGCCGGTATCTTACTTTGAGCTAGGTACGATTCAAGGTAACGGTACTTACGTGGTTCAAAACATGACGGTATCGCAAACTTGTCATGATGAAGCGGTGTTCACATCTATTGGCGTGGACGGCACGGAAATCACGGAAACGGTAGAGCTGAATATCCGTGAAGGTGACAGTGAAATCGAACTGACCGCTGATCTACCAAATGTGACCATCGATACCGAAGGTTCTACGCAGTTTGCCTCTGTGGTAATCACAGAAGAGCAGCTTCTTGCACAAGCGAGTGATATCGATAGTGACGTTCTTGATATTCAAAACCTAGAGCTGGTGGGGGATAACGCGGAGCACGCTACGTTAACCGACAACGGCGATGGTACGTGGACAGTCACACCAGATGAGAACTTCTACGGTGAGATTGAGCTTGGCTACCAAGTTACGGATGGTGAACTCACTGACGACAACATCATCAACATCAACTTCGAAGCAGTAAACGATGCGCCAATCGTTTCTGGTCCGATTGTATTGTCGACTGATGAGGATGTGGGCATTACGTTTAGCGCGGACGACCTGCTTGCGAATGCAAGTGATGTAGAAGGCGATGCGCTGTCTATATCTGATATCTCTTACAGCGGTGATAACGGTGAGCTTGTCGACAATGGCGACGGCACTTACACCTTTATGCCGAATGAAAACTTCAATGGTGAAGTCGACATTGACTACAAAGTCTTCGATGGCACCGATGAAGTCGATACCCATCTAGATCTGACCGTTATTCCGGTCAACGATGTGCCAGTTCCTGGTGCGCCGCTGCATACTCAAATGCTAGAAAACAGCACCATCATCATCGAAGCAAAAGACCTGTTATCAGGTGCGACCGATGTGGATGGCGACATTCTGCATATCGAGAATCTACTGCTTGTTGACCAGTCACAAGGTACGTTGACAGATAACGGCGACAACACCTTTACCTTCGAACCAACTTCGAACTTCTACGGTGAAGTGAACCTGACCTTTGACATCAGCGATGGTCAAGCAAGTGCACCAAGTACAGCTAAGATCGATGTTGAGATCGTTAACGAAGGTCCAGAGGTCAGCGGTCCTGTTGATGCGGTCGTCGATGAAGATGGCTCAATTACCATCACTCAAGAAGACTTGTTAGCGAACGCGACCGACGTGGATGGTGACAACCTTGAAGCGGTGAACCTGTCGACCAACGATCCTAATGCAACCATCGTTGAGAACGCTGATGGTAGCTTTACGATTACACCGAGCGAAAACTTCTTTGGTGAAATCGAATTTACTTATGACGTAACTGACGCGATTGAAACCGTCGCCGCGGATCTAAACCTCACCGTTAACCCAGTGAACGACCTGCCAGATGTACCTGATTTGTCCTTCACCACAGAAGACGGCGAAGCCATCACGATTACTGAAGCAGAGCTGCTGGCTCAAGCAACGGACATCGAAGGCGATGACTTATCTGTTGTGAACGTGACGAGCTTAAGCGATACGGTTCAAGTGACAGACAATGGCGATGGCACCTACACGTTAACGCCAGAGCAGGGCTTCTTTGGTAATGTTGACCTTACGTTTGATGTGAGCGATGGCACCGATGTGGTGGCGGCAAACATCGACTTGAAAGTTGAGTTCGTCAACGACGCACCAGAAGCAGCGCCAATCGTGGCAGACGTGGACGAGGATGGATCTATCCTCGTGACACAAGAAATGCTGCTTGAAAACGCCAGCGATCAAGATGGTATGACCTATACGCAACGGCACTAGAAACCAATGATCCGAATGCCTCTATCGTGGATAACGGTGACGGCACCTTTACCGTTACGCCTTCACAGCACTTCAATGGAGACATCGAGTTTACTTATGAAGTAAGCGACGGTGAATTGAGTGTTGCCAATGAAATGACATTGACGGTGAACCCAGTCAATGACATTCCAATTGTTGCGCCTGGCATGTACCACATTGAAGAGGATGGCAGCATCCTGTTCACGCAAGAAGATCTGCTAAGTGGTGCGATTGATATTGATGGTGATGACCTCACCGTTACCAGCATTAACTACTCGGGTGATGAAGGTACTGTAACGGACAACGGTGACGGTACATTTAGCTTCGTACCAGAAGAGCACTTCAGTGGTGACTTGCAATTCAGCTTTACGGTTTCTGACGGTACGGATGAAGTTGAGCAAGACATTAATGTCCATATCGAAGCCGTGGCAGATGCGCCAGACCTAGTCATCACTGATGGCGACGGTCGAAACGTGGATGATCAAGCAATCTTGGTTGAGCCAGGCGGTATTGTTGAAGTGAACATCGCCGCAGCATTGGTTGACCAAGACTTGTCAGAAACGCTGACTGTGACCGTTGATGGTGTTCCAGAAGGTTCGGTGATCAGCTACGACAACGAAGGGGTACTTAACGATCAAGACAACGGTATCACCAGTTTCAACGATACTGAAATCACGGTTACCTTTGAAGGTGAAACCGCGGGTTACCAAAACGCAGCTGGCTATTACAAAGTTGATGAAGACGGCAATATCACGGGCGTTGAAGTGGTGTACGAAAACGCCTCTCAAGTTGGCGGAGGCGGTGACCTCGTTCCGGGACAAGATCAGTTCAGCTTCCAAATCTCGGAAGGGGAAAGCTTCAACCTATTCTTGATTCCTAACGGTCATAACTTCAATGACTTTGCGTCCATGCAAGATGGCCAGTATGAGTTCCGTGCGGCAGATGGCTCTCCTGCGAACATGGATACGGTCGACCCACAACTCGTGTTTGTGGGTGCTGATGGTTCTGAAACCGTGATTCAAAGCCAATTTGGTGATGCAGTCTTCCATGGCGGCACTAGCTCAGAGCTCAACCAAGATGGCATTGAACATACTCGAACTACTGTGAACGAAGACGGTGAACTGGTTTACGGCTTTGAAGATCTCTACGGTGGCGGCGATGCCGATTATAGTGACTTCAACTTCACCATTGATGTAGGTGAAGTAAACAGCCAGATCTACAGCGGTGAAGTAACAGTCGGTCCAGATGGTTCTGTAACGCTTCCAACCACAGCAATTGAACAAGAGCTACAGATTCAATTGCCAGAAGACTTTAACCAACAGCTAGAAATCAATGTAACGGCAACGGCGACAGAGCTATCAAATAATGATTCTGAAACCGTTTCTCAAACCATCTACGTCAATGCAACGGGTGCTCACATTGAACATACGCCTGAAGCATTGCCTGTTTCTGCTGTGGTTGAAGAAGATGGTTCAATCCTAATCACGCAAGAAGATTTGCTCGCTAATGCGCGTGACTTGGATGGAGACCAACTGACAGCACTGAACTTGGCAACGGATGATGAAAACATCACCATCACAGACAATGGTGACGGTACTTACACCTTAACGCCAGATGCGGACTTTAATGGTGACATCACCTTTACGTTCGATGTGTCTGACGGCGATGATGTTGTCTCAACCAACCTTGAGTTATTGGTGTCACCAGTTAACGATGCGCCTGAACCACAAGATCAAGCGTTCACCATTGGTGAAGATGGTGTGCTGACCTTTACTGATGCGGATCTCCTAACAGGCGCTACCGATATTGAAGGGGATGACTTATCTGTTGAGGGCGTCACTTACACAGGGGCGGACGGTGTTCTTACTGACAATGGTGATGGCACATATAGCTTCGCACCAAACGAGAACTTTAATGGCGACGTGAACTTCACTTTCGATGTTTCCGATGGCACGGATACCGTGACGGCGAATATCGACGTAAGCGTGACGCCGGAGAACGATCCACCGGTTGCAGGCAGCACGGCTTACACCGTTCATGAAGACAATTCGATTACCATTAGTAACGAACAGCTGTTGGCTAACTCGTCTGATATAGAAGGCGAAGTGGCGATTGATAGCGTGAGCTACAGCGGTAACGATGGCGTGCTGGAAATCAACGGTGATGGTACGTACACCTTCTCACCAAACGAAAATTTCAGCGGCGAGGTGAGCCTAGATGTTGTCGTTGTCGATGAAGATGGTGCAACGGACTCGACCACTGCAGGCATTACTGTGATTGAGGTAAATGACCCACCAATCGCAGGTCCTACCGCATACACTATCGATGAAGACCAAGTTCTAACCTTCAGTGAATCGCAAGTGCTACTGAATGCTTCGGATGTTGAAGGGGATGTTGAGCTAGTAGGCATCAGCTACGACGGTCCAGATGGCATCTTCTCAGTAAACGGTGATGGTACTTGTAGCTTTGCACCGAATGAAAACTTCAACGGTCAAGTACAGTTGGATGTGACCATTCGCGATGAAGATGGCGCAGAGGTTGATACTTACATCACAGTCGATGTCTTACCAATCAATGATGCACCTGTATCTGGTAACTTGGCGTACAGCGTTGATGAAGACAATTCAATTACGCTAAGCCAAGAGCAGCTACTTGCTCAAGCATCGGATGTAGAAGGTGATGCGCTGACTGCGTCTAACCTAGTGGTTGACGGTGATGCAACGGTTACGGCAAACGACGATGGTAGCTTCACTATCACGCCAGATGCGAACTTCAATGGCGACATTGATATCACGTTCGATATCAACGACGGCAGCGACACTATTGTTGCAACGGCGGACCTAACCGTTAACCCAGTTAATGACTTGCCGCAGCCGGAAGATCAAGCGTTCACCATTGGTGAAGATGGTGTGTTGACCTTCACTGATCAAGACCTGTTGGATGGTGCAACGGACATCGATGGCGATGATCTATCGGTAGAAGGTGTCACTTACACAGGCGCGGACGGTGTCCTAACTGACAATGGCGATGGTACATATAGCTTCGCACCGAATGAGAACTTCAATGGTGATGTGAACTTCACCTTCGATGTTTCCGATGGCACGGACACCGTGACTGCGAATATCGATGTGACAGTCACACCAGAGAACGATCCACCAGTGGCAGGTAGCACATCTTACACAGTGCATGAAGACAACTCGATCACCATTAGTAACGAACAGCTGTTGGCTAACTCGTCTGATATAGAAGGCGAAGTGGCGATTGATAGCGTGAGCTACAGCGGCACAGATGGTGTGTTCCAAGACAATGGTGACGGTACGTACACCTTCTCGCCAAACGAGAACTTCAATGGCGAAGTGAGCCTAGATGTTGTCGTAGTAGATGAAGACGGTGCGACGGACTCAACCACCGCTGGCATTACTGTTCTTGAGGTGAACGATCCACCAATCGCAGGTGCGACTAGCTACTCAGTGAACGAAGACGAAGTCATCACCATTAGCTCTGAACAGCTATTGGCGAACGCTTCTGATGTTGAAGGTGAAGTTGCGATTGATAGCGTGAGCTACAGCGGCTCCGACGGTATCTTTACAGATAACGGTGACGGTACATTCAGCTTCGCACCAAACGCCAACTTTGATGGCGATGTGAGCCTAGATGTTGTGGTTGTTGATGAAGACGGTGCAACTGCGGCAACTAACGCAAACATCGATGTATTGCCAATCAACGATGCGCCAGTATCGGGCAACTTGGCTTACAGTGTCGATGAAGACAATTCAATTACGCTTAGCCAAGAGCAGCTTCTTGCTCAAGCATCGGATGTAGAAGGCGACGCGCTAACCGCATCTAACCTAGTGGTTGACGGTGATGCAACGGTTACGGCAAACGATGATGGCAGCTTTACCATTACGCCTGATGCGAACTTCAATGGTGACATTGATATCACGTTCGATATCAACGACGGCAGCGATACTATTGTTGCAACGGCGGACCTAACCGTTAACCCAGTTAATGACTTGCCTCAGCCGGAAGATCAAGCGTTCACCATTGGTGAAGATGGCGTGTTGACCTTCACTGACCAAGATCTGCTTGATGGTGCAACGGACATCGATGGTGATGACCTATCGGTAGAAGGTGTGAGCTACACTGGCGCAGATGGTGTCCTAACCGACAACGGTGACGGCACTTACAGCTTCGCGCCAAACGAAAACTTCAATGGCGACGTGAACTTTACCTTCGATGTTTCTGATGGCACGGATACCGTGACCGCGAATATCGACGTAAGCGTGACGCCAGAGAACGATCCACCGGTAGCAGGCAGCACGTCCTACACCGTTCATGAAGATAATTCGATCACCATCAGTAACGAACAACTATTGGCTAACTCATCTGACGTAGAAGGCGAAGTAGCAATCGACAGCGTGAGCTACAGTGGCGCAGATGGCGTGTTCCAAGACAATGGTGATGGTACTTACACCTTCTCGCCAAACGAGAACTTCAATGGTGAAGTGAGCCTTGACGTTGTGGTTGTCGATGAAGACGGTGCGACGGATTCAACCACCGCAGGTATTACGGTACTTGAGGTGAACGATCCGCCAATTGCCGGCGCGACCAGCTACTCAGTGAACGAAGACGAAGTCATCACCATCAGCTCTGAGCAGCTATTGGCGAATGCTTCTGACGTTGAAGGTGATGTCGCGATTGACAGCGTCAGCTACAGCGGCTCCGATGGTATCTTTACCGATAACGGCGACGGTACATTCAGCTTCGCACCAAACGAAAACTTCAACGGTGATGTCAGCCTAGATGTTGTCGTGACCGATGAAGATGGTGCAACGATAGCAACCAATGCAAACATTGATGTATTGCCAGTCAACGATGCTCCAGTATCAGGTGATTTGGCTTACAGCGTGGATGAAGATGGTTCTATCACTCTTAGCCAAGAGCAACTTCTTGCTCAAGCCAGCGACGTGGATGGCGATGACCTAACCGCATCCAACCTGACTGTTGACGGTAATGCGACCGTTGTTGCGAACGATGATGGTAGCTTCACTATCACACCGGATGCGGACTTCAATGGCGACATTGATCTGAGCTTCGACATTACGGACGGTGATGCAACCATTCAAGCCACTGCCGATCTGACTGTGAACCCAGTGAATGACTTGCCAACGGTTGGTCAGCCACAGTTTGTTACGCAAGAAGACACCAGCTTCACCTTTACCGAAGAGCAATTGCTGCAAAATGCAGGTGATATCGATGGTGATAACCTAACGGTTGAAAATGTTACTTCTGACAGTGGTACGTTAGTCGATAACGGTGATGGCACGTACACCTTCGCGCCAAACGAAAACTTCGATGGCAACGTGAACGTAACGTTTGATGTCAACGATGGCACCGCAACCGTGCCAGCAGAAGCGAACATTGATGTTCAATCTGTGGTCGATATGCCAGAGCTGTCGATTGCTTCAGACTTGGTGATTGCTTCTGATAACTTCGAGTCTGGCTCGAACGGTTGGAACGCGAACACTGAGAGCTCACAAGGCTTCGAAACGGGCGACATGCTGGGTCGTATTGGTGGCACTGGCGGTGATGAAGCGGTCAGCAAAACTTACGATATCCCAAGCGATGTCAATGAAGTGAATATCTCGTTTAGCTTCTACGAAATCGATTCTTGGGATGGCGAGTCGTTCCAAATCTTTGTCGGCGGTGAACAGCTAACCACCTTGGAGAACTCCGCGTTCCGTACTCAAGATGGCACGACAACGCTTTACGACTCAGATGGTAATGAAGTGGGTGAAGTGATTCATGGAGCCTCCCAACGTGAAGGCTTCAGTGGCTGGAACGACCAAGCTCACCAAATCAATCTGACGGTTCCTGTCGAGGATGGTGAACTGCAACTTGGCTTCGGTTCAACCTTGAATCAAGACGTTTGGGATGAATCGTTTGGTATCGACAACATCGAAATCACGGTAGCAGACGCGGATTACCAAATCATTGGCACCGAAGATACACCAGTACCGCTTGATATCGATGCCGCGTTAACCGATACAGATGGTTCAGAAAACCTCTCTATCTTGATTGAAGATGTGCCAGAAGGCAGCGCACTATCAGCGGGTGTTGATAATGGCGACGGCACTTGGTCACTACAACCAGGCGAGCTAGAAGGGCTAGAGTTTATTCCTTCTGCAGACTTCAATGGCGATGTGACGTTAACTGTGAACGCTACGTCTACGGATGTGGATACAGGTACAACAGCGACAGCGACGCAAGATGTGACGATTCATATCTCGCCAACCAATGATGCACCAGAAGTGACGGGTGATATCAGCGCAGTCACTGCCGAAGACAATAGCATTACGCTAACTCAAGAGCAGTTACTTGAACACGCAGTTGATATCGATGGTGACGACCTAAGCGCAATCAACCTGAGCACCAATGATGAAAATGCAACGGTTGAAATGAACGAGGATGGCAGTTTTACCATTACTCCGAGCGAGAACTTCTACGGTGATATCGAGTTCACCTACGATGTCACGGATGGCGAAGAAGTGGTTGCGGCTGGTCTCGACTTAACGGTAACGCCAGTCAATGACGCACCAGAGCCACAAGATCAAGCGTTCACTGTGGGTGAGGACGGTCTTCTTACCTTCACCGATGCTGACTTGTTAACAGGCGCGACGGATGTAGAAGGTGACAACCTAACAGTTGAAGGCGTGACTTATACAGGTGCAGACGGTGTCCTAACCGATAACGGTGATGGTACCTACAGCTTTGCTCCAAACGAGAACTTCAATGGTGATGTAAACTTTACCTTCGATGTTTCCGATGGCACGGACACCGTGACCGCGAATATCGATGTGAGTGTGACGCCAGAGAACGATCCTCCGGTGGCAGGCAGCACGTCTTACACTGTGCATGAAGACAACTCGATCACCATCAGTGATGAACAGCTACTAGCGAACTCATCGGACATTGAAGGTGATGTATCGATTGATAGCGTGAGCTACAGCGGTAACGATGGTGTGCTGGAAATCAACGGTGATGGCACGTACACCTTCTCGCCAAACGAGAACTTCAATGGCGAAGTGAGTCTAGATGTTGTCGTAGTCGACGAAGATGGCGCGACGGATTCAACTACCGCAGGTATCACGGTACTTGAGGTGAACGATCCGCCAATCGCAGGCACAACCAGTTACACCATTGATGAAGATGAAGTTATTACCATCAGCGCAGAACAGTTGTTGGCAAACTCTTCCGATATTGAAGGTGAGGTAGCACTAGATAGCGTGAGCTACAGTGGCAGCGAAGGTATCTTTACCGACAATGGTGATGGTACGTTTAGCTTTGCACCAAACCAAAACTTCAATGGTGAAGTGAATCTTGATGTTGTAGTCGTGGACGAAGATGGTGCGACCGCATCGACGACGGCAAACATTGATGTTCTGCCAATCAATGATGCGCCAGTATCGGGTGACTTGGCTTACAGTGTCGACGAAAACAACTCAATCACGCTAAGCCAAGAACAATTGTTGGCACAAGCAACGGATGTAGAAGGTGATGCACTAACTGCATCTAACCTAGTGGTTGACGGTGATGCGACGGTTACGGCTAATGACGATGGTAGCTTTACCATTACGCCTGACGCGAACTTCAATGGCGACATTGATATCACGTTCGATATCAACGATGGCAGCGATACTATCGTTGCAACGGCGGACCTAACGGTTAACCCAGTTAATGACTTGCCGCAGCCAGAAGATCAAGCGTTCACCATTGGTGAAGATGGCGTGTTGACCTTCACTGACCAAGATCTGCTTGATGGCGCAACAGATATCGATGGCGATGACCTATCGGTTGAAGGCGTGAGCTACAAAGGTGCTGATGGTGTCCTAACCGACAATGGTGATGGCACTTACAGCTTCGCGCCAAACGAAAACTTCAATGGCGACGTGAACTTTACCTTCGATGTTTCCGATGGCACGGATACCGTGACCGCAAATATCGATGTAAGCGTGACGCCAGAGAACGATCCACCGGTGGCAGGCAGCACGTCTTACACTGTGCATGAAGACAACTCGATCACCATCAGTGATGAACAGTTACTAGCGAACTCATCGGATATTGAAGGTGATGTATCGATTGATAGCGTGAGCTACAGCGGTAACGATGGTGTGCTGGAAATCAACGGTGATGGCACGTACACCTTCTCGCCAAACGAGAACTTCAATGGCGAAGTGAGTCTAGATGTTGTCGTAGTCGACGAAGATGGCGCGACGGATTCAACTACCGCAGGTATCACGGTACTTGAGGTGAACGATCCGCCAATCGCAGGTCCAACTGCGTACACCATCGATGAAGATGAAGTTATCACCATCAGTGCAGAACAGTTGTTGGCAAACTCTTCCGATATTGAAGGTGAGGTAGCACTAGATAGCGTAAGCTACAGTGGCAGCGAAGGTATCTTTACCGACAATGGTGATGGTACGTTCAGCTTTGCACCAAATCAAAACTTCAATGGTGAAGTGAATCTTGATGTTGTAGTCGTGGACGAAGATGGTGCGACCGCTTCGACGACGGCAAACATTGATGTTCTGCCAATCAATGATGCGCCAGTATCGGGTGACTTGGCTTACAGTGTCGACGAAGACAACTCAATCACGCTAAGCCAAGAACAATTGTTGGCACAAGCAACGGATGTAGAAGGTGATGCACTAACCGCTTCCAACCTAGTGGTTGACGGTGATGCGACGGTTACGGCTAATGACGATGGTAGCTTTACTATCACGCCTGACGCGAACTTCAATGGCGACATTGATATCACGTTCGATATCAATGATGGCAGCGATACTATCGTTGCAACGGCTGACCTAACGGTTAACCCAGTCAATGACTTGCCGCAGCCAGAAGATCAAGCGTTCACCATTGGTGAAGATGGCGTGTTGACCTTCACTGACCAAGATCTGCTTGATGGCGCAACAGATATCGATGGCGATGACCTATCGGTTGAAGGCGTGAGCTACAAAGGTGCTGATGGTGTCCTAACCGACAATGGTGATGGCACTTACAGCTTCGCGCCAAACGAGAACTTCAATGGCGATGTGAACTTTACGTTCGATGTGTCAGACGGTACGGATACGACCTCTGCCAACATTGATGTGAGTGTGACGCCAGAGAACGATCCTCCGGTTGCGGGCAGCACGTCTTACACAGTACATGAAGACAACTCGATCACCATTAGTGATGAGCAACTACTGGCTAATTCGTCGGATATTGAAGGCGACGTAGACATCAGTAGTGTGACTTACAGTGGCAACGATGGCGTCTTCCAAGACAATGGCGATGGTACGTACACCTTCTCTCCAAACGAGAACTTCAATGGTGAGGTCAGCCTAGACGTTGTGGTTGTCGATGAAGAGGGTGCGACAGACTCAACCACTGCGGGTATCACAGTACTTGAGGTGAACGATCCACCAATCGCAGGTGCGACAAGTTACTCTGTCAATGAAGACGAAGTCATTATCTTCACGGAAGAGCAACTGCTAGCGCAATCAAGCGATGTGGAAGGTGACGTGAGCCTAGAAAGCGTCTCTTACAGTGGTAGCGATGGCATTCTAACGGCGAATGACGATGGCACTTATAGCTTCGCGCCAAATGAAAACTTCAATGGTGGCGTAAGCCTAGACGTAGTAGTGGCTGATGAAGACGGTGCAACTGCGACAACCAACGCGAACATCGATGTATTGCCAGTCAACGATGCTCCGGTATCTGGCGACTTGGCTTACAGCGTCGATGAAGATGGTTCAATCACATTGAGTCAAGAGCAGTTACTGGCTCAAGCGGGTGACGTCGACAGCGATAATCTAGAAGCAGTGAACTTAACCGCGGTAGCCAATGCAACCGTTGTTGAGAACCAAGATGGTAGCTTTACGATTACGCCTGATGCGAACTTCAATGGCGATATCGACCTAAGCTTCGACTTGATTGATAACGATGGTGCGAGCGTGGAAGTGGGCGTTGACCTAACGGTGAACCCAATTAACGATGCGCCGCAATCAACACCAGTGAATATTGCTGGCACCGAAGATACTACCATTCTTATCACGCAGGACATGTTGCTTGCTAACGCGACAGACATCGACAACACCTACGATGAACTGTCTGCTGTCGACCTAGTGATTGATGAGCAATACGGTGACTTGCTAGACAACGGTGATGGCACTTGGTCATTCACTCCAGCTGAGAACTTCAACGGTGATGTGCCAATGTCGTTCGGCGTCAGCGATGGTGATTTAGTTACGCCGGTTGAAGGCAATCTAAACGTCGAAGCGGTTAACGATGCACCAGAAGCACCAACCATCCAGATGCAAGGCGAAGAAGATGTGGTCATGGTGATTGACCCAGCTTACATCGCTGATCAAGTTACGGATCTTGATGGTGACGAAATCAGCGTAGAAAGCATCACGGTTCGTGCGCCTGCAAACGCGACATTAACTCAGCAGCCAGATGGTATGTACCACTTGGTAACCACTCAAGACTTCAATGGTTTGGTGGAACTGGGCTACACCGCGACGGATGGTGAAGAAGTGGTTGAAGGCTCGTTGAATGTGGATGTCATTCCAGTCAACGATGCTCCATTCAATGTGGGTAATGCCTTTATGGCAACCGACGAGGATGGTGCATTCACCTTCGACGCTGGCGACCTGATGAACTTGTTCGGCGATATCGACACTGAAAACCTAGTTGTATCACGCATTATCACCGCAGAAGGTGAAGATGGTGGTGAGGTAACGGATAACGGTGACGGTAC
The DNA here is from genome assembly GCF_033338535.1 of Vibrio sp. Vb2131. Taxonomy (NCBI): domain Bacteria; kingdom Pseudomonadati; phylum Pseudomonadota; class Gammaproteobacteria; order Vibrionales; family Vibrionaceae; genus Vibrio; species Vibrio sp. Vb2131. Next base: position 65,215 of record NZ_JAWOSW010000015.1, read on the forward strand.
TTGGACATTCACACCGACTGGCGATTTTGCAGGGGTTTCTGACTTGCAAGTTGTGGTAAGTGACGGTGAGTTTGAGACAGTACTTGATGTACCAGTGTTTGTTCGCCCTGTTGCGGATGGCGCGGTCATCACAACCGATCATGATGGTCCGTTAGTCTTCGGTGAAGACGAAACAGGTCACCTAGGCTTGAATGTCGGTCTAATCGACGATTCAGAAACGCTAAGCAACCTAGTGATGACTGGTTTCCCTGTTGGCTTCGAAGTTACGGATGGTGTGAACACCATTACCATTACGGAACCGGGTCAATACATCGACTTGAACGAGTGGGATATCTCAGACCTGCAAATGACGCCTCCGGCTGACTTTAATGGCGAGTTCTTCGTAACCGTGACCGCAACAACGGTGGATTATGGTGACGAGCCAGAAGAGTTCGAAGATGGCATCGATTCAGGTGACTTCGAAACCCTAGCGGGTGAGCCAGTTATACTAACCGCAGATGACCTAATCGGATTGGCAGAGAATGTGGACGCTGACGCGGGTGATGAAGTGAAATTCGTTCACCTAGCTGATCGCAGCCAAGGTGAGATTGTCGATAACGGTGATGGCACATGGACATTCAATCCAGCACCAGGCTTTACTGGTGAAGCGGATATCGCTTACGTGATTGATAAAGACGGTGTGCTTCATGATGAGCAAACAGGCGTGGTCGTGAAAGAAGACGCACCACAAGAGAATGCTTCACCAGAAATCGACAGCATTTCTACCACAGAAATGGCAGCGGATGGCACCTTGTCGTTCACCAATGATGACATGCTATCGACCTTGAGCGATGCAGAAGGCGACAGCTTGAGCATTGAGTCAGTGAGCCTAATGGAAGGTCAAGGTGTGATAGAGACCGATAACCAAGGTAACTACCAATTCACACCAGCAGAAGGCTACACCGGAGATGTTCAAGTTGGCTTCATTGCAACTGACGGTGAAAACCGCATTGAGAGCTTCTTTAATGTCGACATCCAAGGTGAAGGTGAAACCACAACCAGCGAAGGCTACGCACTGGCTGATGATGGTTCACTAACACTAACGGAAGCACAGTTGATTGATGAACTTGGCATTAGCCCTTCAGCAGAAGTGTTGGATGTAGCCGATGCAAACGATGCTGGTTTCTTCGCGAAATCAGGTGATGAAGAGTGGACATACTGGCCGAACGATGACTTCGATGGCAATTTGGCTATGGATGTTCAGGTTAACGACAACGGTGAAGTATCGACTCAGAATCTGAGCATCCAAGTTGCGGACGATTCAGCGCAAAGCGACGAGCCACAAATCCAAACTGCTCAAGCATCATCAGAGCAGCAAGTCGGCGAAGCGCAACAGCCTGAAGAGCAAGCAGCAAACGGTGCAGACAGTGAAGAGGAGAGCGCAGCTGATGTGACTGCAGCACCAGGCGATACCATTTCTATCTCGGTTCCAGATGAGGTCAGCGGTAACGAATCGGTGGATTATGCAGAAATGTCCGGTCTACCTGATGGTGCATCAGTAAGCAACGCACTGGATAATGGCGATGGTAGCTTCACATTAAGTGGCAACCTGAACCAACCAGTATCGGTTGACCTACCAGAAGGTTACGAAGGTACGAGCGAAATCCAATTCCAAGGTTACGACGAATTGGGCAGCGCAGTAGAAGGTGCGAGTGGCACAGTTGAAGTTGAAGTCGATGATCAATACACCATGCAAGGTTCTGCTCAAGATCAGCAACCAGATATGGCGGGTATGGAATCTGGCGGCAGCGACTGGACAAGTGCAGGAGGTCAAGATCAAGGTGTTGACTTCACGGATGACTCTGGCAGCTTCGACTCGGATACTCAAACAGGTACTGACCAAGGCAACGATTTCGATCAAAGCTCAATGTAACCAGTCCTAGACGAGGGCAGTGTCATTGCTGCCCAAACCCAAGCCATGCAGGGCCTACTTTGCATGGCTTTTTTGTTGGGTTTCTTTCTATGAGCTGTAGAAAAAAACTTGGAAATTGAAAAAAGTATTCTTAGCTAGTTTATACCCAAGTAACCTCGAGATGTTAGGTTCAGCGAGAATGGCTTGGTTTGTAGACGCGGCGGCGATTTAAAGGTCTAGTGGGTCTAAATCAAGAATCGACAACAAAGTATACAAACCAAGACAGCTCGCCCTTCGGGAGCGTGTCATTGACTCGGCTTCTGTGTCAAACAACTTGGAAAGAGCTGACTATTACGCTGCGTTGTTTTCCTTGACCCCGAATCAATGACAACGCTCTGAATCCTGCATCTTGAAGTCACTTGGGTATAAGAGTCATTTACAAGGAGGAGCGACATGTACCGTTATGTCAGTTCGCCAAAAGCGTCGAAGTACATAGTACCGCCACCACAGCATCGTGAGTTGTCTAGTATCGATGTACCAGAGTCGGAACTTGAGATGCGTGAAATTCTGAACAACTGGTTTGCCGATGGATTGGCGCCCATCATTCAAAATGAAGACAATGACATCTCTGCTAATGAGCAACAGCGCTTTGAGCAGCTCAGCCGCACGGTGGGCGTGCTATTGCGTAATAAAGATTACTACTTTGCCACCAAGCGGATTCTTTCATTGTGGGAGCAAGACTGCTTAGAAACGACTTACGTTAATTATCTGATTTTACGTAGTGAGCGCATACCATACTTCGAATAAGTCCCATTTATCGGCTTAAAATAGTGGTTTACATGGTTTTCTTAGTAACTTTTGATACTTGTATTTAACATTTTTGTAAACATCGTTATATTTAAGGCTCATCGTTGTCAGGAGTTTATGGATGAACCTTACGATATCAGGGAAGTTGCAGCTCAGTTTTGTGCTGCTAGCCGTACTTTTTATGGCATCAGCGGTATTCACGTATCGCAACGTCACCACCGTAGAGCAATACGCCTCTTCATTACTTAAATCCGATTTACCGACCGTCGACACCAGTCGCGGTATCCAACAGTCCGTTCAAGCGTCGCTGTCTTCTATTCGAGCCTACATGTTGCTAGGTGGCGATGAAGAGGCGAGTGCACGTCTAAGTGAGGACGTACGCAATATCATTGCATCTACAGACGAGTCGCTTCCAACGTTGCAGGCTTTGATCTCTGAACAGGATTTTCAAGCGATTCAAACCCAGTGGGATGCGGTAAAAGTCTCTCTAAACAAGCTGATTGAACTTAGCCACAGTGATGAGAACTTACCCGCGCACAACCTCTTTATTAACGAAGCGGCACCCATTGCAGAAGTGGCACTTGACCAGCTTCAAAGCTTAATCAATGAAGAGTCGGGAAATCCATTTGGTGGAGACAGAAAGCGTCTGTTTAAAGTCTACGCCGACAGCTATACCTCGCTCGCCAATGCTCTGTCTGCTTTGCGAGATTTCCTGTTGTACGGGCAGCAAGATCATTTGAACAAATACCACGACTTGATTAAGTACCACAATCAGTCCGTGGCGGAAATCGACAGTAAACTCGACAGACTGACTGATAACGACCAATCATTGTGGTCCCTGTTTAAGGAAATGCAGCAACTATACTTTCCTTTAGCAGAGCAGGTAATTGCATTGCGTCAATCGCCAGAGTGGAACGAATCAAACTTGTTAATGGCGAATGAACTGTTGCCAGCAGCGGATGCACTAGACCAAAGCTTAGAAACGATCGTATTGGCTCAACAAAGTCGTGCTGATCAAAGTGGACAGGGTATTAATCAGTCGATTAAGAACGTACTCACCACTATGTTGATTGCTGCGGCATTGGTTTTGTTTGCCGCAGTAGCGACTTCAAAATACATGGGCAACACCATTGGTCGCCGAGTGAAAAACTTATCGGAGCGTGCAAAGACGATCGCTTCAGGAGATGTTTCTCAGCCTCCGTTAACTGTTGTTGGGAAAGATGAATTGGCAGACCTTACCGATTCGATTAACCGCATGAACCAATCGTTAGCGAGCATCGTGGCAGGGGTGAGTGAGAAAGCGCACCAAGTGGATACCAGCATGGGGGCTTTATTGGAATCGGCGCAAGTCACTTCATCGAATGTTGAACAGCAACAGACCAGCATTGTTGAAATGGGAAGCCAATTGGATGAAATCGCTTTAGCCGCGCGTAACACCCTAGATCAAGCCAATCAATCGGTGCAGAAGCTTTCTGATTCAAAAGGCGAGATTGAACAAGGTCGTGATGCTTTAGAGCAAAACAAAGTCACCATGGAAAGCTTGCACGGCAGCATTGAAACCGCGAGTACGCAAGTAACACAGTTAAGCAAAGAGAGCGAAGCTATTGGTCGGGTTACTGAAGTGATTGAAGGCTTGGCAGAGCAAACTAACTTACTGGCATTGAATGCCGCGATAGAAGCAGCGCGTGCGGGTGACCAAGGACGAGGCTTTGCGGTTGTGGCGGATGAAGTACGTATGTTAGCGACTCGCACTACTCAATCGACGACAGAAATCAACGGCATCATCAACGCGATTCAACGCTCGACCAATTCGGTGGTTGAGGAGATTGAACACAGCCAATCACTTGCGGAGCAGGGCGCTGAGCACATTGAAAAAGCGGTAACTCGTTTGCTTGTCACGACCGAGCAAATTGGTTCTTTGAATGAACAAATGGCAGAACTTGCGGCAGCGGCAGAGCAGCAATCTCATGCGACCAATTCGATCACTGGATTGATGTCTGGTATTACTCAATCAGTGGATGAGGTTTCGAATAACAGCCAACGCGCATCAGAGACATCATTGCAAGTAAAAGAGCAAGTTACCGAGCTGAATCAACAGATGGCAACTTTTAAAACGGCGTAGATTAGATTTACGTCTGTTCATCTACTTTTGAACGCTAACCAAATAGTAAAAAAGCCCCAACCCTTTTTACACAAAAAGGGTTGGGGCTTTTTGTTGGATGATACGCCGATATTCGTCTACTTGCTCATTGGATTTGGCTATTTAAATCATAGCTAAAACCAAATTCTCTTCGCCGAGCCGGAGTCGTAATATGACTCCATCGGCAGCAAATACTGCAAAAGAATTTTTAAACTTTATACCAATCCCGGTAAGAGAATCGTTCGTTACTACGATTGGTATCATCCTTCTAGGAGCAAGATTATGAACAAACAAGTAAGCCTAATTGGTCTAGACAGCGAACAATCAGCACAACTAGCTCAACAGCTCAATCAACTGCTAGCGCATTACCAAGTGTTGTACATGAACTCTCGCGGTTACCACTGGAACATTAAAGGTGCGCAATTCTTCGAACTGCACGTAAAATTTGAAGAGATTTACACTGATCTACAAACAAAAATCGATGAGCTTGCAGAGCGTATTCTAACTTTGGGTCACACGCCAGCGCACGCATTCAGCAACTACTTGGAAGCAAGTGAAATTAAAGAACATCAAAACGCGACTTCTGGTGAGGAGTGTGTACAAGGCCTAGTTCAAGGCTTTAGCGTTCTACTTCTAAAACAGCGTGAGATTCTACAAAACGCGGGTGAAGTAGATGACGAAGGTACAGCGGCATTGATGGGTGACTACATCCGTGAGCAAGAAAAATTAATGTGGATGCTTAACGCTTACCTACAAGGCTAAGCAGCGCATCACCCAAGCAATCCTTGGGAACGCATGAAACAATCGGGAATAAGTCATAAGGGGCACGTTGGTGCCCCTTTTTTTTGTGTGCGTGTTTTATGTGTGTGCTTTATTTGCGTGGTAAGGATTCGAAACGGCTCAATAAATCGCTGAGTTCATTAAGCGCCAACGAGGCTGAGTCATTGAAAGTTTCTTGACTACCATGATGCACAAGACAAGAGGGCATCTGCGCGTTATACGCTGCCTGCAAGTCGTAAAGGTAATCGCCGACATAAAGCACTTCGTCCGGCATCAAACGCCACTCTTTCGCTAATACCTGCAGAGACAAAGGGTCTGGCTTGGGCGGGAAGCATTCACGAGTGATGACTCGTTCCACTGAGATTTGGTTGTGTTCTAGTTTGCGCTGCGTGGCGATTTGACAGTTGCGCGTCACGATAGCGGTTTTGATTTCATTTTGATGCAAGTGGGCGAGCAATTCATGGCAGCCAATCATTGGTGCAGACTGCTCAGCATCAGAAATCTCGTAATCAAATATCACGTTATGAGCGTGCTCTCGATGATGAGGATGCTCAAGTGCGTCGACAAAATCCAATAGATCTTCACTTTGCGGACAACCTAGCTGTTGTCGCAATTCGCCGAAGTTCATATCAGAACTCACCAAGGTGTTGTCTAAATCAAACACCACGGCTTTAATTTTATCGAGCTGTAAAGGGAATGGAATCATAATGACCTCGTACAACTTAACCGAACTATCGTTTTAAAAAACAAAAGGTTATTGTTAAGTTTAGATTCTTCTGCTTAGATTGTACGAAAATAAATCACTAGTACGTCACAAATCAAATAGTCTTAATGATTTTAGTGTTTGATTACCTTTCCTCAAGACGAAATATTTTGCCGCTGTCGGTAGAAAAATAGATATAACCATCTGGGCTGATGGTTATATCTCTTATTCGCTCACCAAGATTCTCCATTAATCTTTTTGATTCGGTAAGGTTGCCATTATCAATAGAAACCACGTTGATGTGCGCCAGTTTCAATGCGCCTGCGAGGATTTTTCCGTCCAATTCTGGGTATTTATCACCACGGTACAAAATCATATTACTGGGCGCGATAGAAGGGACGTATACCAGCTTGGGATCTTCCATTCCCGGTAACGACTTAGCTTCCCCAACGTCCAACGGCCCCCAATATTCTTTACCATGAGAGACTTTAGCCCAGCCGTAGTTCGCGCCTTTCTTGATTAGATTAATTTCATCGCCGCCGCGTGGTCCATGTTCAATAGACCACAGCTGTTTTGTTGCTTCGTCGTAAAACATACCTTGTGGGTTGCGGTGCCCGTAACTCCATATCTCAGGACGAGCTTCGGAAGGTTTGAATGGGTTGTCTTGCGGAACCGAACCATCAAGGTTAAGGCGCACAATACTGCCAGCATGGGTTTGAGTGTCTTGGCCATTATCACGTTCGCCACGGTCACCGATTGAGAAGTAAACTTTGTCGTCAATAAATGAAATTCGACTGCCGTAGTGGCGACCCATGTCGGTGATGGCATCAGCAACAAAGAGATCGTTCCAACCTACAAGCTGATTGTTTTGCAATTGCGCCGTCGCTAACGCCACCGTATTGCCTTTGCTCGTGCGCTTGCTGTAGGTAAAGAAGAGTTGCGGGTTTTGCGTATCGGCATTCGGTGCGCGCGCGACATCCAATAAGCCGGCTTGTCCACTGGTGTTCACATTGGGGACGTTAAACAGCTTTTGAGGTTTGCCTGTGGTGATATCCAGCAACGAAACCGTACCGTTCTTTTCATTGACAATAACGCGTTGGTTATCTAAAAACTCGATCCCCCAAGGGATCTGAAATCCATTCGCCACCTCGTTCGCGCGGTATTCGGCAGCGTTGGCAGAAAAGGATAAACAAGTGAGTAGGGCAGCAGCAATCGTTCTCATGGTTCCTTCCAATATGAATCGTGTTAATACTTAAAAGCTAACACTAAAAGACTATGTTTGGCAGAGATTCACTTGTATATGAATGTAAAAAAATCCCCGATACGAGATCGGGGATTGAATTAAGGCTAGAGAATTGTTTAGTTAGCGAGATTACATCGCTTCTTCGAAGATCTTAGAAATTTCTTCGTGAGTTGCTTGTTTAGGGTTAGTGAAACCACAAGCGTCTTTCAGTGCGTTGTCTGCTAGTGTTGGGATGTCTTCTAGTTTCGCACCAAGCTCTTTGATACCTGCTGGGATACCCACATCTTTCGCTAGAGTAACGATAGCGTCGATTGCTGCCGCTGCACCTGCTTCAGCAGACATGCCTTCTACGTTTACGCCCATTGCTTTTGCTACGTCACGTAGACGCTCAGGACATACTTGCGCGTTGTAACGCTGTACGTGAGGTAGAAGAATCGCGTTACAAACACCGTGTGGAAGGTCGTAGAAACCACCTAGCTGGTGTGCCATTGCGTGTACGTAACCTAGAGACGCGTTGTTGAATGCCATACCCGCCATGAACTGCGCGTATGCCATTTGTTCACGAGCTTCTAGATCTTCACCGTTTTTCACTGCTGTGCGTAGATAAGCCTGGATAAGCTCAATCGCTTTGATTGCTACCGCATCAGTGATTGGTGTTGCTGCGATAGATACGTAAGCTTCAATCGCGTGAGTTAGGGCATCCATACCTGTTGCCGCAGTTAGCGAAGCAGGTTTAGCTAGCATTAGCTCTGGATCGTTTACCGAGATAAGCGGTGTTGTGTGCTTATCAACGATAGCCATCTTGATGTGACGCTCTTCGTCAGTGATGATGCAGAAACGCGTCATTTCAGATGCAGTACCTGCCGTCGTGTTGATTGCGATAAGTGGCATCATTGGTTTTGCAGACTGGTCTACGCCTTCGTAATCTGCGATTTTGCCGCCGTTAGAAGCAACAAGCGCGATACCTTTCGCACAGTCGTGTGGTGAACCACCACCTAGAGAGACAACGAAGTCACATTCGTTATCAGTAAGAAGTGCTAAGCCGTCGTTAACGTTGCTGATAGTTGGATTTGGTTGAGTACCATCAAACACAACGGTTGCTACATCGCGCTCAGTGAGAAGGTCTTGAACTTGTTTGACTACACCGATTTGGTTAAGGATCTTATCCGTAACGATCAAACCTTTTTTAAAGCCTTGAGATTGGATGCTGTCTGCTGCGTCTTTCAAACAACCAGCGCCCATTAGGTTTACCGTAGGGATAAAAAATGCACTTGTCATATTGGATAGCTCCGTCGTTATTTTTAATAATCTTTCTTAATTTGCCATTTACTGTCGCACATTCGTTTCCAGATTGAAGTTGATCTGAAGCAAGTTTACCTACTTAGAGGTACTTGCAAGAGAAAAACTGTAACAGTGATCTTGTTGCACTGCGTATAAGTGCAACACTGATATAAAGTAGAACAAATATGAAACTATGGACGCAAACGATTGGCAGAAATTGACTTCTGACGCGGATATATCTCTAAATTCGACTAAAGTATAAAAAATCCCCATTAATAACTTAATTATCAATGGGGATAGGGAAGTGTTTTATAAGCTAACTACTAATAATTAAGCTATTTTAATCAGTTTTGATACTAACTTTTCGATACCTGAAGCCGCTTGAGAGATATTCTCTGCCAACATGTAAGCAGGGGTTGAAAGTACGAGGTGTTTTTCATCAAAAACGATGTCTTCGACAGGGCACGTGGTGTGTTCACCGCCCATTTGATTAAATGCTATTGAGACTGCCTCATCGTTGCCTACCGTTCCTTTCACGCCTTGCTCATAAATCATCGGAATAATGACAGGAGAAATACACAGATAGCCAGCTGGTTTTTTCGCATTAGCAAACGCGCGACAAGCTTGAGCTACGTGTGTGTTAATGGAGCACTCTGCACCTGAAACGGCGAAGTCGGTTAAGTTTTTCGCAGCACCAAATCCACCTGGAAGCAGTAGGGCATCGTATTCATCAACGTTAAGTTTGGCAACATCGTCAATGTTTCCGCGTGCGATACGAGCTGATTCGATCAGTACGTTACGGGTTTCATCCATTTCGTCACCAGTTAGGTGATTGATGACATGGAGTTGGTCAATGTTAGGTGCAAAGCAGTGCCAAGTTGCCCCTGCTTTCTCGATGGCGTAGAGCGCCAACACTGCTTCGTGGATCTCAGAACCGTCGTAAACGCCTGAACCACTTAAAATGACTGCGACTTTTTTCATGTTTGGATTCCTTTACTCTGAACGTTCCTTAGATTGCTCTTCGCTATCTAGACCATGCGTTTCCGAATGTGTTTTAACGTTGTCACTCTCGTTGTCATCTTCATCATAGTAGCGCACAACAAAGGGTGTAAGCATAACACTAGAGGGCAGAAAATGTTTCATATCAACTCCAACGGCTTAATAGAATGATTTTTATACTGATTTTTATAAAACAGTACGTTGAACCTGATCATTTTTGAGTTAAGCTGACGTTTCCTTTGGCATTCGTGAGTGGTAGGTCACATGAAATCAGTGCAATTTCGTTTCACACTTTATGGTTGTATCGCGATTCTCTCTTGGAGTTGTCTGCTTGGCATCGCGAGGTTGGTTACGGAGAGTTTAGGTCCTGTAGGTGGGGCAGCCATGTTGTACTCTCTCAGCTCTGTTTTCCTTCTTATCGTGGTCGGTATTCCAAAGTTGTCTTACTTTTCTCCCAAGTATCTTGTGCTTGGTGGTGCGATGTTCGTTTGTTATGAAATATTTCTCGCTCTATCTTTGGGATATTCCAACTCGCGCGCGCAGGCAATTGAGGTGTCGATTGTCAACTACCTTTGGCCTGCACTGACGGTTTTATTTGCGGTCCTTGGCAGTAATAAAAAAACAAACTGGTTGCTTTATCCAGCAGTTACGCTGGCGTTTGTTGGGGTTGCTTGGACTGTGAGCGGTGAGAATGGCTTATCCATAACTCAGATCATGTCCAATGTTAGTAGTAACCCTCTGGTGTATTTTATGGCTTTCGCTGGCGCGGTTATATGGGCTCTTTATTGCAACTTAACCCAAAGGCAGCAATCTAAACATAATGCGATTACCCTGTTTTTCATTGCAACTGCTGTTTCGCTTTGGGTCAAATATGCGTTTACGGATGAGCCAACAATGACATTCAGTTGGGAAGCGATGGGGTACTTAGTGGCTTCTGCGGCTTTAATGGCTGGTGGTTATGGTTTATGGAACATCGCGATCGTTGGCGGCAATATGGTTTTTCTCGCCACCTTGTCTTACTTCACGCCCATTTTTTCCGCTTTATTTTCTTCCATTATTCTTGGCGTAACTCTGAGCCATAGCTTTTGGCAGGGCGTTGTGATGGTAACGGTGGGCTCGCTGATGTGTTGGTTAGACACCAAAGAGAAGCGCGAAGCGGCTGGGTAAGTTACCAACGAGATCAGAGAATTTAAGTTAGCAACGAACAGATCTCCCTTGCGAGCTGTATTCGAATACGAAGCAAATAAATCGAAAAAATTAAAAAAGCTCCCGAGATTGGGAGCTTTTTATTGAGTTTTAACGGCTCTTTGGTGGCACTCTAATAAGCGACGTTCAAGTGTAGTTGAAGCTTGAATCTGTGCTTCGACAGTCGCTTGATAAGCTGCTTACGAGTGTGCTCTAGTGTATCAAGCTCCAATGTGTCGTCATCAATATGTACGTCCACATTTACTCGTAGCTCTTGGCCCACCTTCGTTACGCCAGCCAGTTTCAATTGATGCTCAGTTACTTTTTCAATCTCAAGAACATCTTTGCCAACGCTCTGACACAGCTCTTTGCTTGGTGCCATCATTAGTAGTTCACGTAAGGCACCTACTAGCATATCGAACGGTACTTTGAGGAAGTAAAAGCCCATTAAAACCATCATCATGGGGTCGGCATATACCGCATACTCAGAGAATGGCGTTAGTGAAACAGCCCAAGCCGAGATAAATCCTACGGTCACCGCCACACTCAACAAAGTATCCATTTGCCACTGTTTTTTCTCCGCTTCAATCAAGCCTGATGAGAAGCGGCGGCTGCGTTTCGCCATAAACCACCAAGCGTAACCACAGCCGATAACATTCACGATGCCGAATAAGGTCGCAATAGAAGCATCGACCTCGCGACCTCCAGACATCAATGCTGATATCGCAGAGTAGAGAGAGAAGCTTACAACCACTAAAATGACGGCTGCTTTTATCGCAATAACGATTGGTTCTAAGACCGCTTTTCCAAATGGGAATACAGATTTTGAAGGCTTGTTAATATAGTAAGAAGCGGCCAGTGACAATAAAGTTAACAGTAAGCTGACCAAAGAGTAAACACCGTCAAAAACAATGACAATTGAGCCTACAAGCAAGCCAAGTACCATACCACCAGCAGCGAACCCAGATGCCAAAAGGGCTGAAATGGTTAGAATACGGTTTTCGTTTTTGCTTGTCCTGTCACACATAAAAGATGCCTTTGAATTTTAATACCTTACTATTCTTCGCTCATAAGGTAATTTAGGCAACCACAAAGTGACCAGTAACTAATTTAAAAAATTGCGTTTTTATTTATGTTCTTATAAAACAATGGCTTACTATGATTTTTTGGTGTCAGTAAAATTGACGCTCACTGATAAAATGTTTAGAAGTCAAATAAATACTCGCTCAATTTATCTGCTAACCACGTCATTGCTGGATGCTCAGTATGGCCGTTAGGTGAAAACATACAGTAGTCTTCTTGCGTCAAGCCGTATGTGTGTTTGATAACGGCGAGCTTCTGCTGACGAAGGTAATGGCGGATTAATGGTTCAGGAAGCACGCCCCAAGCGTCTTCTTCTAAGATGGTGTTCAGCATGTAGTCAAAACTCGAAAAACCAATATATCGAGTCGAGAAAGGTTGCAGTTCAGGGTTGTCTTTCTCATTTAGGTACACCATTAGTGCTTGCATCTGACTACGTAGATCTTCGTCTGAGACACGGCGCATCTTACTTAGGCGGTGTTCTACACTGCATACTGACATCATACGTATCTTACCTAAAGGGTTATATACGATACGAGGATCGTCTACTCGCTCATAATCAACGCCGAAAGCAAAATCTACTTGGTGGGTACTGACCAAGTTGGCTAAGTCGCCACTGGATGCCAAGATTAAGTTGAAGGTTGTTGAAGGAAAGCGGTTATTCAATGTATGAGATAATTCTTGCCAGAGATCATCAGGTAAGGAGTCGTCACGTGCTACCCAAACTTCCGCGTTAAACCCTTCCGAGATTTGAGCGCAGGTCTTTCTGACCCGTTGTGCGATGATAAGTAGGTGTTCGCAATCTTTGTAAATGGCTTTCCCAGCTTCAGAGAGGGTGAGCTGGTTGCCAGTTCGGTTAAACAATTCAACGTCGAGATCTTTCTCTAATGCCTTAATCGACATACTGAGTTTGGTGCGATTGCAGTCGAGTTGCCTTGCCGCTTCAGAAACAGAACCACACTCAGCGATGGTGCAGAAGGCTTCTACTTGAGTTAAGTTCATGATTTGACACAACCAATAAATGAATTCAAATAATTTGGGTATTATGCAGATGCGCTCCCAAAGCCATGAAAGATTATCGAAAAAAACGCGAATCCGCCAGATAAGTCTATGGTCTTTTAACGGTTTTGCGGTAATCTATGTGGGTTACAAAAAGTGAACATGGAGGCCACGATGGCACAAGATTGGGACGGCTTAGCAAAAAACTGGGAATCAAATCCAGCAACAGAGCAATTTGCGCAGTCGGTGTTTGAGCAGTTACAACAGCTAACTCAGCTTGATGGCATTAAAGTACTAGATTTTGGATGCGGAACAGGGCAGTTAAGTCAACGATTGTCACCGATGGTTAAAGACATCGTAGCATTAGACGCATCGGAAGCCATGATTGAGGAACTCGATAAAAAAGAGCTCGTCAACGTAGAACCTGTGGTAGATGCATTATCTCGCGGCTTGGTTGCTCAGCACCCTGCGTTTCGTGGACAGTTCGACTTGGTGGTTGCATCATCAGTTTTAGCGTTTGTGGAAGACTTAGACGCGTCATTAACGATCTCGCATTCTCTACTTAACCACGGCGGCTATTTTGTTCATTTTGATTGGATTGCAGAATGTGAACAAGACGGTTTTACCCTTGCGAAGTCTGAGCGTGCACTGAAAGAAGCGGGTTTTACTGAAGTTGAATCGCAACACGTTTTTGACATTACATCTGATGGTAAAACAATGTCGGTATTAATGGGGCTTGGTCGTCGCTAATACCGCTGAATAAAGAACAAAAAATGACAAAAGCGAGCTAACAAGCTCGCTTTTTTCTTATCTGCTGAGGATATATGTAACTTCACTTGCTCTAAACAAGCGTCGTGGTGCAGGCAAGGACATACTCGAACAACTTAGTCTTCGGAGGTTATTTTGAGACGACTATCCTGCGTATCTCCTCCAGCACTTCAGGGTTGGCTATTGCGCCTAAATTTTCGACGCTTCGGTTGTTAACGACTTGCTTAACGGCTAACTCGACCAGCTTTCCTGAGCGTGTCTTAGGTATATCGCTTATTGCGTAAATTGCACTAGGTACATGCCTTGGAGAACATGCAGACTTTAGCTGTGCTTTGATGGAAGCGATCATCTCGTCATTGAGCTCTACCCCTTTGACTAATTGGACAAACAGCCATATTTGTTCGTTGCGATCGACTTCTTTTCCTACTGCGATCGAATCTAGAATACCGTCTATACAGTTCACTTGCTGATAGATTTCGGCCGTGCCGATTCTTACGCCACCGGGATTCAACGTGGTATCACTTCGACCATAAAACACGTATCCCCCAACGCGAGTCTGTTCAACATCATCGCCGTGGTGCCAAATATTGTCGAACTTATCCCAATAAGCGCGATGATATCTCTCACCGGTGTCGTTCCAAAAGCCAGCAGGGAAGTTGGGTAATGAATTGGCACAAACCAACTCACCGCGCTCTCCTATTACGCTATTACCTTGTGGGTTAAAGACTCGGACATCGACCCCTAACCCTGCTGATTGGCACTCTCCTCGATAAACGGGAGAAATAGGGTTGCCTAATATAAAGCAGCCACAAATGTCTGTTCCGCCAGAAATCGAGGCGAGGTGTACATCTTCTTTAATGTGCTGATAGACATAATCAAACTGTTCTGGATACAGAACAGAGCCCGTTGAGCAAATAGTTTTCAGACTTGGGAATGCATCACTTTTCTGCGGAGAAAAAGATGCTTTTTCCAGCGCCTCTAGGTATTTTGCTGAGGCTCCAAACAGCGTCACTTCGGCTTGTTCTGCGAGGTCCCAGAGCACATTATGAGTGGGGTAAACAGGGCTACCATCAAAAATCACCAAACATGCACCGCTCGCGAGTGAAGAAACGTGCCAGTTCCACATCATCCAGCCGCAGGTTGTGTAGTAAAACACTCGGTCGTTCGGTTGAATATCGCAATGCAGTTGATGCTCTTTCAAGTGATTAAGCACCGTTCCGCCGACGGAATGAACGATGCATTTCGGTTTGCCTGTTGTGCCTGAAGAATAGAGCACAAATAGCGGATCGTTAAAATTCACACGAGTAAAAGTCAGCGCTTCGGGTGTGTATTGATTCAAGACGTTTTGCCAATCTTGGGTGCAGACATCGCATTCAAAAATGTGTGGTTTAAGGTAGCTAATTTGGCAAACTTGTTTAAGACCATCAAGATGATCCGCAATATGCTGGTTTTTCTCAGACATATCGAAAGTTTTGCCATTGAATGTATAGCCATCACAAGTAAACAGGATTTTGGGTTTCACTTGACCAAAGCGCTCCAAAACGCTTTCGACGCCAAAATCAGGTGAGGTGGAAGTCCAGGTCGCCCCTAAACTGGTGGTTGCTAGCATAGCTATCACCGTTTGAGGTAGGTGAGGTAAATAACCAGCGACGACATCACCTTGCTTAATTCCACATTCTTTCAACCATTGCTGCACACTCGAAACTTCTTCGCACAATTGTTTCCAGGTGTAGGTCTGTTTTTCTTCACGTTCATTTTCAAACCAAATCGCGAGATCATCGGGTTGGTGACACGCGTAGGTTAGCAAATTTTCGGCGTAGTTAATTTGCGCGTTTGGGAACCATTTTATATCCCTATTTTCAACAGGCTGCTGCCAGCGACTTTCTGATCGCTCTTTTATGGTCTCTCCCGGAGTGCCAATGACGTCGCAGAATAGCCAAACTTCCTGCCAAAATTTTTCTACATGATCGAGTGACCATTGATGCAGATCAGCGAAGCTTTCAAGGGTATTTCCTTGTCGATTAATGTGTTCAATAAACTGTGTAATGTTGGCTTCTTCGATACGACTTTCGCTCGGTTGCCATACTTTGCTGCTCTCGCGCATAGGTCCCTCTATAACAAAGTGATAACAGGTTTTAGTTTGAGAGGAATACACGATAAAGTCAAACAAGCCAGATATTATATCGTGTCATAAAAATCATGCAGTTACGATGCATTGTAAACAATATGTTACATCGGGGTAGTGCTGAGAAAATCGCGCAGGGATTGGAAGCTCTTAAGACTACAGATAGGCTTAATGTAAAGGATTTGTTAATGGAGATGAGCCATGACCCAGTATCGTTCTAAACCCGTAAACCAGGAAGGCAGGGTTGAATGGAGCCGTGAAGAAGACGCCATTTGGCGAGATTTGGTAACACGACAAATGGGTGTGATCCAAAACAGAGCTTGTGAGGCTTATTTACACGGTTTGACGCTGCTTGATTTACCTCAAGACCGCGTTCCTCAGTTACCAGAAATTAATCGTGTCTTGATGGAGACAACAGGTTGGCAAGTGGAGCCCGTTCCCGCGCTTATTGATTTCGACCGATTTTTTAATCTACTCGGTAATAAGCGCTTTCCAGTCGCCACATTCTTGCGTACAAGAGATGAGTTCGATTACTTACAGGAGCCAGATTTCTTCCACGAAATATTTGGTCATTGCGCGATGTTAACCAACCCAGACTTTGCTGCATTTACCGAGCATTATGGTCAACTAGGGCAAGCCGCTACCCCAAAACAAAGAGCCTATCTCGCTCGCCTCTACTGGTTTACCGTAGAGTTTGGCTTAGTGAAAGAAGGGGACAAAACCAAAATTTACGGTGGTGGTATTCTTTCATCTCCTGGCGAAACCCTCTACGCATTAGAGAGTGATGCAGCAATTCGCGACCCATTTGAATTACAAACTGTGCTGAGAACGCCTTATCGTATCGACATCATGCAACCGAAGTACTACGTGATTGACGACTTTTCTCAACTTTTTAAAATCAGTCAGTTAAATTTATTGAAACAAGCCGATCTAGCGATTGAAGCTGGACTGCTTCCTCCACTTTTTGAACCAAAGGAACCTGCTCATGTTGAATGAACAAAAATGCGAAGCTTGTAGTATCGATGCCATTGCACTAAGCAAAGAAGAACAACAGTCTCTGCTTCTGCAATTGTCTGATTGGCAGATCATTGAAAGAGAAGATATACCTCAACTAGAAAAGGTGTATAAATTTAAGAACTTCAAACAAGCATGGGCTTTCAGTAACAAAATCGCGGAACTGGCAGAAGATGAGTTCCACCATCCTTCTATTTTGTTGGAATGGGGTAAGGTTACCGTAACGTGGTGGAGTCACTCTATCAAAGGTCTGCATAAAAACGATTTTATCTGCGCATCAAAGTGTGACGCGCTAGCATCGGCAGAGTAGGACATTACCTCATACAAAAAAACGCCCGGCTTACGTCGGGCGTTTTGGTTCTAAATGACTTTTACATTACTTTATAGATTGATTCGGAAGACGGATGTCGTGCCCGATACCTCATTGCCAACGACGATAAAATGACCACCATTACGGGTAAAGTAATTAATGGATTCTGGACCTAAATCGCCTGCTTTTGGATTGTATGTATCGTTCATGCATTCGCCATCTTCCACTTCAGTACAAACTGGTTGGCTGTAATCACGGCGGTTGACGTAATGCATAAACTGCGCTTGTTTCGGGTCTGTGATGTCATAAATCATGATACCGCCTTGACGCTCCAAGCCGATAAACGCGTAATGGCGGCCGTTAATTTGTGCTACTTCAATCGCCTCTGGCTCAATGCCTTTATCATCACTTCGGTCATCGCCACTATTATTGTTATCGTTGGTGCTGTTGAAGTTCTTGCCTTCATTCAGCAGCGCGATAGTCGCGAAATCGTCACCACTATCGAAGACCAACTTGCCGTTTTCATCCCAAATCGAGAATGAACGCGCGCCAAATGATTGAACATTCTCTTGTGCAGAAAGCGTTTGTTCCGGCTTAATCACTTTTAAACGCGCGAGTTGTTTGTTGTCTTTTAGTGCCTCTGCCAATGGGTGTTCTGCTGCCACTTTCAGCTTCTTACCGCGCACTTCATCAATATGGCTTAAACAGGTTCCTTGCTCAGATGTATATTCATCTGTACCGAGGTAATCGTCTTCATCCCACATAAAGCCAGCTTTGTCGCACAATTCTTGAGTGGTTTTGAATCCATACTCACGCCCGTCGCCTTCATTTGCAGATACGATGTAAGTACTCCCATTCACTGAGTAGCTGTCGATAGTGTCAGGCATAAATAAGCCAACCAGTTGTGGGTAGCTTTTCAAGTTCCCAATGATTTTGTCTTTGTTGGATGCATCGAGTTTAGCGCCCGACCAAGACTTCTCACCTAAGCCAACAATTTTTTCTACCGATTTGCTCTCTGGATTGACGATTGCCATGGCGTTATTTTCTTGTAGCGCGACATAGATTTTACCGTTATCTGCAAAAGTGAGGTATTCAGGCTCTAGATCTTGTGCGACGGTGGCGTTTGGCCCCGAAATACGCACATTCATTGGGAGCTCTGCTTTTCGTGAACCATCAAATTCGTTAAAGCCAATTTGTGTCACTTCTGCTTGAGTAACACCAAGGCTCAGATCGATCAAAGTGATACTACCTTCAGGGTCAATGCTGTAATCGCTGTTTGGTTCTCCTTCATTAGCGGTTGCGATGTATCGGCCATCTTTCGAGAAGCCAACCATGTCTGGCAATGCGCCTGTTGGAAACGTCATGACTAATGACAAATCGTCGGAGCGGTACAAGCCAACAATACCATTCGCTTGTTTATTACTGTTTTCAATCGCAACAGCTACCAAACCATTGAATACAGCGACACTGTTTGCTGCGCCAATTTCAATGCCCGCTGCTTCGCCAGCGCTGTTGAGATCAATGAATGCGCTTTGCGTTGGTACGCCGTTGTCATCCATAGAAAGTACATCGATACGTTTTGCTTGAGCATTCACCACATAGAGCTTATCTGTACAGGCGTCATAACTCACGATTTCAGCTGCCGATGTGTCGAATGAAGCATCAGCAACGGATGTTCCGATAAACGTTAAACCTTGAATTGACGTTTCCCTAGTAACGGGTGCAGTGGTAGGTTTGCATTGTGTAGCGAATGAAGCCACGGTATCTTCGGGTTGTGATGAACACGCGATGGCAAGTGATGACAATGCGAGTACACCGATTGCCTTTAAAGGGGTGATCATGATATCTCCTTATCAATCCGATAGGTTGTCAATCAGCATGGGTTTTATGCTGCTGTCCATTTCCGCAATTGGAATGATAGAGCGCTGAATGACGTTTGATTTGGTAAGGCTCTGAATATATGTATGATTGATGACTCTTATATTGGCTTTTTATGAAACTAATGTGTCATCAATATGATGAAGTAGGGATAGAGGAATAATGGAATTAAAATCGTTTTTAGATTTATTGGCAGCGTCACCAGAGCAGGTCGAATTTGAAGCAACGATGGCGGTGATCGAAGATAACTATACGTTTGAGCCAACCGCTTTTGTAAATGGTGAGACACAAAACAATGCAGGCGAGAACAACGGTTCGTGTAAGATCTTCGCTTTCGGTTTGCTAAACAACCTCGACAAAGAAGCGACGCTAGCCTGCTTTGGCCGTTTTTATCGTGAAGATGTATTGCAGCATCCAGAGAACAGCGATCACCAGAATATTCGTAATTTTATGGTGACAGGGTGGGAAGGCATTAAGTTTGAAGCGTCCGCTTTAACCGCTAAATAAACACCAGTCAGAAAACGATGATCAGTAAGCCAGTCGTATTACGCGACTGGCTTTTTTTCTAGACATTTTCGGCACAAACACAGCTGGTTGGCGCTTGGCTTGGGTAAATCACGGGTTTCAATAGTAAAGCACCAGCATGTCTCTTTGCCTGCGGCGATATCACAATGGGCTTGAGTCCCGCACTCAGGACAACTGTGCGTTGAATCTTCTCCTGTGATTTGTTCGATAATCGCATCTCGTTGGAGATCGGTTTTGTCTTTCCATTGGATGATTTCATCCATCGTCCGGTGACAACCAGAGCATATTCCGGCGTTATTTTTACATGCTGCTCGACAAGGTGACTTCATTGCTTTCTCGTTCTCATTTTTTATGCCGCGTACTCTAGCACAAAGCGAGTCAAGGCCGCCAAAATAAACGTGACTGCGATTTGCTGGTGAGGAGGGAGAACCAGTGTTACCCTTGGGCGAGTTACCTTAACTCTCTGTCACTTATGTTAGAAAAAGAAAACCTCATTAAACTCGCTAGAATGCAAATGCCATTTGGGAAATATGCAGGGCGAGTGTTAATCGATCTGCCTGAAGAATACTTACTGTGGTTTGATAAAAAGGGCTGGCCAAGCGGCGAGCTAGGGGATTTGCTCAAGCTATGTTTAGCGCTCAAAATTGAAGGCTTAGATAGTGTCGTGAAGCCTTTGAAGCGCATGTAATTAGCTACAGAAACGCCCACTCTTGATGAAAAGACTTATTATGAATTTTGATATCGATGCACTGAAACACCACCAATTGGTCGAAGATGGTAAATTAGAGGGATGTTACATTCATCAGCCAGCTCAAGTTAGCCAGCAAGATGACAAAGCTGTTTTGGCAGAGCGCCAAGCATTGGAAAAGCTGGGATATAAGGTAATACAGGTTAAAGCTAAAGGCGGGACAACAACGTTTGCCGAGGCGATGCAAAAGCTTGCGAAGGAAACTGGTCACCTGCCTAAGGAGTAAGTGAGTGTAACCTGCCACAGCCTTACAAGTTCTCCCACCAGACTATTTTTTCATTCAAAAGAGCCAGACCGTTAGGCTGACTCTTTTTGGCCCATTTTCTTTTTGCAGACTGCTAACGGATCTATTTACTCAAGCATGATTTGACTTACTTTTGCTCATGTCAGAAAAGTGCTCATTAAGATACAAAACTTACTTGGTTTACTATGTAGCATCTCTTAAATCAATGGCGTTATTCTTATTGATTTGTTACGGTTAGCATCTCAATTAAACATCTGATAAAAAAGTACTTGTAAAGGTGTATCAATATGAAAAAATGGTTGTATGAGAAGTGTTCAGTGATTTTCTGGTTAACTTTCATCACTTATGCTTTGACACTATATTTTGCAAGCTACGTTGGAGTTTACTTAACTTATGTCGCTGTTCCAACAATCGTTATTACTGGTTTCATAGCTTACTTAACAAGACCAAAGGAAGAGCAAAATAACAAGTGATCTTAAGTCGAAAAGTCTGGGTCTTTAGATAAAGCGAGCAGCGCACGTTAAGCTTTGAGATTATTTAATATTCTGACGAAAAAATGAATCATATTTACTATCGTTGCAATTAAATATAACTAAATTAGATTTTGCTCGAGTAATTCCTGTATAAACCATCTCTTCATGATCATTTTTTAGAAAAATGCAAAAGACCGTATCAGATTCTAGCCCTTTGTAGCTGTGTATTGTGGATAATTTGATAACACCTGAGTTTTGCATAAAGAAGCATTTTTTACGGCGGCGTATTTGTTCAATTTTCTTATGCCGCTCTGCATCAATTAAATGCTGAATTTGATTTAGATCTTCTTGGTCTTCAAACATTATTTTGGTTTTTTCTTCTTTTCTTATTAATGCTTCAAGCTCGATAAGAGGCTCTACTTTAGAGCAGATAATAGTCAAGTCATTGGGGTTGATTTGATTCTCTTTTATATGGATTTTAATGTCACGCCATAGCGATGACGCGTTAACTTCGGAACCGTACTGGTTGTATTTAAGTAGGTTGAACTGAATACTTCCTTGTACATAGGTTGATTCAAACACCTCACTATCAGAATACTTGTTGACTAAGAACGATTCTTGGAAATTTTTGAATAACTGAACTAACGGTGTATCTAGACTGGATCGATATGACTTTGTTAACTTATTCCATTTACCAAAACCTTGAACGATAGCCGACTCACGTTTTTTATCATCACGCTCATAAATATTTTGTGATTGATCGCCAAATAAAACCATTTCACCTTTTTCTACAAGAAAGTTATCTCTGATATTTTTTATCCAGTCAGGTTCATAATCCTGAACTTCATCTATAAAAATAGTGTGGTACTTTTCATCAATGGACACAGTTTTAAAAACTTCTCTATCACTGTAAAGTTTTTCTAACTTTTCATCCTCATTACCTCGATATTTTTCTAATAACTCGGCGATATCGAATCCATATTCGTTAAGCTTATTGTTGATGAAACCATGGTAGTGCATAACTTCAAAGTGGCTTCCTGCACTCTTATTTTGTATTTGAGATATTTTGTCTTTAATGTAATGACGCAGTGTAATATTAAAGGTAAGTATTAACACGGGAGCCTTATGACGCTCATAGGCATTAATAGCACGTTGGGCCATTATTGTTGTTTTACCGCAACCAGCGACACCCTTTATTTTTTTCTTTTCTAGTTTACTTTCTGTTAGTTTCTTTTGTTTGGCATCAAATTGAATTGCTATACCTTGCTCTAAAGTGTGAACTGGAGGAGAGAGCCTACGGATAAAATCTTGATATATGTCATCGGTAAATAAATTATTTTTTTTTGATTTTTTCTACTTTGTTAATTAACTTATCTATAGAGTCTTTAGCAAATGACATACGATAGTCACGACTTAGTTGCGCTTTTTTGTTTGAAAGATAGACTCTTTGCTTCTCATAACTCTCATGTTTAATTTGATTGCTTTTTCGTGACTCGTTCAGAGCAGTTATTGTAACTTGTAGTTCTTCGGTTGGACTAACATAGAGCTTTTGGATCTCGGCATCAGTAGTACAATGAAAATAAACATAATTTTCAATAACGTTAAAGAAGTGTTTATTTTTCAGTTCCTTGAGTCCTAAAATCGGTAAGTGTAGATTAAACATATTCTGCTTATAACGAAACACTTGCGCTTGAGGTGACCGTTTTGCAGCACCTTCAATAATCCATTTGTTTTCTTTGGTCACGCTGTAGTACTTTAAGTCCCAATCTTTCACTTCAATTATGATAGAGCCGTAACCTCTCTTTAAGATCACAATGTCTGGGCGATCTCCATCAAGGTATGAGTTAAAGAATATTTCATATGAGTTATCAAGAGCATCATCGAGCTTCTTTAAAAGGAATAGCTCACCTTCTGTCGGTTTAACTGTAAGCCTCGAGATGTTATTCCAGTCGGGTTTCATTTTTGCCATGATAACTCTTTATTCCATAACTATTTGTGTATTATCTGGTTACACGTAGCTGAGATAAGTAGATTTGAAGCTTTTCAGTTTAGTTTAAAATACTTTAGGTATTACTAATGTGATCTGCATCGATAAGGTAGGTGCTAGTTTACATTGCCATACGTGTGCTTATCTATGGATTGCTAAATTAGTGAGTTTATCGTGTAGTGGTCAATCAATAAGATGATTTGACATACCTTAGGTTATTCGTTATTTGCCAATTCAGGGAAAGCTATAACTTATTCTTGTCCAATTATAAGCTATAGGGTTTTCTCAAGCTGTATTTTGTTTTACAGGAGTCAGAGTGCCTGGCTCCTTTTCCCTTTGCTTGTCGCGAACGCTACCATCTTGGTCGTAGAGTATTGGTTACCGAAACCATTAACTCATGTTAGTGAAAGGAAATTCCTGAACCCTATAGTGCTTCTTTCACCAATCTTCTGTTTGGGCCATTATCTCTAACATCCAGACGCGAAATAGCATAAGATACACGGCCTTTACTAGCACTGAGCCACTCATCGTAATGACAGATAAAACACAGCAAGCGACATTTGCCGATCTTGGCCTGATTCCAACCTTAGTCGAGCGACTAGAAGCGTTAGAATACAGCCAACCGACGCCCATTCAATCCCGTTCTATTCCTGATATCCTTGAAGGGAAAGATATTATTGGTGGTGCCAATACGGGGTCTGGTAAAACCGCTGCTTTTTCGCTGCCAATCTTGCAAAAAATTGTTCAGCAAGACGAATCAAACAATCGCCGTGGCAACTTCGTTTCCCACCTGATTTTAGTACCAACTCGTGAGTTGGCATCACAGGTGGCATATAACGTCAAATCTTACTCATACCATCTCAGAGATAAGATCAAAACGGTTGCCGTATTTGGTGGTGTATCGGTGAACCCACAAATGCTGGCGCTTCGTGGTGGCTGTGACATCATTGTTGCAACGCCGGGTCGATTACTTGATCTGGTATCCAGTAACGCGATTAAGTTGGACCAAGTAAAAACGCTTGTTCTTGACGAAGCCGACCGTATGTTGAGCCTCGGATTTACCGAAGAACTGAATAAGATTCTTGCGTTACTCCCAGAGAAGAAACAGACGCTGTTATTTTCTGCAACTTTCCCTGATAAAGTGACGACGTTGGCTCAGCAGTTGCTCCGCGACCCTGTTGAAGTTCAGTTGCAGAGCGCAGAAGCCAGCACTTTGGTGCAGCGCGTGTTTAGTGTAAATAAAGGTGAGAAGACGGCGGTACTCGCGCACTTAATCAAACAGCATCAGTGGCGACAGACTCTGATTTTTGTGAATGCTAAGAATGCCTGTAATCATTTAGCTCAAAAGTTGTCAAAACGCGGTATTACCGCTGAAGTTTTCCATGGTGATAAAGGGCAGGGCGCTCGTACTCGTGTCCTTGACGGTTTTAAGTCTGGCGAGATTCAAGTTCTTATTGCCACCGATATCGCAGCACGCGGCCTTGATATAGAAAAACTTCCAGTGGTGATTAACTTCGATCTTCCGCGTAGCCCTGCTGATTATATGCATCGAATCGGTCGTAGTGGTCGTGCTGGTGAAGTAGGTTTAGGGTTATCTCTTATCGATTACGACGACTACCACCATTTCAAAGTGATAGAAAAGAAAAATAAGTTTCAACTTGAACGCGAGCAGGTAGTCGGTTTTGAAGTGGAAGACGATCAGAGTGAAGCCTACTTTTTACCAATGAAGCCGCGAGCGAAGCCTGCAGGTACGGGTAAAAAGAAGAAAAAGCGTAATCAATAGAAAACGTAAACTACATGTGAGTTTAATTACGGGAGTTGTTGGAGAAATGGAATGCTCACTAGCTTGAGTCTTCGCTTCTAGCCATTCCTTTAAAGAACAATAGAGCCCTGCTGGAGCTACCAGTAGGGCTCTATTGCTTTTCAAGATAGTGTTATTGGCGACGAGCAGGGCGTCCGCGAGGTGAACGCTTTTTAAATGCAGACGCTGCTTTGGCTTGTGACTTAAGAATAGAGTCAACGGTTAGCGGCATTGGCTCTTTAGGTTCAAGGCCATGAGGGAAGGTACGAGCTCTTGGTGGTAAGTTGTATTCTTCTTCGCTCGCGCGTGGCATGCGCTTAAAGCGATAAAGGTAAAAGTTTTCTAATTTTTCTCTCGCCCATTCGGTTTTCTTTAAATACTTCACGCTACTTGCAATCGAAGGCTTAGTGTTAAAGCAATTAAAACGCATTGCTGTATCTAGAATGTCCCAGCCGTAAAAATCCACTAACTCTTGCAACATAGTCTCTAGCTTTAATCCGTGCAGTGGATTGTTCTGTTGCAGCTCGATTCTCTCTTCGTCAGTCATCATTTTTAAGGGCCTTACTCATTAAAGGGCGGAGTTTAACAAAGTATACAATGTAGAGATATCGATAGTTACTTTGCGATGGATGCGAGCACAGTGCTCTCTACCTTGAAAGTATAAATCGGAATTGGCCGCTCTACTTGGCTCTCTGCTCAAAAATGACTCTTAAAAGTTCAAGCGTCCCAGCTCGATGTTAAATTATTGTGTAATAAGTGAGATTTTTGTTGTTCTTTTACTAATGTCTAATATTCCTACCCATAGCAACACATGCTTAATAAGCTCAAAATCAAAATTGGTTCATGCCGCTTTCTTAGTATGGCCTAGAAGTTTGATGTGGGTGTTGTCTCGTATTGGTCGAAGGCCTGTCTACCAAGCGAAACTCTAGTTGACGTAGTTCAACGTTGAAACATAAAAGGATGACTCAATGTCTGACAAAAGTAAGACTTTTTACAGGGATGTGCGCAAAAAACCGCATGAATTTGAAAACCGAGAAGACTTTCTAAATCATGATTTAACCGTCATGAGTTTCCGTCGCTGGGGAATTCATTTGCCCTCACGTGATTACAGTATTGAAATCGAAGACTGGGTACCGGCATTAGCAGCAACCATTGGTAAAGTGGTTATGGTCACTGCCATGGTTTCCGCTTTTGCTGCTCAGTTTGGTTTATCTCCGGAATTCATTGCAGAAAACGTGCGTTACGAATTACTTATCGCTGGAGCCCTGTTCGTCATCCTGTTTTCTGCCATCCTAAACCCGAATGCAAACTTAGCGGGAACCCATGGCCCAATGATACCGCTGATTCCTATGATTGCAGCTGCAGGAGGGCACCCTCTCGCGCTAGGTTTGATGGTATGTGTTTTTGGGTTAATTCTCGCCTTAACCAAAGGTGGCTCTAAACTCATGACTCTGACTGGTATCGGGGTTCGAGGAGGGTTGTTGATCTACCTTGGTGCCGTTGGGTTGCTCGGGCAAATTAATAAGACGGAAGCGTGGGCTGCAAGTACGGACCAAGGTTACATTTCGTTTGTGGTCATAGGCCTAACCGTTATGGTTTACGCTTACTTAGCCAAGATCAATAAACGTTGGCTCGCTATCCCATTGTGCTCTGCACTCGCGGGTATTGTTGCTTATTTGATGGGCGCTGAGTTTGCCTTTACCACAGAACCGGGCCTGCCTAATTTCAGTCCATTCTACTGGTGGGGTGAAGATACAGGCTGGCAGCTAGGCTGGCCAACCCTAGAGCACTTTATTGCCGTGACTCCATTTGCTCTACTGGCAGTCGCTATGTGGTCCCCTGATTATCTCGGCCATCGTGTGTTTCAAGAACTTAACTACCCAAAAGAAGCGAAAGGTGTACTCATGGATGTCGACGACACGATGGTCGGAGCATCTGTTCGTCAGGGGGTTGGTTCACTCTTAGGGGGCGGAAACCTAGCTTCTTCTTGGGGAACGTACATGATTCCTGCCGCAATTGCCAAGCGTCCTATTCCAGGTGGCGCTCTGTTGACGGGTTTCATGTGTATTGCGGCGGCGGTAATTGGCTACCCAATGGATCTAGCAATGTGGGAACCTGTTCTGCGCGTTGCTTTGATTGTGGGTGTATTCTTACCACTTTTAGAAGCGGGTATGCAGATGATCCATAAGCATAAAGATTCACTCAGTGCAGGTATCTGTATTTTTGCCTGTGCATTCGTTAATCCAGTCTTCGGTTGGGCAATCACGATGCTGTTGGATAACCTCGGGCTTATCGGCGACCATGAGCGTGCTAACGAACTATCGCGCAAAGATAAATATCTGATTCCTGGCACTGCGTTTATCGTTTGTGCAGGCTCCCTTGCTATTGTTGGTCAGCTTCCAGGCATTCCAGCTCTTATCGGTTAATCGAATTATGCTCTAAAGGTATAGTGAGAGCAGTGAGTAAAGGGACTTGCTTCTTAAAATAGTAGACAAAAACAAAAAGCTACCTAGTACCAGGTAGCTTTTTGTATATAGGGTTAGGCTACGGAGTTAGGCTATATGAGTGATTCAATGCCGTATTTTGCGCCGTAGTGTTCAACGACAAAATCAATGTCTTTGTCACCACGGCCTGATAAGTTGATCAAAATCGAGCCGGTTTCTCCTTGCTGTGCGAGTTTAATTGCGTAAGCGACAGCGTGTGAGGATTCAATAGCAGGGATTATTCCCTCTTCACGAGACAGCTCAAAGAAGGCATCAATCGCTTCGTCATCACTGATTGAGCCGTAATTGACACGGCCAATGTCTTTTAAGTAACTATGCTGAGGCCCAACCGATGGGTAATCCAAGCCACTTGCTACAGAGTACACTTCCTGAGGTTCGCCTTGCGCATCTTTAAGCATGTAAGACTTAAATCCGTGCATGATTCCTGGCTCACCGAGTGTGAGTGTTGCAGCATGCTCGCCAACCTTTTGCAAAGAGCGGCCCGCAGGTTCAACGCCGTGAATGGCGACTTGTTCATCCTCTAAGAAAGCAGTAAATAGCCCCATCGCGTTAGAACCACCTCCAACGCATGCGACGAGATTATTGGGTAACTTGCCGGTCATTTCTTTGAATTGAACTCGTGCTTCGTTACCGATAATTGATTGGAAATCTCTCACCATTTTAGGGAATGGGTGAGGGCCAACGACAGAGCCTATCGCATAAAGTTGTGTATCAGGATCTTTCAGATAAGCTTCGAATGCAGAATCTACCGCTTCTTTGAGGGTTTTGCGCCCATGAGTGGCAGGAATGACATTAGCACCAAGGATTCTCATGCGGACGACATTCGGATGTTCTTTGGCGATATCAACTTCACCCATGTAAATATCGCATTTCAAGCCAACCAATGCCGCGGCTGTAGCAAGCGCAACACCGTGTTGTCCTGCGCCAGTTTCAGCAATCAGTTTCTTCTTACCCATCTTTTTAGCGAGAATGGCTTCTCCTAAGCAGTGGTTAATTTTATGTGCGCCTGTATGGTTTAAGTCTTCGCGCTTTAGGTAGATGTCTGCTCCGTATTTTTTAGACAAGTTTTCCGCATGGAAGATTGGGCTAGGTCGTCCAACAAAGTGCTTATACAGGCGAGCGAGTTCCGCTTTAAATTCAGGATCTTTGCTGCATTCCTCATAAGCTGCGTTGATGTCATGCATGATTTGTTCAAGCTCAGGTGGAACAAAGCTACCACCGTATTCACCAAAGTATCCTTCTTCGTTGGGCATAGTGAGATCAAACGAGTTTTTCATTATTTACATCCTAGTTAACGAAAGTATTGATACTTTATACCCAAAATTTGGAAGAGGTTGTGTGATCAGTTGCTTAAATAACAATTGTCGATCTAGTGAACTAGTTAAAAAGTACAGCTTGGGTAGGGGATAATAGTTGGGATGTAGAATCAGGTGGTTTGAATAGGTGCAAAAAAGCCCCGAGAGATCCTAGGCTGTCATAAGAACCTCTCGAGGCAAACAGAGTGCTGGAAATACACTCTGCGATGGTGTCTGGAAACAAAAATTAGATTCGTTTCCTTTGTCAGATATTAGGGTTTTAGAATGAGTCGATGTCAGCGAAATGTCACAAGTTAATTGCGGTATTAAAAGCTTATTTTTTATTTTTGATTAATGGATTAGAAAGTAACCTAAAACAGGCTAACCTACCGCGTGTTCCGCATCTTTTAAGTTGAACATGATCTTTCTTTATTTCGAATCGACGTCTTTAACCAACACGTGCACTTTAGCTCCTAGAGTAAACGTGGTGCTCTGGCTAGAAATTTTTTGTTTGACTGCATCAAATTCGAACTCACCATTTTGGAAAGTTGATAAAGGAATGAGACCTTCGGTTCCTCTAACTCAACAAATACCCCGAAGTGTGTGACTCCACACGCTGTCCCTATGAAGTGTTGTCCGATAAATGGCTTCATGTAATGACATTTCAGTGCAAACTCAATCTCTCAGCTAGGGATTATGTGCTCGTAGTTATTAGAATTTATTGATTGAGCAGATATATTTAATTTCATTTTTTCTCTTATATTCGCCAATCGCTTTTATTTTATAAACTTTATTTTTATGAGCAAAGCATGAGGCGAAGTGATTCAGATATGAATGAGATTAATTTAATTCCAAACTGGAATTGCAAGGTAGGTTGTGTGATTACCTAAAGATGTATACCAAAGTGACTTTATTGAAAGTGATTAATGATGGTGTGGGAGAGGTAAGTGATTTGGCTATATAAACTTAGATAGAGAATAGTAAGGGCAGTAACAAGTGGAAGGGGGTTGTGGCACCAACAACATTGATGCCACACAAAGAATTACAGTGCAGTTACTTCAGCTGCTTGTAAACCTTTGTTACCTTGTTCAACAACGAACGATACTTTTTGGCCTTCAGTAAGAGTTTTGAAGCCTTCAGAAACAATAGAACGGAAGTGAACGAATACGTCATCACCGCCATTGTCTTGAGAAATAAAACCAAAACCTTTAGTTTCGTTGAACCATTTTACTGAACCAGTTAATTTATTAGACATAGATACCTCTATATTTGATTGTTTTAAATATTGAATTTTTAGCTAATATCAAGTGCTACTATATGATTTTAGAGATAACTATTTTGTCGCAGGAACGTAAACGAGGAATTCGATGTGGAACTGAGAGAAACTTTGATCTTTAATTACATTAATAGCTCTTTCCGTAAGAGCTGATGTGCAGTATACCGACAAAATTAATAAAGGCTAGCCTTTTCTTTTTTATTTTTTGAGTACACCAAGCGCATTGCTTTCAAAGCATACGCTTGGTGTATAAGACGGCGTGATGTTATAGGTGGCGTCGAGCGCTTAGTGTTTTCTGGTTGGGCCGTTACGAACGATGTCTTTACCATTGTCATATACGTGCTGCGAAACCCAGCGGCCAAGGAGCAATTGGTGTTTTTCTCCTAATACGGCAACAAATGGACGGCCATCGGTATTAGAGGTGGCTAGCGCAACGCCAGTGACACCTTCAAGGCCTAGAGCGCCGCTTTCTACTAAATGCAGAAATGCCTCCAACTCTTCAATCGTTTCGATTACATGGTTATCAATATTCATTGTATTCAATCTCTTCGAATTGCATTGCGGTCGCGTACTCTACCTAAGTTAAGCGTGGAAACCAAGCTTCTACGTGCGTCATGTAATGAGAGAACTTTGCCCTGCCACTAATCATCAATAAGTTAGTCTCGATAGTCCGGAACTTGCCTAGATTCAATGGGGCAGAAAACACTCTCTGGTTAGACATGAGTCACATAATGTTGTCTGGTTTATCTCATCAATACTTTTGCTATTGGATGGGGTGAAGGGGAGTGCAATAATTTGTAAAACTCTTTTCCTAAAGGCTGTTATGAAGAAAGTCCTGATTACCGGTTTTGAACCTTTTGGTGGTGACGCCATTAACCCCGCCTTAGAAGCGGTCAAGCAATTAGAGGCTGCGGCCATAAAAGGCGGTGTGATAGTTACTTGCCCAGTCCCCGTAGTTCGATATGACTCGGTGAAAGTCGTTATTGAAGCAATAGAAGCGCACCAGCCAGACTGTGTAATTACTGTAGGGCAAGCGGCCGGGCGTAGCGCGATAACCCCAGAACGTGTCGCAATTAATGTCGATGATTTTCGTATTCCAGATAACGCTGGGCATCAGCCGATTGATGAACCCGTGGTGGCTGATGGTCCTGATGCTTACTTCTCGACACTGCCGATAAAGCGTATTGTTCAAACGCTGCAAAAGCAGGGGATACCTAGCCAGATTTCCAACAGTGCCGGAACATTTGTATGTAACCACCTTTTTTATGGGATCCAACATTATCTAAAAGACAAACCTATTCGTCATGGGTTTGTTCATATCCCATTATTGCCAGAACAAGCAGTAGATGGCAGTCAGCCTTCCATGTCTCTGGAGATGATAGTCGAAGGGCTAAGGCTGGTGGCGCAAGTTTGTATTGCCAATGAAAACGACATATTGGTCAGCGGCGGGTCGATTTGCTAGTAAGTGCTTTACAGTCCACTAAGTGTCTGAAAGCTAGTAATAAGTTCATCGTTTGATGTTGTAATAAATGTTAGCTTTGTCAAATTTCACAAGTAGCGAAAGGAGTAGCATTGAATAGTCAGGTTGGATGTTGTTCAAACTGGCACTCCCCTAATACAGGAGGTATTAGGGGCTACCCTTACGAAAGGCGAGTTATCATGAAAAGCAACAAAAGTAAGTCTATCGCACTTATCTCTGTCGTTGTTTTCGCATTGGCTATCGCTGCGCTTAAATTCGAAAATACACTCGGAGTTCTTCCCATTGTAGTCGCTATTATCGCGTTTTTTGCCTGCGTCATTTACACCAGTATGTATCTTTCTGATATGAAGCGTTCAGAGTTGATAAGTCACTCTGATCATTCTCAAAAAATGTATACCCACGCATCACGCAATGAGCTTGATGAGCGCGATAAAAAGCGTTGAAGCGAGTCACATTCTCCGTATACTTTGCTGGAGCATTAATGCACTAACGTGTCGGAGATAAGCATGTCAAATCGAGTACCAACCAACATACTGACCGGATTTTTGGGTGTCGGTAAAACGACCACGATTTTAAATCTACTGAAGAACAAACCGGAAAACGAAAACTGGGCGGTTTTGGTCAATGAATTTGGTGAGATTGGCATCGATGGTGCATTGATGACCGACCAAGGTGCGCTGATTAAAGAAGTGCCGGGTGGCTGTATGTGTTGTACGGCGGGCGTGCCAATGTCGGTCGGTATTACCGCGTTACTGCGCCAAAAACCGGACCGTTTATTGATTGAGCCGACAGGCCTTGGTCATCCAAAACAGGTTATCGCGACGCTTACCTCAGAACAGTATGAACCTTACGTTGATCTAAAAGCGACGATCGCTCTGGTTGATCCGCGTAACTTAAGTGATGAAAAATATCTTTCTAACCAAAATTTCGTGGACCAGTTAGACAGCGCAGATGTGGTTATAGGCAGTAAGGTTGACCTTTGTACCAGTCACGACATTGATGTGTTTAATGACTGGGTGACGGACCAATCTCCCTCAAAAGTATTCAGTAAGCTTATTCATGATGGTGAGTTACCGATAGAAGTCTTGGATATCGAACGGGTTTACGGCAGCGCTTCTTCCCATATCGAGTCACATCATCATGACCATGCTCACCAAGAGCCTCAATTCCAGTTGCCGCCAGGTGAAGCCTTTGTGCGTAAAGAGAACAAAGGGCAAGGGTATTTTAGTTGTGGGTGGTTGTTTGGGGCAGAGTATAAGTTTGATTTTGAAAAGCTTTTCTCTATGCTTTCGGACTTGACCGCAGAGCGTGTTAAAGCAGTGGTCAATACGGATCAAGGTTGTTACGCGTTTAATGTTGCCAACCGAGTCGTGTCGGTGAATGAAATCAGCTTAGAAGGGTTTGAATCACGATTAGAAGTGATAGATTCTCAGCTGTTGCCATGGGATGAGCTTGAGCGAATTCTCCTTCAGTTATCTGGCATCAAACATTAAATTGCGCAAAGGTTAAACGAAAACGGTGAACCACTGATATATCTGTGCTCACCGTTTTTTCTTTTGTAGGATTTCAATGAGAAAAGTGAGATAAATCACTCAAATTCGGGTATAGTGCACGGCTAAATTTTTAAAGCTATTTTTAGTGGTTTGTTTAAGGAATACGCTCAATGTCATTTTCATCTCAAGGTTTTGCGCCAGAAGTGGTTAAAGCACTGGCAGAATGCGGTTATGAAAAGTTAACGCCAATTCAACAGAAGGCGATTCCAATGGCTCGCAAAGGCCATGATATTTTCGCTACAGCACAAACAGGTACTGGTAAAACGGCTGCGTTTTCTCTGCCTATGATTCAGCAGCTGCTAGACAGTAACCGTAGCGCTTCTCGTAAGACTGCTCGCGCACTTATCTTGGCTCCAACTCGTGAGCTTGCTGAACAAATTGCTGACAACATCAAAGCTTACACGAAGTACACGAACCTGTCGGTGGCTGCGATTTTCGGTGGCCGTAAAATGTCTTCTCAAGTAACGGCATTAGAAAACGGTGTAGATATCCTAGTGGCTACACCAGGTCGATTGGAAGAGCACATTGAACAAGGTAATGTCTCGGTCGCACACTTAGAGTTTTTAGTGTTTGATGAAGCAGACCGTATCTTGGACATGGGCTTTATTCACGCAGTACGTAAGATCATGCTAGATGTGGATACTGATCCGCAAATTATGATGTTTTCCGCAACGACTTCGAGCCAACTAAATCTGTTAGCAAAAGATATCCTGCGTAAGCCTAAGCGTATTGAAGTTGAGCGAGCGAATACGACAGCACAGACAGTTGCTCACGTGTTATATCCAGTTGATCAAGAGCGAAAAACGGAACTGCTTTCGGAGCTGATTGGTCGTAAGAACTGGAAACAAGTGTTGGTATTTGTGAACTACAAAGAGACCGCAAACGAAGTGGTAAAAGAGCTGAAACTTGATGGTATCAAAGCGGTGGTTTGTCATGGTGACCGTGCTCAAAGTGCTCGTCGTCGTGCGTTAGAAGAGTTCAAGTCCGGTAAAGCACGTGTCATGGTGGCTACCGATGTCGCTGCTCGAGGTCTAGATATTGAAGATTTACCTCACGTTGTGAACTATGACATGCCTTTTCTAGCGGAAGATTACGTTCACCGAATTGGTCGTACAGGCCGTGCAGGTAAACAAGGTCATGCCGTTTCATTTGTAAACCGAGATGAAGAGCTCACGGTTGTTCAGGTTGAAAATCTAATCCAGCAGCGAATTCGCCGTATTGAGCTTGCAGGCTATGAACCAAAACAGCGTGAATCTTACATTGAAAAGCTGCACTCAAAACCAGCGTTTAAGAATCGTCAAGGTCGTCGTAATAACCCGAACCAGTCGGCAACAGACCAAGGGTCGGCAGAGCGTCGTCTTGCTATGGTGAAGCGCCTGAAAGCGCGTCGTGGCGCAAAGTAAATTACACAGTCTGTGTGAAAAGAGCCCCTCAATTGAGGGGCTCTTTTTGTTTTGTCGTTTCGCGTTAATTTAGGCCAAGCATATTCGGTTCACCACGATAAATAATGCGATCGTTTCCTCGGTGAATACCAAACGTAACAATGACGGGTGGGTTTTCCTCTTCACTTGTAGAGCTATCCCAATCGTATTTCAGCCAAGGGATGCGATTGCCTGAGCTGTCTAAATCTAGGTGGAATTGTATTTGCTCGCGCGCTGAGTCAATTTGGCTTGCAACGATATCGGTTATCCTGCCGATACTCATCGTTCCAAGGCCAGAAAGCAGGGCGTTGTTTGCAGGCGCATGCGACCAAATTGGCGTGCTGAAGTAATATTCACCATTCGCCGTTGTTGAGCTGTCATCGAAGTTAGTCGTAAATCGACCGTTTTGCCAAATTTCCACATCAAGTGGCACTTTGATCACCATGCCTTGGTTGCCACCTACATCTTGAAAGTTCAAACGACCGAATCGAATGTCTGGTTGTTTTGTGAGCACTTCGCTATCGTCGAAGAAGTTTACCTCATCAACGGCTTTTACTGAGACTAAACCTATTTGGCTGCTGTCACTATTAGTCTCGGTATTGAATGGACCATCAGGATATTGCTTATCTGTCGTGTTCTTTTTCCAGCATGGGCTATTGTTACAAGTCGCATTGGTCGAGGGCTTCTCTATAACAAACGTTCCAACACTCGCGCTACCCAGTAGTTTCCAGTCTACCTTCTTAGGCTTAGGCGGCAAAAACCGATCGGAGTATGAGCTTAGCTCGCCTAAATCGAAATGTTGTTGAAGGTTAGACGAAAAGTGGACGTAATTCTTCACGTTTTCCTTATTCGCATTGAGTGCGACAACATCGTAAGTGACTTTCTCAAAAGGTTGATTCATGTAAGCAAAAGTTTGGCCATGTGGGTAGTGCCATTCTTGGTCTTGCACTTGAAAATATTTTGGGTAAAAACGACCAACGTAACGATAGCCTTCGTTCACAGTCATACCTAGATATTTACTTTCTAGGTTTGCTTTTACTCTCAAGCTCCCGACTTCTTCCCAATATAATCCATTAAAGAAGAATTGATCATTCTTGGCTGAATTATGCGCCTGAGCCAGTGAGTCACTACTTTTTAGCAATTTTGAGGTTTGGTTCGCTGTCTCTGATGGCGTATGTTGCTCACTCGACAAGACAACCGATGCTGCTGGAGCGTCATCAAGCGTAAAATTACGGGTGATAGAAGCATCACAATAGCGTGCTGATTCAACAGACCCACTTACAGAGCCGTCAGGTTGCCAAATGATTGGTTTCACCGTTAGAGAGAAAAGTTCTCCGGCAGCAAGAAACCCTTCTCCTTGTTCAGAGGTGCCAGAAGGCAAAGCACGTTGGTTGTCACAAATAGCGAGTGTCCATGGTCGCGAGTGCACATTAAATGTCCCTTTCACTTCCACTTTGCCTTCTTCAGGGCACTCTTCAAATCCCTCACATTCAAAATGATCGGACAATGTCACTTCAAATATGCCGGACTCGTTCGTGACAAGACCATGTTCAGACAAGCCGTCTTTAAATTCCGCTGAATAGCTAAAGTTTCCTTCACTTCCTCCTAATGGTTGAACCAATGGATGAAAAACCTTAGGAGTACCATTGTAGTTGCTTGCGACTACAGGTTCGCCGGTGGAAGCACAAGCAAGCAATCGCGTATGCACGTTTTCTGGTTTACCTGCAATAACGCGTATTTCATTTAAAGTGGCGCTTTTCGTCTTTGAGTAGGCCTCAAACATAAATGGCGTAAACATAAAGCTAACCGTTTGATGCTTGCTGGTGTCTTCTGCCATAGTGAAAGTCAGCGTGTAGTTAGTACCTAACGCGATGGTATCAATATCGTTCGGGACCACTCGAACAACGAGCTCACCATTGTCGTCAGATATAAATTGGTTTGCTTTTAATGTCTGCTGACCTTTGATCACCTCTAAAATGAACAAGTCAGGGTGTGATAGGGCGGCACTGACTTCTGCGCTTACAACTTCTCCATTATTGGTTGTTGTTGCTGTAAATTGCGGAAGATCGTCGCCGCACATCAGTGCCATATCGTCCGATGGTGTGACGCTTAGGTCGAAGTCGTTCTCTGATGGAGGCGTAATTTTACATTCAGGGATATAAGAAGGAATAGGGCAAGTTGTTGGTGTTTGATTTGCGTAACTACAATTGGGTTCATCAATGCCACAATAGTGGTTGAAATTTGAACTTGATTCTAGGGTGGCTGTCACACTACCACAAATAGAAGTATTGGAGTTATTAATTGAAAAATGCATTGCCGAAATAGCTTGCTTATTCGCATATATTTTGGTCGTGCCAAAACCTGTATCTACAGTATGTCCCTGAGATGTCAAAGAACCAAAAACTGTCGTATTATTAAGATTTATTCCCGATAGAGCATTAATGTTGCCCACAACTATTGGTGTATTAGAAAGCGACGATTCCAGTTGATTAATTTCTACTTTTGTTCCTTTTGATTTGATATCACCGCAGAACATACCAGATTCGATGTACACGTCACTTTGAGCAATGATGTTGCCATTAAGGACGTTGTGCTCTCCGTAAAACTCGACAGAACGGCCATTTCCACCAACACCATTGGTTTCTATATCTCCTTCGATTTCACTATCAGTTATTTTTATAGAACCTAAAGCAGAGACATTACCTAGTACGTAGCTATTACCATTAATTTTTAACCAAGTTCCTTTAGCTTTGATGTTTATAGGGCTTTCCTTTGAGCCTATGACATTCTGCCCACGGAGTGTTATGGAACCATGAGCGGTTAAAGACGATGAGCTTTGACTACTATTTATAATTTGATCGCCTTTCGGGAGAACAATATTTGTAGTGCAATCGTAAGTAGAACCCGTTACATGAATGGTTCCGTTTTTACAAAAGGCAACATTAGTGTTTGACTTGATATCTGCTAAGTCATAAGTGGTGGCGTGTGAGGTTAGCGGTAAAAAAAGAACCGCAGTGAAAATACTGCAAAGACGCATCATCAAATGTCCTAATGAGTGGAACAAGATGGCATCAAGCGAGCGTGAGCAAATGCTCACTGAAATTGGAATAGCTGCGGTACTTTTTTGTTTTGAAGCCGCTTAGTTATTGAACTTTGGTTAATTTTTATTTCGTATGTCATACCAAAGTTTAGCGGCCTTATTACAACGTAAGTGTCAGGTTAGTTCAAGAGGTAAGTGTGATGTGTGTCGCTTTATATGTGTAACTATTTGTTAGTTAAGGATAATGAGTAAGCATGTTGGTTCAGAATCAGGAAGGACGCGATCCTGATTCTGAATGTTTATAACGCTAGGCAGCGTGAACGATGAGTGGGGCCATCTGATATAACTCTTCTAGTATGGCTTTCGTTTGTCTCGAATACACCAGACAATCTCGATCGCCAACGAGCTGAATTGCTCGCACTTTACCTGCAACCAAACATTGCCTAATCGTGCGTAGAACCATTTGGATATCAATTTCTGACGCGCCATCAAGGCTGTTTTTGGTTTTTAGAGATCCAAGGTCGATGCTAATGATTATTTGGTCGCAGTGGTCTAGGTAATTGCCGATCTGTTGCTTAACGTTATTGCGATGACGAAAAGAAAACTCTTTCTCGGTCACCCAATCACAACCTTGATCTTCCGCGTATTCCCACGTTTCCTGCTTCGTCTCTTGCTCACTGACGCCAGCAAAAAACAATCGTACGTTTTGATAGCGAGAAAGAGCAAAATGGAATGCAGAGCCTAAGCGTGGCTCAAGTGTCGGTTTCAAGTTCATGTTATGCCCGATATTTACGACACCCACTTCGTCTCGATAGGATACGACCACAGGTAACATGGACAAGATTGCCTCGGTACAGTTAGTGACTAAAACCGGAATTGAGTGACGAGAAAGCGAAAGACTTAACGCTTCCTGAAACTCGCCATTCTCCAGTTTGTCGTGGTTGAAGTGCCCATAGTTTTCAGCGGTTTCATGATCATGTTGTTGGTAAAGCCAATCACTAGCATTTTCCAAACTTTGATCAGCTAATTCAAACGCGCCCTTAGACATGGGTGGCAAATACTCACACACTGTCATAAAAGAAAAAGGGTAATGCTGCGGCTGTTTCACGGTGTGGTGGAGTTTATAGCGTTTGAAAAAGCTTAACATGATGAATTACCTTTCTGGTGGTAGTGCCCTTGCCGCTTGCAGTACATGTAAAATAATGCGCTGCTTATCCTTTTCGACTCGGTGGGCCGGAGCCATCACCGAGACTGCGCCAATCAGTTTGCTTCCTTTCATTACCGGTGCGCTAATACCTGAAACACCAGGGTCAATCTCAGAAGTACTGACGGCATATCCGTGTTTACGGATGGTTGTGAGCTCTTTTTCCCACTCGTCACGTCGGTGATCTTGATTAAAATATCTCAAGATTTTCTCGCATCGACTTTGAGGCATAAAAGCAAGCATCACTTTAGATGAGGCACCGCGCAGCAGAGGTTGACTTTGACCCTGGACGAAGCTGCAACGCAGCGCCTGCATACTTTCTTTCTGTCTGACACAAAGCGCACGATAACCCGCTGGTACCATATAAGCGGCCATTTCCCCGGTTTGTTGTACCAACCTAGCCAGTATGGTTTCGACCATGTCGAGCCCATGTTGCGCGGTCTCATAGCTGTGCATGAGTAATAATGCCGCCGGACCAACGACAAATGTCTTGTCGTGAACGCTTTCTTCGATCAAGTTCCACTCTTTAAGCAGTTTTAAGTGTCGGTAAAGGCTGCTTAAAGGAACGTTCAATTGCTCGCTTAGCGTTTTCGCAGAAACTGGGAACGGACTAACTGCAACTTGCATTAACAACTGCAGTGATTTTTCGTTTACCTGGTTAGCATTAGCTTTGTTTGTCGTCATGAGAGTGTTGTAACGTGTTGTAGGAGTTACGACAAATATAATTCTTAATCACTGAGAAAAGAAAAATAATTTTAATGGGTAATTCTTACATGATGAGAAACAGATAGGTAAAGACTTTCGCAAGTACCGATAGACATAACATGGTGTCGAATTAAAGTCTCAGGTTTGAGGCGTTTGATACTAAATTGGAACAGGAGTGAATAAGACATTGTTTAGTTTGCGGTATTACTCAGCGTTTCGCATACTGAGTTAATCCAAACAAATAATGTTAAAAAACGTGAGTTGCTAGCGGGTATCGGAATCGAGGTACCATCTCAGTAAATCGGTTTTATAAAAGGTTACTTTTATATGCTGAATAAGGCGATTTTTAAAAAAGCCATCATTTTTCTTCTGCCTATTCCCTTGGTTATTGGAGAAGTTTTGTATTTAGCTCGTGAAAGCGTGCAAAACAATCTTAATCATTTATTAGAAAAAAATGTGCAAATTGCAGATGAAATTTTATTCCAAATAGAGACAGAAAACCGCACGGCGCTGCTACACCCTGAACGATGTGAAGAGCTCCAGCAAAGCTTAATGTTTGAACGAGATATTGAAGAAATGCTCATTGTGAAAGAGGGAGTCATTACTTGTTCTTCGAAATTGGGAAGTATCTCTAAACCGTTAGCTGAGCACATCGCCTTTCCCAAGGGACAAACGCTAGCGCTTGGTAGTGTTGATAGCTTGTACGATCAGTTCTTGCTAGTGGTAACGGAAGGAGAGCGGGGTTATCAAGCCGTAACGATTATCGATCATGACTACTTTAATGCGACAATAGGGTTTAACAACGATTTACGCCTAAAACGCTCTGCGCTGTTTATCCATGAGCAAGTTTCACCCGAAGGAGCATTAAGAGCGGGAAGTAATCCTATCGGTATCAAATCGTCGCAAATGTTTGAGTATGAAGCTTTGAGTGAAGCCAGCGATCTTTTCGTCAAACAAAGAACACTTTCCTATTTTTTGTACTCAATTCCAATTATTTTCGTGATCTACCTTTGTTTGTATGCGTTGAATAAGTTTATTGATCCTCATCGCAACTTGATACTGGATCTTAAAAGAGCGATAAAAAGAGGAGAGTTGACCTTGTATTACCAACCGCAAGTTAACGTTGATACCGGCCAGTTATTCGGGTTTGAAGCGCTTGTGCGATGGGAGCATCAAAGTAAGGGGTTCATTTCTCCGGATGAGTTTGTCCCTGCGGCAGAGCAAAGTGGATTGGTTTTTTTACTTACTGATTTCGTTCTGGATAAAGCGGCAGAGGACTTCAGTAAATTAGGCTTTGATCAGCCTGTCCACCTTGGTATTAACGTGCCGCCTGGCTATTTAGTCGGACCAAACGCGATCAGAAAAATTCAATTGCTCGACAGACAGTTGAGCCGAAACAAAGTCTCATTAGGGGTTGAGATAACAGAGCGTCAGCTCATTGATTCAGAGGCGAGAAAATGCATTGCAGCGCTGCGAGTGCATGGTATTGATGTGCTGATCGATGATTTTGGAACTGGCCAAACCTCGTTAGCATTTCTACAGCACATGCGCATAGATTACTTAAAAATCGATAAGTGCTTTGTCGAAACTATTGGTATTCCTAGCCTTAGTGCTTCTGTCTTAAAAGCGATGGTTCACTTCGCGGAA
The DNA here is from genome assembly GCF_033338535.1 of Vibrio sp. Vb2131. NCBI lineage: Bacteria > Pseudomonadati > Pseudomonadota > Gammaproteobacteria > Vibrionales > Vibrionaceae > Vibrio > Vibrio sp. Vb2131. The sequence continues at coordinate 106,321 of NZ_JAWOSW010000015.1, forward strand.
GAATTACAAGTACAATTGATCGCTGAAGGCGTGGAAACCATAGCGCAAGCTGAACACTTAAAGCAGATGGGAGTGAGATATCATCAGGGGTACCTGTACTCCAAACCATTACCTTATAAGCAGCTTGCGCAGCGAAGTCATTATGATTGGTAGACGTTAGCTCTATAACACTGAGCATTTTCATCAAACACAAACTCTAACTCATTTTTGATGCTATCTAAGCGGTCTTCTTGGTAGTGAGACACATACAATAGTTGGCTTAAATTCTCTCTAGCGATGAGCTCAAGTGTGTTCTTAACTAACCGTCTACCCAAAAAATCTAACCCTTGATACGGCTCGTCCAAAATCAATAATGTGGGTTGTTTCACGATGGCTCTTGCAATCAGTAATAGTCGCTGCTGACCGTACTCTAATTGCTTGAATGAGGTTTTTTTGTACTGGCTCATATGTAAGATATCGAGCCACTCGTTTGCAATATTCATCTCTTTGCGAGTTGGCTGGTTATACAACCCAATCGAATCGTAAAATCCTGACAAAATGACTTCTAATGCGCTGCAATTGACTCGATATTGGAGGTGTAGCGCTGAAGACACCATACCGATATGCTGCTTAATTTCCCAGATTGTCTCGCCAGTACCACGCTTTTTACCAAAAATATCAATGTCATTGCTGTAGCATTGCGGATGATCGCCAAAGATCAATCCAAGTAAGGTACTCTTTCCACAACCATTTGGACCTTTGACCTGCCAATGTTGGCCCTTGTCTATGCGCCAGTTCAAGCCAGTAAAAATCTTCTTATCGGTATATTCAACAGCCCCATTCTTTAGTTCAAATATTGGGTTGTTGAATGGTGTCGAGTGCTGATGCTGACGTATCAAGCTCATCATTTCTTCACTCTGTTGTTCTGACTGAGATTTAATTTGTCCAATGATTGGATGATTATCCCAACTGGACTTATCCATTGTACTATCAAGCTTTCCTGCACTGAAAAGCGCGATGCTATTGATCCACTCAGGCATGTCAGATTCGCGAGAGAAGGTTATGAGTAGTTGCACATTTTGAGAAAGCGAGTGTAAATAGCGAGCGAGAGCAGCTCGGTGCGCAATATCTAAGCCAGTAAATGGATTATCGAGTAATATTAAGTCAGGTTGTGTGGCTAAAGCTCGGGCGAGCATTACTCTTCTGGTTTCTCCGGTAGAGAGAACACGGAAGCCACTATCTCTAAGATGACTTAGGTCGAGATCATTAACTAGCTGTTCAGTTAAGTTAGTGTCTTGGCTCTGTTCTAGGATTAATGAATAAACAGTGCTTCCTTGGTCGATACGATCAAGAAAATCCGTATCATCTTTTTCTAATTCTCTTTCCAGTAATCGCTGTTGCTCTGATAACGACACTTGCGCAACGGATAGCCCATTTAGCTCAATTTCCCCACTATTTGGTGACATTTCATCACAAATAAGGTCTCCAAGCAGAGAGCCAATATCTCCATCCGCGCTGAATATCCCCCAAGACTGCTGAGTGTTAATTTTCCAATCGTCAATAAACAAGTGTGTCGTGTTTCTCTTAGCTGTAAGCTGACGAAAGTGAATAGTCATTGTGTTTGTCTTCCTTGTTTTCGTTTTAGTGGATTACTTATAACAATTTACGAACTCAGTACGGAAGCGCTTTTGTGTATTAATTTTGAACAGTGCTCAGTCTTGTGCATATCAACGAAGCCTTGTAGTAGAGGATAAAAATGCGACTAGAGTCATTAAGTAACAAGTAAGCTTGTCAATAATTTTGTTTTATTTTTGAATCAATCTATCATTATGCATGTAAATGTTATGCTGATAAATTCATATTTGCCGTTTGTTAATTAATCAATGTAAGGACACATGTTTATGAGTGAAACGGAATACGATTACCCTTCGAGTTACAGCCTAGTTTCCATTACCGATACCTCCAGTTACATCAAATATGCCAGTGAAAACTTTAATGAAGTAGCGGGGTTTGATGAAGGGGAGCTTATCGGTAAACCCCACAATGTTGTGCGTCATCCTGATATGCCAAAACAGGCTTTTAAAGATTTATGGACTCACCTGAAAACTGGCAAACACTGGATGGGAAGGTCAAAAATCGACGTAAAAACGGCGGCTATTATTGGGTTGACGCGTTTGCTTCTCCTATAAAATCTAATGGTGAAGTTGTGGAATACCAATCAGTGAGATTTAAACCTGAGCGTATACACATCCAGCGAGCGGAAAAAGCGTATTCGAAGCTTCGAAATAATCGTAAGCCGTGGAAAATGTATCTTCCTCGTACACGTTTGTGGATGAGATCGGCCTTCTTCCTTTTAATTTCAAACCTTCTTGGCTTACTCATTCTACAAATGAATCAATCACCAGTGATAGCGTTTGGCGTTGTTGCGTTACTTTCCGTTTTCTCTATTTATGTATTAACCAGACCAGTTGAGAAGCTCGCTAAACAGGCTAGGCAAGACTTCAACAATCCACTCATGGAATATATTTATTGCGGAAGAATCAACGATCTGGCTGAGATTGAGCTGGGTATGAAGATGCGTAAGCAATTTGCCAATGCGCTATTGGGGCGCGTTGGCGTGTCTGTAAAAGACTCTTGCGAAAAAACGCGCGCAAGTGCTAACAGTGCTGCGACAAATAGCCAGCAAGTGACGGAGAACTTAAGCGCACAGAAAGTGGAGATTGACTCGGTCGCAACAGCGGTCAACGAGATGCAAGCCTCTTCATCTGAGATATCAAATAATGCTCAAGCGACCGCCGAGGCTACGTTAGAAGCGCAAAATACGATGATAGACAGCCGTAGCGTTATCGATAATGTTAACCAATCGGTACTAGAGCTGGTGGGTGAGCTCGGCGAAATATCTAAAGTGGTCATACGTTTGAACCAACAAACCGAGCAAATTGGAACCGTTGTTGAAGTCATCAATGGTATTGCCGAACAAACTAATTTATTAGCGTTGAACGCTGCAATTGAAGCCGCGAGGGCAGGCGAACAAGGCAGAGGGTTTGCCGTTGTAGCAGATGAAGTGAGAACCTTAGCTAAAAGAACTCAGGAATCGACAACAGAGATTAAATCGGCCATTGAAGGGATTCAAAATGGGAGCAAATCAGCGGTTTCTGCGTTAGAGAAAGGTAATGAAATGTCGACCGGAACGGTAACATTGCTAGGTACTGCTTTGGATAGCATTCAACAATTGGAATCCCTTGTTCAGGACGTCGTCGAACGAAACCAACAAATTGCGGTCGCGATAGAAGAGCAGGTTTATGTAACGGATGAAATAAATGAAAACATCCAGTCGCTTAATTTAAAGTACAGTGAATCGTATGAACTGATGACTGAAACGAATCATATGAACACCAAAGTGCAAAATTGCACCAATGACCTGTCTGAAATGATTAAGAAGTTTGCTTAAACTTTAGAAAATCGAAGTTAAAAGCCCGCTAAACATTAGCGGGCTTTTAACTGGAATATAGTGAAGTGCTGGATTCGCTTACGAGCGAGGATTTCTAAATCTCGTTTTTGTAAGAGCTAAAACGACGAAAGCTCGCAATAAATGCGAGCTCTCTAAATAAGTGGCGGAGAGATAGGGATTTGAACCCTAGATACGCTATTAACGTATGCCGGTTTTCAAGACCGGTGCTTTCAACCACTCAGCCATCTCTCCGTTGTGGGCGGTATAATAAGGAGCATAGTCCGACTTGTAAAGTGCTGAATTATAATAGAAGTACTGTTTGCTTGTTTTATGATCACTGATGTGATGTTGGACAGTTTGAAAACGGAGTGAAAAAGGGACAAAAAGTACCAATTTATAGAGTTTTTACTTTATATTGGCGCACGTCAATAAAATGGTGTTTTATTGTTATCTTGCTGATATATAAGACATAACATGCTTTTAGGGTACATGTGTTCGCCCGAAAGTATTTGCAAGACTTTGTGAACTAATTCAAAATTAACTGGTATAGCCAGTTGTGCTTAGAATTCTTAAGGGTGTTTATGAAGGTCACAAATCTATTTAAAGACAAAGTTGATGCGATTTCTGCTCATCAATCCGAGTTTATGAATTGGATGTCTCCAACGTTACGCGATTATTGGAGTGACTTTTTGGGGAAAGCTCAAAATAGCTTTCTTTTCTCAAAAGTTCGTGATCACCAGCAGCCAGCCGTCAACGAAGAAGTTGCACCTCAACCTGCACCGATCGTAATGGCACCTGAGGCTCAAAAGCTTTATGACGAGTTAAGTGAAAAAATTGGCGAAGTTATTCACACTGGTGATTGGGTTCATGTGTCTCAAGAACGTATTAACCAATTTGGTGCGGTAACGGAAGACATGCAATGGATTCATACTGATCCAGAGCGTGCTTCAACTGAATCTCCATTTAAGACAACTATCGCTCATGGCTTTTTAACATTAGCATTGCTGCCTAAACTGACGGATTCAGTCGATCCAGACAAGCCAATGTTCCCAACAGCTAAAATGGTAGTTAACTTGGGTTTAAACCAAGTCCGTTTCCCTTACCCTGTCAAAGCAGGCAATAATGTTCGTGCAGTCAGCACGTTAACAAAAGTAACGCCAATCAAAAAAGGTTTGGAGATTGAGCGCGAAATTAAAGTGGAAATTGAAGGTATTCGTCGACCTGGTGCGGTTGTGGTCTCTGTAATTCAACTGCATTTCTAATTCCGAAACCGGATAGAACACGACATAGTAAAAGAGAGCATCAGGGTGCTCTCTTTTTCATTTTTACTGATTAAAGTTTTTTACTGGCGTATAACCGTAATCTGCAATCGCTTTTTGTCCCTGCTCTGAACGAAGGAAAGCGATAAAACCTTTACCTGCATCGCTAATCTTATCTACTTTGTATAGCACTAGGAATGGTCGCGCCAACTTGTACTTATGATTGCTAATGTTTGTCGAGGTTGGGTCAATACCATCTAACTGAATCGCCTTGATCGAGCGATCTACTGACCCTACAGAGATAAAACCAATGGCGCGAGTGTTATGGTTAACAATGGTTTTTACCATGCTGTTGCTGTTTACAACCAAGTTGTTTGGGCTGATATCTGAGACAAGGCGATCATTAACGATTTTGGTCAGTCCCAGCAAGCTTTCGAAGCTGTAACGTGAACCTGAAGACGCTTCTCTAGTAACCACCGCGATAGGCTGATCTGCGCCCCCGACCTCTTTCCAATTCTTAATCTTACCTTTGTAAATATCAAACAGCTGTTGCTGAGAAAGGTTTTCTACAGAGTTGGTACGGTTTACAACAACAGCGAGGCCATCATAAGCGATAGGGTATACATTGAGATCTTCACCTTTTTCGCTTTCAGTCAGATAGCGAGAGCTCATGCCTATTTCGGCTACTCCTTTATTGACCATGGTGATACCAGCACTCGAACCAATGCCCTGAACAGCAACGTAATCGTCTGGGTGTGTTTTGTTGTATTCCTCAGCAAGTACATCCATCACACGAGCAACCGACGTTGAACCCGAGATGTTGATTTCTTTTGCAATGGTAGGGAGGGAGACTGCTATGGCCAATAACGTCGCCACAGTAAAACGTAACATATTAAACTCCATATACGGGATAAAGCAGAGTTTATGATATTGCGTTCAGGTTACACTTTTGTGAACTGTTAGCGCTAAACAGGGGAATTGTTTCTAGTCAAGAGGTGATGGAGCTAGCGTTTCCAAGTGGACTGAGATGATAATCTGGGCAAATGATAATATAGCTATCTTATACTTGAGTTAGGTAGATAACTACCATCGGTGATGATGTAAAGGTTATATACTAGGATCGGCAGCTCTAACTATCATCCATCGGGAGAACGTTGATGTCAGTGTCCCAAATGGCGACAAGTCGTTTATACAAATCAGTTCAATCGCTCTGCTCTGCGCGTAATGCTAACTTGCCTGTCGAACAGGGCAAGTGCCTCTATGAGCTAGTAGAAAATGGCGTTGAGCTTCATCGGGCGCATTTTCTCCTCGACTCCCAGCATAGCGAGTATACTTCTCCCGTCGCGAAGATCATGTTTGATGAGGACAACCAACTTTGGTATTTCTATGTTCCCACATATCACAACGAGCTGTTAAGGTGGGTGCCTTATAAGCCACTTCCATTTAGCCGAATGCTTGAGGACTTACTCAACGAATTGGAGCGTGATCCTCAAGCGTGTTTTTGGGAATAGGGTGAGCCCAACGGATGCGAATGCCGACATGATTTATACTTTAGGCTTAACGACTTGGTTTCTAAAGTCTTTGGGGGTCATGTTGTAAACGGATTTAAATGCTGTACTGAAATGCGCTGCACTTTTAAAACCAGACTCAAACGCTATTTCTGTTATTGATTTTTCTGACTTGCGCAGTTGGGTTGCTGCGAAGTTTATCCGTTTCACCTTTAATATCTGAGAAAACGAAAGATCATCTGCGGCGAGGCGACGTTTTAAGGTTGCGATGGACATGCTCATATGAGCCGCTAAGCCTTCTAGCGTGATGTCTTTTTCAATATTACCCTCAATGTACTTAATGGCTTTTTGAGAGTCGCTCAGGCTACTTGCATCATCTATGATAGATAGGATGTTTGGCTCTACCTCAACCATCAACGACAGCAATGCCATTGCGATATGGCTTTGTGTGTAGTCTGGAGCATTGCGACTCGCTAACTTAACCAACATGTCCTTCAATTGTGCTACTTCGCTACTGGATTGCGTTGAAAAAGGATAGAAGCGCCTTTCTTCCGTTTTGGAACGTAGCATCGGGTGCGCTTTCTTAAAGTCACAGAATATATTTGGATTGAAGACTAAAGCCAGTGCTTTAAAGCCTCCGTCACTAGAGACGGCTTCTGCACTGCTCAGATCTGCGGAGTTATAGAGTGTGAAATCTCCGGCTTTAAGTTCAAATTGCTCGCCATTAGGTTGATGAACTAATAGGGCACCTTCTTCAACAATATATAACCCATTATGTGTTGCAGTGTAACGCTCACTTTTGCGCGCAGAGAAGTGATTAAAGCGAATGATCTCAATGTTCGGCATACTCTTTCTTATCGTTTTACATAACAAATAAAAAAGGCGCTCAATAGAGCGCCTTTTGACTTCATTCGGTATTATTCACTTACAGTCTGTTCTGTTTGTGCTGCTGGTTGTTCAGCGAATACCTGGGTTGGCTTTGCAACTAAACTGCGGTTTTCTTGGTTTACGTCCGTAAGGACAATTTCCAATGTATCCCCAAGTTTGTATACGACCTCTTTATCGATAGAGATGGTACCGTTGTCGCCATTGCACTCAATTCTTTCTTTATTATCAAGAATTAGTGCACCAGGAATAAAGGCTGCTGCGCCATTTTCGAGAAGTCGGACACGTGCGCCTGCACGATTAATATCGAAAATCTCACCTGTGAAACAAGTTTTCTTGCTCGGCTCATCAGCAAGCGTACGTGCATATAGCCAATCTGAGACATTTCGCTCAGCGATTTTATGATGTTTACGATGTAGAGCTAGCTCTTCGCCTACTTGGTCATCTGGTTTTTGTACGGGTTCTTTACCAAGGATGACGGCCTTCAACATACGGTGGTTGATCATATCACCGTATTTACGAATTGGTGATGTCCAAGTTGCATAGATGTCTAAACCCATTGCGTAATGAGGCAGAGGCTGATTACCCACTTCACTGTATGCTTGGAACTTACGAATACGGTTATCTAGGTAAGACGTTTCTTGAGCAGCCAACCAGCGGCGCAATGCAGCAAAGCCTTCTAGTGTAGCAATAGACTCCGCTGTGAACTCCAACTGGCCTTCTGGATTGACAAGTTGAACCACTTCTTCAATCTTCTCGTTCTTGATACCAGCATGCGTATTGAAAACACCTGTTTCAAATTTATCGCGTAATGTACGACCTGCACAGATGTTTGCGGTAATCATGGATTCTTCAACAAGGCGGTTTGCACTGCGGCGCATGTCTGCGTGGATAGCGATTACATCGTTATCTTCACTGAGCTCAAAACGGTAGTCAGGACGATCAGGGAAGACCACTGCGTTTTTCTCACGCCATTCAGCGCGAGCAAGAGAGAACTCATAAAGATCACGAACGATGGTCGCGATCTCTTCAGATGGCGTCCATGCTTCAGAGCTGCCGTTTTCTAACCAATCAGACACGTGATCGTATGCTAGGCGTGCATGTGATTTGATGTTTGCCGCGAAGAATTTAATATCGTCGCCAATCACACCATCTTTACTTACCGTTACGGTACAGCAAATAGCAGGGCGGGTTTCACCTTCAATCAGAGAACATAGGTTGTCCGCTAAATCGCGAGGTAGCATCGGGATGTTGCGTCCTGGAAGATAAATAGTATAGCCACGCTCACGCGCTACTTTATCCATTTCATCTTCAGGTGTGATGTAGGCGGTTGGGTCCGCAATAGCGATGGTGAGTTCGAAATCGCCAGATACAGTTTTCTTCGCGTACAGCGCATCGTCCATATCTTTAGTCGATTCACCGTCGATAGTGACGAATGGAACATGAGTCATGTCTACGCGTTCTAGCTCCGCGTCGTCTTTCAGTTCCCAGTTATCGATGCCTGCTGGCTCAGAGTTTGGTAGATCGTTTTGAGCAAGCGTTACCCACCAAGGCGCAATTTTATCATTCGCGTCAGTGATTTTTTCAGAAATTTCTACGAAGAAAGAGTTATCGCCTTTTAGAGGGTGGCGAATAAGATGTGCGACAACCCAATCACCTTCGGCGAACTCGTCAGGTTTTAGACCTTTCTTTAGTTTCGCTTTAAGAGATAGCTTTTTAAGCTGTGGGTGATCAGGTGCTACGTTGAGCTTGCCTTTGAACATTTTTACTCGACCAATAAAGCGAGTCACGGCTTGTTCCAGCAGCTCTTGTGGCTCTGCAACTTCGCGTTCATTTTCGGTGCGGATAATGGCGACGACTTTGTCACCGTGCATGCACTTTTTCATGTACGCAGGCGGGATGAAGAAGCTCGTCTTACTGTCCACTTCCAAAAAGCCAAAGCCTTTATCTGTGGCTTTTATTGAGCCTTCTTTTTTAGGCAGGTTTTCTTGGATTTGCTGCTTAAGCTGAGCGAGTAGTGGGTTATCTTGAAACATCTTTTCTTAAATTACCTATGGAGTTGGGCACACTATAATCATTGCGAGCTATTATTACTACCTGTGGAGCGTAATTTCGCCGTGAATTTTGCCAATTTAACCACGAGAAATTGGCTTAAATATTGATGAAATTCTCATCTGTGAGTTACGCGAATCTACGGGGAATGGTAGGGTTGGTGGAAAAATATGCTAAAAATACCATTGTTGAGAATAAATTGTGATGTAATTCAATTTTTTCTGGATTTTTTTATGCTTTTAAGGAATAATCCGCCTCCCTTAGTCGTCCCTAATGGCTTATCGCGGTTGTGTACTGTGCTGTGTTCCCGTCTGAATGGAATCAGTATCTGGATGGATCAGTATCGAATTGGAAGAGCATATGGGACTGTTTTTTTGTTTAATTAAGTAGGATCCCAATGCAAGATTCTGTTATTCAATTCAGTGATTTATCTCTGAATGATTCTATCCTTTCTGCTCTAGACGGAATGGGTTTCGTGTCACCAACTCCAATTCAGGCTGCGGCAATCCCACACCTATTGGAAGGTGCTGACGCGCTGGGTAAAGCTCAAACAGGTACAGGTAAAACAGCAGCGTTCTCTCTGCCTCTTCTCAACAAACTCGATCTAAACCAACGCAAACCGCAAGCGATTGTACTTGCTCCGACTCGTGAGCTGGCAATTCAGGTTGCAGCGGAAATGAAAAACCTTGGAAAAAATATCAAAGGTTTGAAAGTTCTAGAGATTTACGGTGGCGCATCTATTGTCGACCAAATGCGTGCTCTTAAAAGTGGCGCTCATGTAGTTGTCGGTACTCCAGGCCGTGTTCAAGATCTTATCAATCGCGAACGTCTACACCTAGACGAAGTTAGTACTTTCGTTCTTGATGAAGCAGACGAAATGCTAAACATGGGTTTCGTAGATGACGTAACTGCGATCATGGAGCACGCTCCAGAGTCAGCACAGCGCGTTCTGTTTTCTGCAACGATGCCTCCAATGCTGAAGAAGATCGTTGAACGTTTCCTTCGTGACCCTGTAACGGTTGACGTTGCTGGTAAAAACCACACTGTAGACAAAGTTCAACAACAGTTCTGGGTAGTGAAAGGTGTAGAGAAAGATGAAGCAATGTCTCGTCTTCTTGAAACTGAAGAAACTGACGCGTCAATCGTATTCGTACGTACTCGTCAAGATACTGAGCGTCTGGCTGACTGGCTATCTGCACGTGGCTTCAAAGCAGCTGCACTGCACGGTGACATTCCTCAGTCTCTACGTGAGCGTACTGTTGATCACATCAAACAAGGTGTTATTGACATCCTAGTTGCAACTGATGTTGTAGCTCGTGGTCTTGACGTTCCACGTATTACGCACGTATTCAACTACGACATCCCATTTGATGTTGAGTCATACATCCACCGTATCGGTCGTACTGGCCGTGCTGGACGTAAGGGTAAAGCGATCCTTCTAGTTCGCACTAACCAAATTCGTATGCTTCGCACTATCGAGCGTGTAACTAAGTCATCTATGGAAGAAATCCAACTTCCTCTACGTGACCAAGTTGCTGAAGCTCGTCTAGCTAAGCTAGGCGCTGAGCTTGAAGCAGAGAAAGAGCACAAAGCACTAGACAAATTTGCTGAGTTGGTAGAGAAACTACAAACTTCTCTAGACATCGACCCAGCAACACTTGCTGCTATGCTTCTTAAGCGTCAGCAAGGCAAACGTCCTCTGTTCTACATTGGCGAAGACCCAATGGTTGAAGCAATTGAGCGTGACAAGCAACGTCGTAAAGAGCGTCGTGAAGGTGGTCGCGATGGCGGTCGTAACTTCAACAACCAAGACTGGGATACTTACCAGCTTCAAGTTGGTCGTGAGCAAGGCGTTCAAGTTAAAGACATCGTTGGCGCTCTAGCAAACGAACTAGGTCTAGGTAAAGGTTCTATCGGTGCGATCAAGCTAGCTCAAGGCCACACATTCGTACAGCTACCTAAAGCAATGACTTCAGACGCGGCGAACAAGCTAAGCAAACTACGTATCCGTCAACAAGATGTTGGTGCTGTAGTATGTGATTTCGATGATTTCCGCGAGTCTCGTGGTGGTCGCCGTGACGGTGGTCGTCGCGAAGGTGGTCGTCGTGATGGCGGTGGTTACCGTGGCAACCGCGAAGGCGGCAATCGTGGTGGTGATCGTCGTGAAGGCGGTCGTCGCGAAGGTGGTTTCCGTGGTAACCGTGACGGCAACCGCGATGGTAATCGTGAAGGTGGCGAACGTCGTTTCGATCGCAACCGTGGTGGTGATCACCGTGGTGCACATCGTGGTGAACGTGGTCACGGTCGTGGCCGTCGTACAGACGCATAATCACGAGTGATTAAAGCGACGGTTTAAGTTGCTACAAAAAGAATTGAAAGCCGAGCAAAGCGCTCGGCTTTTTTATGCGCGTCTAATACGGTTTTGCTTTTCATCGTGTTTGTTTACCCAACTTATTACTTCGTCTAAGGGCAGGGCAGAACAAGTAACCCTGAATGATGTCACAGCCTCGACTTCTCAAAAAATGCAGTGTGTCCATGTCTTGAACGCCTTCTGCTACGACCGAATACCCTAATCCATGTGCTAGCGCAATCGTGTTCTCAACGATAGAGCGGGAGCCTTCAGTGCGGCTTGCTGTGAAAAGAAATTAACCAGCTTACCTTGAAACGTATTATCAATCTTTCGACGTTTTTGAGGTTATCTCATAATTTGAATCAGTCATTGGCCTTCAGGTTGTGTTATGTCTTCGATAGACTCAAAGTAGTATTTACGATAAGGGAGCCCAGTAAGAGCGTCATGGACGGCATTGCGCTTCTCTCTTTCAGCAACAGTATGAAGCTTTAATATCGAATCGTTGCTCCACTTAATCACCAGCACGACAAAGATACTGCCGCCAAAAAGTATAAGAGAAACCCCCGTTTCTAAGAGAGAAGTAATAGGTTTTTGCATGATAGCGTGCAAAAAAACGGCATAAGCAAAAATGAAACAGCTGATTAACAATAATAGGAAAGTCCACCCGGTTACGTCAGTTTTCGAGCAGATGTTTTTTGTCATCTGCCATCCCCAGCAGAGCAAAATCAAACCTAAGATCACTAATAGAAATGCAATAGTGGGCACATTATTACCCCGATTTATTGATTGGTTTGTTATTTTTGTTCACCCAATAAACAACGTAGCTTATATATCTGACTTTGTACAAATTGACCTATTCATAAATTATGTTTAACAAGTGATATTTTTTAGTCTTCAAATAAAATCAAAACTTGCTACAGATCAACAAAATTTGTTCAATCAAATCGCTTTTACTAAAAGATTGTTGAAAGATTAAAAAATTATTGAATAATAGAGGGGCAAACAAGAAGTACGCAGCGCACAAGCGCTATTACAACCTCTGCTCTACAACAGGATAACTATTTCATGTCTAATTCGTTTGTACTGGTGATCAACTCTGGTAGCTCTTCATTAAAATTTGCTGTTATTGATTCTGAAACCGGTGAAGCTTTGGTATCAGGTATTGGTGAGTGTTTTGGCCTACCTGAAGCTGAAATCAGTTGGAAATATCAGGGAGAAAAAACCGTTGAAGCAATTCCAGCTGGCGGTAACCATCATCAGTACGCTGTTGAGCGAGTGGTAAAACTACTCGAAACTCTAGGTTTGAGCTCAAAATTTGTCGCTGTAGGCCATCGCATTGTCGCAGGCGGTGAAACCTTTAAAGGAACTGTGAAAGTTGATGAAACAGTTATTCAAGAAGTAGAGCGCCTTGCTGAACTTGCACCACTTCATAACAAAGCGAACGCTGAAGGCATGAGAGCGGCAATGGCGGCGTTCCCTTCACTGCCTCAATTTGCTGTATTCGACACTGCTTTCCACCAAACAATGCCAGCCAAAGCCTTTATGTACGCACTTCCTTACGAGCTTTACGAAGAGCATAAAGTGCGTCGTTACGGTGCTCACGGTACAAGCCACTACTACGTAAGCCGTGAAGCAGCGAAAATGCTAGATAAGCCGGTTGAAGAAAGCAGCTTTATCACTGTGCACTTAGGTAACGGTGCATCAGTGAGTGCGGTTAAAAATGGCGAATGTGTTGATACAAGTATGGGTTTGACGCCGTTAGCTGGCCTAATGATGGGCACTCGCTGTGGTGACCTTGATCCAAGTGTTATCGAGTTCCTTTTCCGTAAAGGCTGGGAAAAAGACGAAGTGTTCGAGATGATGAACAAGAAGTCAGGTTTCTTAGGTGTATCTGGTGTGACAAGTGATGCTCGTGGCGTACTAGACGCAATGGAAGCGGGGAATTCACGTGCGAAGTTGGCATTTGAGATCTTCACTTACCGCGTTGCGAAATACATTACTTCCTACCTCGCGGCTCTGGATTCATTAGACGGCATCATCTTCACTGGTGGTATTGGTGAAAACTCACTACCAATTCGTCGTGAAATCTTGAAAAACCTAAAACTGTTAGGTTTTGTTGAAGATGAGAAAGGTAATGAAGATGCAAGATTTGGTAACGCAGGTGTTATTGCAACATCTGAGTTGTTAGGTGCCAAAGCTCTTGTTATTCCTACTAACGAGGAATTTGTGATAGCTAAACAATCGGTTGAGCTATTGTAATATATAACGAAAACAGAAAGTTAAAAGCGAGCCTCGTGCTCGCTTTTTTTATTTAAAGCAATTTGATAATCACTCTTTGGGTTTCAGAGCTTCGCGCTTTTCGATTAAAAAATCCATCAAGACGCGGATTTTTTTCGGCATATGCTCTCGTGAAGGTATATATAAATAAAACCCAGGAAACTCTTTGCACCAAGGTGTCAGGACTCGGGTCAATCTTCCCTCATTTATGTGCTTTTCCACCCATAAATCAATATGCTTCACTAAACCCACACCCTGTATTGCAGCTTGTAACATACTATAGTCATCATTAAAAATAGCATTGCCTTTAGGCTCGAAAACGAGGGTGCGCTTTGCAACATCTGGAGAGGTTAGCGACCAATGATCAATTGTTCCGCTAGAGGTAAAACGATAAGCAAGGCAATTGTGACCTTCTAAATCCTCAGGAGTTTGAGGTAGTCCATTTTGCCTAAAGTATTCAGGAGAGCCCACTATTGCCGTTGTTAACGGCGGAGTAATAGGGACCGCAACCATATGTTCATCTAAGCTTAATCCTAAGCGAATGCCAGCGTCAACGCCTTCTGCGACGATGTTAGAAAACCCATCATCCATGATTAGCTCTAGGCGTATTTTAGGATAACGAGAGAGGAACTCACCTAGATAGGGCTCAATAAGCAGCCGAGCAGCGGTTCTTGATACACTGATACGGATTAATCCCGAAGGCTCAAGATGAGAGTCGTTCAATTCGTTAACGACCTGCTCAATGTTCACCAATGAAGGTTGCAAAATATCAAGCAGACGTTGGCCTTCTTGAGTCAACGACATACTTCTAGTGGTTCTATTGATTAACCGAACTTGTAGCTGTTGCTCTAACGCTTTCAGGTGTTGTGATAAGGCAGCACGGGTTACCCCCATTTCTAAGGCCGCTTTAGTGAAACTGCGATGGCGAGCAATATGTGCAAACCACGTCAGTGATGAAATTAAAGAAGGTTCTATTCTCATTTGTTAAGTATAACTAAACAGTCATGTAGATAAAACGATATTTATCCGAAACAGTGTGTTGACTAATATTACATCGAAGCTTAGGTCAGCCTGAGATGAACAGTTAACCTCTAATGGAGAATGTCGCTATGTCTAAAGTCACTTTCAAAAATCTCAATGGTCAAGGTATTGAGATTTCAGCGGTTATCAACTTCCCTACAGATTTTGATGCAAGTAAACAATATGCGGCGGTTGTTGTTTCACACCCAGGTGGTGGCGTAAAAGAGCAAACCGCAGGCCTATATGCGAGTAAACTTGCAAAAAGCGGCATAATTGCCATTGCGTTTGACCGTTCGTATCAAGGTGAAAGTACAGGTGAGCCTCGCCAAATGGAAAACCCTTACACGAGTACTGAAGACGTGAGCGCAGTC
This sequence comes from Vibrio sp. Vb2131, assembly GCF_033338535.1. NCBI lineage: Bacteria > Pseudomonadati > Pseudomonadota > Gammaproteobacteria > Vibrionales > Vibrionaceae > Vibrio > Vibrio sp. Vb2131. The sequence goes on from NZ_JAWOSW010000015.1 coordinate 121,473, forward strand.
GTCGACTATCTGACAACGTTAGAGTACGTCGATAACGATAAAATTGGCGCAATGGGGATTTGTGCTGGTGCGGGCTATAGTGCAAATGCAGCGATCAATGATCGTCGAATCAAAGCACTGGGTATGGTTAGTGCCGTAAACATTGGCCAAATGTTCCGTAATGGTTGGGATAATTCGGTTAACGATGCTGACGCTGTTGGTTACTTAGAATTTGGTTCGAATGCTCGCACAACCGACACGAATGGTACAGAATTCGCGACTATTCCTCTAGCTCCGATGCGTGAAGAAGATGCCTCAAATGCAGAGCTACGCGAAGCTTGGGAGTATTACCACACACCACGTTGTGAACATCCAAATGCGCCGGGTTTTGCTCTAACTCGTAACTTAAACCAGATCATTACTTACGATGCGTACCACAAAGCGGAAGCATTCCTAACTCAGCCAATTCTTGCTGTCGTTGGTAGTGACGCGGGCAGCAAATGGATGAGTGATGACCTGATAGAACGTGCTGCGAGTTCAGATAAAACCTTGTATGCCATTGATGGTGCAAACCATATGTCGCTTTATGATGTTGCCGAATACGTCGATGACGCAGTATCCCAACTCGCATCTTTCTTCCAACGCACTCTTTAATATTCCCGATGAAAGGCTCAATTGCTTCGAGCCTTTCTGCTCTCAAGGCTTTTTACTCTTAAGGTATTGATTATGAATATGCAAAAAATCACTTTTAGAAATGCTGATATGTCTTGGGATATGTCTGCATTAATTTTATTCCCAGAAGGCTTCAATGAATCGAAACGCTACCCAACAATGATAAGTGTTCATCCTTTTGGTAGTTGTAAAGAACAAACATCCAGCGCTGTCTATGGTAAAGCCCTTGCTGAGTTAGGTTACGTCGTGATCGCATTTGACGCGAGCTTCCAAGGAGAATCGGGAGGATTGCCTCGCTACGTAGAAGACCCAAGTCAACGTGTTGAAGATATCAGTCGCGTTATCGACTATGCAGTAACTTTACCATATGTCGATGAGAATAGAATTGGTGGACTCGGTATCTGCGGCGGTGGTGGTTACATGATCAATTCAGCCCTAACCGAAAAGCGCTTGAAAGCTGTCGTAGGTATTACGCCTGTTAACTTAGGCCGCTTGTTCCGTGAAGGCTTTAGTATGTACGACCCTATCGCCAATCTTGAAGCTATGGCTGCACAGAGAACAGCCGAAGCTCGCGGCTCAGAGCTGAAAATCGATGAACTTCTTCCTCCAAATATTGAATTTGCAAAAGAAAATGGATTAACAGAACGAGACGTGTTCGAAGCTACTGAATACTACAAAACATCACGTGGACAAACCGAAGGTGGTGCAACTCGTATGCTGTTTTCACATGCACAGAAAACACTGAGCTGGGATGCCTTTGCATTTGCCGAAACGTTATTGACTCAGCCTGTTATGGCCGTGGTAGGGCAAAAAGTCGGGGCGTTTGGTGCTTATCGTGATGGGCAGGAAATTTATGGCCGCTCTGTTCAATCAAAAGACCGACAGCTGGTTAATTTGGAAAATTGGTCTCACTATGAACTGTATGACCATCCAGAAGCAGTCGGCATTGCAATGGACAAGGTTTCTGCATTCCTTGAAACACACTTAAAATAATCTAATAAGTTAGAAGCGTTTTGTAGAGTTGCAAAGCGCTTATTTTTAACAGCGTAAGATGTAGTTCGAAGCGAGTAGGTCGGTAAATCTTCGTGCGAATAACCTCATCTACAGGCTATTGACTAAATACCACTGCCAAATACTGTTTAAGACAATGTAGACTGAGACCTAATTAAAGGCGTTAGATAGGAAGGCAGTTTAATTCATGCGCAAATCAGATAAGAAGGTCGAGAATCTAATTAGAGAAGTGTTGACCGAAGTTTGTGAAGATACGCTAAAAGGCTACGATGGCTTTCTTTGGGTGACTCATACCGTCAAATTCTCTTCTTTTCCACAAAGTTTAGAAATAGTCTGTGTATTCGAAACGAAGCAAGATCGAGCTAACTTTTTTGAAGGAGAGGGCCGCCAGCATGTTTCCACAACTATTCAAAAGGCATTTAATAAGGTAGGAGTGCAACTAAAGAACGTCAGTAAGCAAATCAGTTACGATACAAAACAAAAGCATTAGCCGCGCAGCAATGGTCCGTAATAAAATGGTGCTTGGCTACCTTGCTATAAAAATGCAAAGGGCACTGGATGGGCAATGAAGCTTCGGCTCACTTAGATATACATCGGTGTAACTATGAGTTATGGAGTTATGGATTGTGAATACGGTTGGTTTTCTAATGTTGCCTTAAGAGGCAATGATTAGTCGTTTACAATGAGTAAAGTACGAACTTCTGCATGGTGGATATCCGCAGAAAATTATTGAAAAGAAAGGCTCTAGCTGGAGCGGTCTATCATTTTCTTTGGGTTACCTCGACTATGAATAGCTTAATTGCTATGTTTCGCAAAATATATGGAGAATCTCCTGCGCGTTATTTTTCTAGATGCCGTGCAGAATAATGTGTTGACCGGCTGAGGGAAAAATGAAAACCAAAATAATAATGTCGTTTCTACTCGCTACATTGTGTGTCAGTGCCAGCGCCAGTACGAATGAGCCGAAATACCATTCTGCGCTAACAATCAAAACGGGATTCAGTGAAGACAGAGATAAGCCAGTAGAAGTCTATTATTGGTATCCCACAACGAACGAAAAAAACAATTTCACGTTTGGTAGGGGGAACATTTTTAAATCAGTCGAAACGCAGTTAGATGCCCCTTTAGCAAGTGGAAAATTTCCCGTTGTGCTTTTGTCGCAGGGCGGAACACGGTCAGCGTTTTCCCACAGTGGTTGGATAGCCTCGAGCCTAGCGCAACAAGGTTATGTCGTTGTGGTACCAAAGCCTCCTGCACCGAACGAAATCAATGCAGAAATGGCTGTCGATGAAATCACATTCAGAACCAGTGATTTGGTGCTTGGGCTGAACGAATTAAGTTCGGTCGGGATACTGTCCGGAGGCGTAGATACTGATGCAGTGCAGGGGGTCGGCTTTTTTCTGGGCGGCACATCTATGCTGATGCTCTCCGGAGCGCAAATAAGCCCGGAGAAATATCGAACATCGTGTCACAACGCCACCAATGTAGACTGTCATTGGTTACGTGAAAATAACGTTGATATTACCAGCATCCCGGATCAAAAATTTCCCCGATTTCAGTCTGAAAACAAACTGAAATCGGTCGTCGTTATCAACCCTGAGCTAACGAAAACTTTTGTCCCTGAAACACTGGCCTTGATGAACAATGCTATCACCGTGGTGGCGCTCTCTGATCGGCTATATCCCGCACTGACACCAGCCGAATCACTTGTTGCTCTTCCCAATGTAACATTTCAAGAGATCCCCAGTGCGAGTCAGTTTAGTGCGTTCGCAGAATGTACTGAGCGTGGCATTAAAATTCTCGCATCAGAAGGGGAGGAAGCACTTTGCCAGGAGCGTGACGAGGTTTCCAGAAAGGACAATCATCAGCACATTTTGGATGTAATTCTGGCCAGGTTAACAAAGTCATAAGAGTGCAACAATGAGGAGCTTTCTTACACATTGTGTGCTTGGACCAGCAAAGCGAGAAGTAAGTTTTTGCAGGCTTATCCTTTCACCATAGTGCAAGGCCTACTAGTGACCGTGTTATTTGCTCTAACTAAGTACTTGTACCAACATTTTGAAACTTAGAAGAACACACAAAATACCAACGATTTTCTTAAGAACTTTATTTGGGAAATACTCTGCACAACGCACGCCGAGGCTAGTAGTTAAGTAGCTACTAATGGAGAAGCTGAGCATTGCAGGAAGGTATATGTATCCTAAGACTAAGTTGTTCCAATCTGTATTTTCCCATCCGTTTAACATGTAACCGAGGCTTCCTGACAGCGCGATAGGGAAACCTATCGCAGCAGAGGTTCCAATAGCACGTTTTACTTCAAAATTTTGCTGGACAAGATAGGGGATGATCAACCCCGCACCGCTTATAGAGACAAGTGCTGATACAGAGCCAATGACCGAGCCTACAGTGATATTACCGATAGCCCCATGTGGGTTAGGGTTGTACTCATTTTCAGTGTTGAGAAACATCTTATAAGCAACATACAACATGAATACGCTGAAAAAGCCTGCCAGATAGACTCCTTGTAGATACGATGCTACGAATGTGGCGCAAAATGTTCCGACTAGAACTCCGCTCAACATTTTTACTACCATTGTCGAGTCTACATTCTCTTTTTTGTAGTGAGCGCGCATGCTGCCCAATGTTGTAACAATCATCGAAGCCATTGATGTCCCCAACGCAAGATGCACTACTTCCGTATCAGCTATTCCCTGTAGTGAAAATAGAAACGCAAAAATAGGGACGGCCATTCCACCACCACCCACACCAACGAGTCCTGCGAGAAAGCCAATGCCCAAGCCTGCCGTAATGTAATAGATAATAAAGATAGGTTCGTTCATGATGGTTCTGCCTTCGATAAAATGGTCGTTGCTAAAATGTTACTCGAACGCTAACTTGCTATGGTAACGTTAAGAGGACAGAAAATAATGAATAATGGCCAAAATGGAATTGAGTAAATAAAGTGACAAACTCTGATTACAGCGAATGGAAAAATGGCGCCGCACTGATCGTTAAGGAGTGGCAGCATGAAAGGAGCGACTTCAACCATTTGGATCAACGGCCACATAATTGGCACAGTCATCATCGAGGCCAGTTACTGTGTATAGATGAAGGGCTAATTCAGGTCAAAACCGATGAAGGAACGTGGATACTACCACCTCACCGAGCTGGTTGGATCCCCCCGGGTGCGATGCACAGTGTTTATTTTTGTGGTTCTCTGAAAGGTCGTTCATTACTGTTTACTCCAGAGAGTTGTGAGCGGTTTCCAATGAGACCTTGTGTTATCCAAATGAGCGATGTGTTGAAAGCCCTATCGGTTAGAGCATCGATATGGAGCAAAACAGACGATCTATCCATACAGTCTTTACGTATTCTTGCCGTAATATCCGATGAAATCGTCAATAGCCCTCATGAGTCACTCCACATCCCGCTGCCCAGAGATCCGAGACTGCAAAAAGTTACTCAAGCAATTTTAATAGACCCAAACAGCAAACATTCTGTGGAGCATTGGGCCAATATTGGGGCAGTCTCATCTCGGACGTTAAGACGATTGATTCGAAGTGAGTTAAACATGAGTTTTAATGAATGGCGGCAACAAGTACTGCTAATACATTCATTAGAAATGATAGCTCGAGAGGAATCTGTAGGAGCGGTTGCACATGCTTTGGGTTATTCGACGCCCAGCAACTTTATCGCGATGTTTCGTCGGGTCTATGGCGATTCACCTACGCGTTACTTTTCTAATCGCGGAATATAATTTCCGTGCTCGCATGCTCATGATGTTCCCCTAATTATTTTTAATCAAAAAAGGTAAATATTGAAAAGATTAATTGTTATGTTATAACATTGCTTTGTTTGGGGCTCTACAATTTGTTGTTTAAAGAATTGATCTCACAACCAGTAGTCTCCTATTGAGAGAGAGTAAACGTTGATTTCTTCACAAGCGTTGTCTGACTTGACTCTACATGGGGTGGGACTGTGTCAATATGTCCGTGAACTAGAGCGAAATCGTAACGATTACTAGGTCTCATAGCCCTAGAAAATCAACGTTATTAAAACCTTTACCTGACCTTTTTAACGCTTGGGAGGAAGATATATGAGCATTGATGTAGTTGAGAACCCGCTTCGTGTCCAAACAACATCATCGTTGGCGATATCGACATCAGCGAACATACTTAGCGACATCTACAAACCAGAGCACAATATTGCCATATGGCAGCGAACGCTCTCGAAAGAGTTGACGAAGGACATTAATCTGATGCTGGCACAGGAGCCTAGATTGGCACTGGTACAAAGTGTCACGCCAGATGATGCTGCACAATGGGTACGAAGCAAGTTAAAGGGCTATGCGTGTGCTGATGCGCTGAGTGAAGATGTTGCTTTAATCGTCGATATGTTCTGCTGTTTGTTTGAGGTTAAAGAAGCAGGTTTGAGGCTAACTCGCCTAGACAGCCCGATGTGCCCGAAATTTCACTTTGATCGTGTGCCTTGCAGACTTGTCATAACTTATACCGGCCGAGCGACCGAATGGTTAACCAACGATACCATTGATCGCACTAAACTCGGTGCCGGTAGTCTTGGTCAACCTGATCACCTATCGGGCTTATACGACTCTGAAAGTGCCATACGACGAATGCAGCCTGGCGATGTTGCCCTGCTCAAAGGAAGTGGTTGGGAAGGCAATGAAGCCACTGGACTTATACATCGCTCTCCACATGTTGCAGATAATGAACGTCGCTTACTACTCACATTGGATTTCATCTAGAGATATGAGAAAGCTCAAAACGGTAGATGACGTCATGAAGCAGGTAGAGAAAATCTGCCTGCTGCGAGGTAAACAACTCACTACTAAACGGAAATTGATACTGACTTCGCTGCTATATGCGGAGAAGCCGCTTTCTGCCTACGAACTAGTTGACTACTGCAATCACAACTTTTCTCAAAACATTCAAGCGATGTCGGTTTATCGAATACTCGATTTCCTTGAAGCAGAGCACTTTGTCCATAAGCTTAATACATCTAGTAAATACGTCGTTTGTTCTCAAATCGCGTGCGATCAGGAGCATGGCGTTCCACAGTTTTTGATTTGCTCTCAGTGTGGAAAGGTTAGTGAAATAGCGGTTGAAGCCAATGTTATTTCTAGCGTATGTGCGAAAGCCATACAAGAAGGCTTCACCGTTCTTAGCCCACAATTTGAGATTTCCTGTGTTTGCGATGAATGCGCAAACCGCCCCCTATGAGGCAGACACACGATCTCCCCTTATAGCTTCACAAGGTGACCGAGTATTGGCCACATTTTTAAATTATCTAAAAGAATGAATTATGTCAGCAACATTGATTAAAAACGCTCGGGTGGTCAACGAAGGAGCCATTACCGAAACAGATTTACGTATTGTTGATCAAAGAATTGACAAGATTGCTACTAATATATCCGTACAACACAGAGATATTGTAATTGATGCTAAAGGGGCTTATTTACTGCCAGGCATGATTGACGATCAAGTGCATTTCCGAGAACCTGGGCTGACACATAAAGGCACAATTGCAAGCGAGTCGCGGGCAGCGGTAGCCGGCGGTATTACAAGCTACATGGAAATGCCCAATGTTAGTCCGGCTACAACGACTATTGACTCGTTAGAGCGCAAGTTCGCTCTCGCTAAAGAAAGCTCGTTTGCGAATTATTCTTTCTACCTCGGTGCAACCGAAGACAATCTTGAACAGATTAAACAACTTAACCCCAAACAACATTGTGGTGTGAAAGTATTTATGGGGGCATCAACAGGAAATTTGTTAGTCGAAGATCCGCAAGCGTTAGAGTCAATTTTTCGTGACTCTCCAGTACTCATTGTTACTCATTGTGAAAGTGGGACTGTTATTAAACAAAACCAGCAAAAGCAAAGGCTTAAGAAGCCAGGTTTCACTATCGAAGACCATCCCATTTTGCGTGACGAAGAGGCCTGTTACGCTTCATCTTCTTATGCGGTAGAACTTGCCAATAAGTATCACAGCCAACTGCATGTGCTGCACATCACAACGGCGAAGGAGCTAGCACTTTTTGACGAGGGAGACATTCGAGACAAATCAATCACTGCGGAGGCTTGTGTTCACCATCTTTGGTTCAGCAACAAAGATTATGGCGCTCTTGGTAACTTGATCAAATGTAATCCTTCAATCAAGTTTCCTAATGACCGCGATGCGTTGTTAAAAGCGTTAAATACGGGGCAAATAGATATCATTGCAACAGACCACGCTCCTCACACTTGGCAAGAAAAACAAGTGCCTTACGAGCAGGCTCCAGCCGGACTGCCGTTAGTTCAGCATGCGTTACTTACTCTCTTCGAGCATGTCCGTTTAGGTCATATGAGTTTGACTCAAGTAGTCGAAAAAACTGCGCACAACCCGGCCATTCGCTATGGCATTCAAGGCCGAGGTTTTATCCGTGAAGGTTACTACGCCGATTTGGTGTTGGTTGATGCTCATACCCCAACACGAGTTAGCAACGAAAACAGTTTATATCATTGTGGTTGGTCGCCTTTTGCTGGACATGAATTTTCAGCTCAAATTCAAAAGACTTGGGTCAATGGCGCGCTAGTTTTTGCCAATAACAAAGTCATCGATAAACCAACTGCAGCGATGCGTTTATCCTTCAATCGTTAAGTCGCTGACCGTAAAAAAAGAGCCATAAACAAACTGGAAGCATTATGTTAAGAAGAAACCCAACGGGCCATATGCCACAAGTGTCCTCAACAGCCTTTATCGATCCAACCGCTATTATCTGTGGCAAAGTCATTATTGAGGATAACGTTTTTATTGGACCCTATGCTGTTATTCGAGCTGACGAAGTTAATAACCATGGAGACATGGAAGCTATCGTCATCAAACGTGACACCAATATCCAAGATGGTGTCGTAATTCACTCTAAGGCAGGGGCTGCGGTGACCATTGGTGAGCGCTCATCCATTGCTCATCGTTCGATTATTCATGGTCCTTGCCAGGTTTGTGATGATGTTTTCATTGGCTTCAACTCCGTCGTGTTCAATAGCGTCATCGGTGAGAGGTGTGTTATTCGTCATAACTGTGTCGTCGATGGCCTCGATTTACCCGCTTATTTCCATGTACCACCGATGACCAATATTGGTGTCGGTTTTGATTTAGAGAGTATCTCTAAAGTGCCGCCAGAATATTCAGCTTTTTCCGAATCCGTCGTTTCTGCCAACCATGAACTAGTCCAAGGCTACCGGAGAATTGCCAATGAACTTTAATAAGCCACTGATTTCGCGAGTGCCGACTAACATCATCACTGGCTTTCTCGGGGTGGGGAAAACATCGGCAATAATGCACTTATTGACCCATAAACCGAGTCATGAACGTTGGGCTGTATTGGTCAATGAATTTGGCGAAGTTGGTATTGATGGCAGCTTGTTACAAGGCCAAAAAAAACAACAAGACCAAGTGTTTATTCGAGAGGTCCCCGGGGGATGTATGTGCTGTGCAGCAGGTCTTCCGATGCAAATCGCCTTAAATCAATTATTGTCTGAAGCAAGGCCAGATCGATTGTTGATTGAGCCTACAGGCCTTGGTCATCCTAAAGAAGTACTGCAAGTGCTATCGACCGAGTATTATCGTCAAATTCTCGCTTTGCAAAAAAACATTACTTTAGTCGATGCACGTAAACTATCGGATCCTAAGTACACTGAGCATGAAACGTTTAACCAGCAAATCACTATCGCAGATACAGTGGTAGGTAATAAGCGCGATCTCTATCAAGATGAAGATGAGCAAAAGCTGACGGCTTATATAGCAAAGCTCGGTCTGCGGGAAACAAAAGTGATTTTCGCTGAACATGGCGCTATCCCTTTTCATGAATGTGAGGGAGCGACTCGTATTGACGTGCAAAAAACGCCCTCTGTTCTTTATCGTGAAAGAGAGAAAAAGTCACTTGTTCCTGAGTTGCCTATGCCTGAGAGCGGCATTCTAAAAGCAACCAATCAGGGGGAAGGTTTCTACAGTATCGGTTGGCGTATCTCCGCTGAAAACGTGTTCGATCATCAAAAGCTGATATTATTGCTGCTCGACCTCAAGGTCGAACGAATGAAAGCGGTTTTTATCACGGGAAGCGGTATTTTTGGTTACAATCTAACATCAGATGGACTCACAGAGTTTGAACTAGACGAGTGTTCAGAAAGCCGCCTAGAACTGATCTCTTCCGGTCTAGATGACCAATTTGAAGATAGATTATTTCGATGTTTGGAGAAGGCATCATGATAGAAAAGAGAAAACTCTCCTTTTAACCATAATGTCTTACCTCCTTAAAATTCTAGTGGGGTTTCTTTTAAAGCTGCGCTTAGGGCACTTATGCTGCCGTATTAGGGTGGGGTTAGTACCCGTATTTTCTGCCTATGCGGTTCAGGCACAGTTTTATTCATGGGGTGAGGTATCCACGTTACACGTGGCCTAATTACTTGCTTTAAGTTACACGGAAGAAACACGTCTTTTTTTAGCGAGGGCCATTGCTATATTTGCGGTACTGTAGGCGCTCTCATTGATAAAGTGCGGGTAAATTTCCCCTTTGCCATTCCAATGGATATCATAACCAGCGAAAGTCGCTAATAAAGGTGCTCCTGGTTTGACCGCCTCAAAATCTCTGCCACAAATAGTAGGGTGTACTAGTGCTTGCCGCATACCCTCTTGATCAAGTGGAATCCTGATTTCTTCGGTGTAAAAAAATGCCTCATAATCGCTCAGTAAGCCTATTTGGTTGAGGTTGTGCTTTTCAACATAGTCCAATACTGCGGTAAGCATCTGTTTCATCAACTCCAACGTACTGTACTCTAGCGCACCATGTGCTTGCGCCCCGACCTCAATCATTATTCCATATTGCCCAGCAGTACAAAGGTAAGGTTGCTCTTGCCATTCTTTTCGCTCTTCGAAAAGGACATGTGCTGATGGCATTCGTTGTTTGACGTACGCGCCCAGTTTCCGATAAAACACATCGTTAGAAAGCAAAATCAACGTCGCTCCCATATTGCTTGTTGTATTGTGCAGGTCAACAATCAACAGTTTTTCTTGGTTTGCATATTTCTCGATAAATTGATGTGCAATCTTGCTTTCATGCAAATCAGGACAATGATTGCTATTCATTGCTGAGAACTCGCGATTTAAGTCTGTATCGATGTATCGGACGTTGTGTTTTACTGCTTCGGAGTTTGCGATGATCGAGCAGGCTGAAAAGGTTGATCTATTGACAGAGTAACGTTTTTCTTTGATTAGTTTATGTAAATAAATACCAGAAAGTTCGTTTCCGTGTGTTCCTGCAACGATAAGTGCTGAATTGAATGTGTTCATTATTGAGCCTTCTCAAAGAGAATGGGTTGAATGACTGGTCTTCTCTTAGCCAATCCAGTGAACTGAATAAACGTTTACTAAACTGAGTAAAAATAATCCTAGATATGTTATAACATAACAATCGTTGTTATTGATACTTAGTTTCTCATGAGTAAGTTTAAATTTATTGCTTTAATCGTTGCTGTGTTTTGTTTTTCGGTCGCTTTGCTTCTACCTACAGAGGATGAGCCAAATCAAGATAGTCACAGCACTCAACTGAATCAAAGCAGTGATTCGTTACCACCTCCATCATCAAAGATAGTGGTTCCCTCAGATATCAGTTTGACTCCGTTGCCTAAACCTAAACAAATACACTACATAGTTAAAGTGGGAGATACGCTCAGTGGTATCTTCGCTCAATTGGGTCTCCCTTACGGTATTTTGCAGCAAATTCTCTCAGTTGATCTTGATCACCTCCAGCTAGATATGATTCAGCCCGGAGAAGAGCTTGAATTAGTGATGGATGACATGGGGCAATTGAGTCGACTAATTTATCATATGAGCCTTGTAGAGAAGGCTATCTACACTAGAGAAAACGATGGCTCCTTCTCTTACGAATTTCAGGAAATTTCAGGGGAATGGCGTGAAACCTTATTTTCGGGAGAAATCAAAGGGAGTTTTTCAGTCTCGGCACATCGAGTAGGATTGGCATCAGGCCACGTCGCAAATATTACGCAGGTGATGAAAGATAAGATTGATTTTGCGCGATCTCTTAGAGCCGGTGACCGTTTCGATATATTAGTGAAACAGCAATATTTAGGTGAACACAAAACTGGCAATAGTGAGATTAAGGCTATTTCTTTTAACTTAGCGAGGGGCGAAGTCGCTGCATTTCTAGCCGAGGATGGACGGTTCTATGATAGAGCTGGTAACAGTTTGGAGCGAGCGTTTAACCGTTATCCTGTCGATAGGGCATACCGCCGAATCACCTCTGGGTTTAACCCTAAGCGTAAACACCCAGTGACGGGAAGAGTCACCCCGCATAACGGAACGGATTTCGCGACACCAATCGGTGCGCCAGTTTATTCTACTGGGGATGGAAAAGTAATTGCGGTCCGCAAGCACCCTTATGCCGGTAATTATTTAGTGATTGAACATAACAGTGTGTACAAAACTCGTTACCTACACTTGAATAAAATCTTGGTTAAAAAAGGTCAAGTTATAAAGCGTGGGCAAAAAATAGCCCTCTCTGGGAATACTGGTCGTTCAACCGGACCACATTTACATTTTGAAGTTTTAGTTCGTAATCGTCCGGTTGATGCAATGAAAGCCGACTTACCTATCGCGAAGTCGCTTCCTAACATCCAGAAACCTTCATTTTTGGCGCGAGTATCAGAGTTTGATTATCTAGTAGAAACGAAAAACTGAGTCCCGACAATTTGTTAGGGCTCAGTTATGCTATTTTGTGTTGTGAGGTTGGAGCAATAGGTGAGTGTCAATATGTGTTCCTAGAAGAATAATGACTGCGATTTTTTCTTTTACGTGCGCCCACATCCGCAACATCGGACGCTTTGCAACAACCTCCGCCTTTGATCGGCCTACGTGAAAACATCACACCAATCGCGAGCATCGCAATACAACTTAGGAAAATAAGAATGGTAAGAACTAAAGTCATAACACCACCTCCTATAAATCGCTGTACTGTCATCTTTCTCCAATTTTATAAACAAAGCAATGGTCGTTTTGTAACCACTTATTATTTTTATCAATAGTCAGACCTTTGCTGGTGATGAAACGTGATGAGAAACGAAGGCTAGCTCTGAAAAATCAGCCTCTGTGGTCTTAACCGACTCTTAATCTTTGGGTACAAGACAGCAATTGGATTCCTTCTATAACTCATCAAATTGTTATGTTATAACATGCATTCATCCAGAGTTTGTAGGTCAAAGGTATGCCATCAATTCCAGTCACCATTTTGCATGGGTTTCTCGGGTCAGGGAAGACCACGTTTTTACGCAATATTCTTCAACAAGCCGATTATTCTGGTGTTGATCTGTCAGTTATTGTGAATGACATGAGTGAGTTAGACGTCGATGGCGTGCTTATCTTAAATACCGATGCGGTGAGTGAAGAGCAGGGCAACTTTGTCACGATCAGTGGAGACAGCATCAGCAGCCTGAGTGGTGTAAAGCAGCTCGATAAAGCCCTTAAAAAGCTCTGCGCAGAAAAATCGCCAGAATGGATTGTGATTGAAACATCGGGCAGTAGTCATCCTTTGCCTTTGGTTGAGTATTTCAAAAATAACGCACAATTCGCTCTCAAAGACGTGATTACGTTGGTGGATGCGACTTGGTTGCGAGATGACTATCGACAAGGCTCTGCCTTAATTCCGAAGTGGCAAAAGAACGTACAGCAGGGTGTTCGCGGCGTTGAAAACTTGTTGGTAGAGCAAATCATGTTCTCAAACCGTGTCATGCTCACCAAGACGGACAAAGTGGATGACAATACCGTTCGTAACATCGCGCAGGCGATTCATCCGCTTAATGTTTACACCGAGATAATCAAAACGTCATGGGGAAACTTGGATATCCGCATGTTGAAAGGTGAGCAAGACTACAATTTCTTCCTTGTTGAGCAGTTAATCGCAGAACTTCGTGAGACGGTGAATGAGCCGTTGAATCTCTCTGATAAAGACGAACAAAGCCTTGTCGCCAAAGTGATCAAAGATGATCGACCTTTTCATCCTGCGCGTTTGTGGAGTACCTGCCACCAGTATTTAACTAAAGGTGTGTTCCGCAGTAAGGGGTTCTTTTGGTTTCCAACTCGAGACGATGTTTCACTGCTTTGGAGCCAAGCAAGCGGCAATGTGGGGCTTGAAATTACAGGCTTTTGGCGCGCTTCGGTAATCAATGACGAATCGCAAAACTTCACTGAGGAACATCGTCAAATCCTGCAAGATAAGATAGACAGCGTTGAAAGCCGCTTTGGTGATCGTCGTTGTCGCTTAACGGTGATTGGGCAAGAAAACGAAGTCGATGTGTTTATTGATGCGCTGGAAAACTGCTTTTTAACGGATGCGGAACTGGAGCAATGGCAACAAGGGGCAACATTTGAAGATCCTTGGCCAAAGAAAATAGCTAAGTTGAGCCAGAAGAAGACGGTTTGAATGTACTGGTGAGGATTCCCTTGGTGCATGTTTGAATCTCGGCTTGTACCAAGAACGGACTTACTGAATTGGCTCGGTATACCAAAATTGGCTCTGGGTAACGAAAAAGCCTCCCGAATGGTGGGAGGCTTTTTTGTATCTCAGTCGTTTACTGTTCCCATTCAGGGAAAGGGTCTTCCAGAGATAACCAATAGTCGAGCCCTTGCTCCATCTCATCTTCTGTTAACAAGCATTCGTTAAGACGAGCAATCAATTTCTGTTGCTCTAATCCCTGACCAATAAACACCAATTCTTGTCGCATATCGCCGTATGGTTCTTGCCAAATGTCGTTTATAGCATCTAGGTAATCTTGATCCGTCGGCCACTCCTCCTTCGGAATCGCTTTCCAAAACATACCCGCAACACCATAACGTGCGATGCCTCCCGCTTGGCTCCATTGACCGACAAACTCTGGTCTTGTTGCTAGCCAAAAGTAACCCTTGGAACGAATCAGTTTGCCGTAATCTTTCGCATTGTGGAGGAAGTCATAAAACTTCTCTGGATGGAAAGGGCGTCTCGCATGATAAGCAAAGCTAGAAATGCCGTATTCTTCGGTTTCAGGTATGTGTTCGCCTCGCATTTCCTTCAACCAACCTGGGGCTTGTTGTGCCTTTTCAAAACTGAAGCTTTGTGTGTCGAGTACCGCATCAAGGTCTACTTCACCATTTGAGATCGGAAGGATGGTGGCGGATGTATTGAGAGTTCTAAGAATCGCAAGAAGCCTTTCGATTTCTGATTTCTCAGCGAGGTCGGTTTTACTTATCAAGATAACGTCAGCGAACTCGACTTGATCAACGAGCAAGTCGGCGACGCTGCGTTCATCGTCTTCACCTAAGGATTCGGCGGTCTCTGTTAAGAACTTAGCTTCATCGTAATCACGCAGAAAGTTAATCGCATCAACCACCGTAACCATGGTGTCTAAACGTGCAACGTCTGAAAGTGATAGCCCGTTTTCATCAGCAAACGTAAAAGTCTCTGCAACGGGAAGTGGCTCGGCGATGCCAGTGGACTCGATAACTAGGTAATCGAATCTGCCTTCTTGCGCGAGTTTAGTAACTTCTTCAAGTAGATCTTCACGCAGGGTACAACAGATGCAGCCGTTACTCATCTCAACTAACTTTTCTTCACTGTGGTTGAGAGAAACTTCATTCTGAACGGTCGCTGCATCGATGTTGACTTCGCTCATGTCGTTGACGATGACCGCGACTTTTCTGCCTTGTCTATTGTTAAGAATATGACTTAAAACGGTTGTTTTTCCTGCGCCTAGAAAGCCGGACAAAACCGTAACAGGGAGTTTCTGGGTGTTCATGCTCATGCTCTTTATAGTGTAATGTTATAATATAACAATTAATATAGTCGGTGATCTTAACTCTGGCATCAAGCAGTTTGTGAGTGTGTCGAGCACTGCACCTTATTGGCGGCTTTATTTGTCGTTTAGTTGCACAGGTTCAGATGTCCGGAATTTAGAGATCGAACTCTTATCTCGGTGTGGAGGTTCTATGAACGAAGAGAAAAAGCATGTCATGACAGAAGAAGAAATTCTTGCAGCGCCCGAGGCGGATTATATGAATGAAGCTCAGCTCGCGTTTTTTGAAAACCGATTATTTGAGCTTTATGAATTGACGTTAGCGCATATTGAACGCGCGAAAGAAGAGATGATTGCGCCAATGGAATTCAGTGACGAAAGCGATAGGGCGTCCAGTGAGGAGCAATCTGCAATCGCATTAAGAATCATAGATAGAGAGCAAAAGCTGTTACCTAAGATTCAACGATCGTTGGCTCGCTTGCGCGCAGGGGAGTATGGCTATTGTTTAGAGTCCGGAGAACCTATCGGCATTCCAAGGTTATTGGCACGACCTACTGCTGAATATAGTGCAGAAGTAAAAGCTCAAATGGAGTCAAAAGAGCACTGGTATAAACACTAAAGCCTCACTATCTTATGACGTCGATATTCTTCTCGTTCACTTGTTTTTTTGATGTTCTCTGAGAAGTCTAAAGCGATGGCGACTACCGTTAGGTATGGTAGTCATTACCTTTGAGATATTAATAGTTATCGATAGGATAGAAGTAAGTTCTGTATTGTAAATAACGCACCATTTTTGTTTTTCTGAATGAGCTCTCGCTATGTTAGCGTCAAACATTTTCTCTGCTACTTCAAGCTGATCTTCTATCCTTAAAGCTAAATTAGTACTGGAGAAAGTAGCATGATTGACTTTGTGGCAACTTTTATCTTTTTCTTTGCTGTCATCGATCCCATAGGTACTGTGCCCGTTTTTATCGCAGCCACAAAAAGCTATGAAGAAGTGGCAAAGCGTAAGGTCGCTCTGTTTGCGACTCTATTCTCCGCTGCTATCCTACTGTTTTTTGTTGTTGCTGGTGAAATCATACTTACAGCAATGCGTATTCCCTTGTCTGCGTTTCAAATCTCGGGCGGTATCGTATTGTTCTTGTTTGCTTTGACTATGATATTTGGTGAGAGTAAACCAGCAGAAGAAATCAGAACGCTCAATAGTCATCATGATACAGCAGTTTTTCCTCTAGCCATTCCATCAATTGCTAGCCCTGGCGCAATATTAGCCGCCGTTTTACTCACAGAGAACGTGCGGTTTAATATTTGGGAGCAAGTCCAGACCGTGGCTGTGATGCTGCTGGTACTATTGGTTGTTTATATCTTGCTATTAATGGCCAGCGGCATACACAGGATTATTGGGAATACAGGAGCTAGCGCTGTAAGTCGGATCATGGGGTTGATATTAGCCGCTGTGGCCACGACCAACACTCTGAATGGGATTGAAAGTTACTTTGACCTTTAAGGCTGTTTCGCAAACTGAGCTGAAGGTATACGTTAAGAGCTAATTTTACGGCGAGATGACCGACCACCTGACAATCACTTTTCTGGCTGTTACTTCTAGCCGGATGTAATCCTTCAGGCTACTCGTGACGACCTTGTTTAAGAGGACCACGGAAAAGTTGAAAGTAAAATGCATAGATGTTGAGGGTATATATCAGATGGGGGAACTGGAGCAACACTTGCCCCCATTGAGCTGTGCCAATACTCAAAGATTAGCTGCTAGAAAACAATATCGATAATTTCTCCGCCTAGGCACTACTCTATAATCTTGTAGTCTCGCAGTATATAGAGCCTAGCATGGAGGAATCTATTAGCTTCAACGTGCCAAGACAAGACTTTTTCATGCTTTGAGAGTATCTGCAAAGCCGGGAGGCTGAGATGTTTATTCAGTATGGCTCTTATTGGGCAGTTTATGGATCAGCCAGTAACCAAGACTCATACTAAGAACTACAGCCGCAATTCCAATCAGGTACATTGGAGACAAGGTTTCAAAGTCTATAATAATGACCTTTCGGGAGATTGCCATCAGCGCGGTGGCCATGACGATTTTTACATGAATAACATTCTCTCGCAGGTAAATAGTTATATTGATGAAAATTTCAATAGCAATTAAAACGGCCATAAAAGCACCAAAAGTGGCTAGCATATCTGAAATCGTCAGAATAAGTTTAGGTGGCGTGATAAGTTTTTGATATATCGTCCATGCAACATCTATCACACCCATGACGATTACAAACAACATAACTATCGACAATACTCTTACAGACCAATGAATCACTATCTGTAATTTTTTTGTTAACTTATCATTTTTATCGACTTCCATGGCCCTGTTTCCTTCGCTTGTTTATGTTCACTTAACCTTCATATGTTGAAGCTAGACAATTGAATACATGTCGTTTAAAGCATAGTTGCTGTGGTGAGAGATAGAAGCGTCCGAGGGAAGGAAGTTATGAAACTTAGGAGTGGGCACAATGTTGGACACATAATGTAATCTCTGGTGTCATGCGTTATTACCTCATTACCTCATTACCTCATTGCCTCATTGCCTCATTGCCTCATTTCTGATCGTGACGAGTCGACTGGTGAGGTGGTGAATCATCACCTTCACGGCAAACTGAATGAGCGGATACCACAACGTATTGATACTGGGCAAATCGATGCGCTTGTTGCTGGTTCCTCCGTGCGCTATTAATAGAAATACAAGCGAATAAGGAGTGGGTAATCGCTCAAAAGTCGGGTGGAAAAGCGGTAAAACGGCGAAAATTATTGGAACTAAGTCAAGGCCCTTTTTTTAAATGAAAAGGCTTATTGATCTGAACACACCACTTCTCCATATAAGTATATCCACAAATACAAACCTCAAATTGGCGATAAAGAGCTTTAATATTGATAAATATATAAACAACTTGGGTGCTGAAGAAATTTCAGTATACTGCGCTTAGGTTACACTGGAGAAAAAATCGCCGTATTCCCAGCGGGGTCCTTTGATAAGAAATAGAAATCGCGTTTGAATATGCAACCAAACGATTTTGCCGCTTGCAGTTTATTCGGTATACAAATAATAAACCTTTGACTAATCCGAAGGTCGGTCAAATGAGAGAAAGTCATGTTTTTTAATAAGTCGCTTCAACAAGAAAATCAACGATTAAAGCAGGAGTTGCAAATCCTGCAGCAAATCCAAACCAGTTTAGATGAAGAGATGATCCGCTTAACATTGGATAGTAAAGGCCTCATTACTTCTGCAAATACCAAACTACAGCAAGAACTTTTCTTACATGATGATGAGATCTTAACGAAATCAATTACTGAATTGGTACCGTCAAATTCGCGCAATACAGACCACTTTCATCGAATGAAGAAAGCCGTCCAAGATAAAGTGTTCTGGAATGGGGCATTGCAAGTACGGAAAGGTAATGGTGAGGAAGCCTGGTTAAGAACGATTATCCAGCCTGTTTTAAATGAGCGCAGAGAAGTAGAAAGCTTTTTTGTTTTTGCTTCTGAACTTACGCGAACGATCAAATCATCCCGTGAGCAAGAGGACATGCTAAATGCATTAAGTCGTTCTATGGCGGTGATTGAGTTCACATTAGATGGCCATGTTTTAAAAGCCAACGATAATTTCCTAAACACAATGGGTTATACGCTTGATCAGATTCTAGGGAAGCATCATCGCATGTTTTGTGATCAGGAAGAGTCGAGCTCTCAAGCTTACCGTGAGTTTTGGCAACGTTTAGCAAAAGGGCAATTTTCATCAGAGCGATTCAAACGAGTTAACCGTTATGGTGAAGAGGTGTGGTTAGAGGCTTCATATAACCCTATCCATAACGACAGAGGAGAGCTCTACAAGGTCGTTAAGTTCGCGACAGATATTACCCAGCAGGTGATGCAGGAACAGAAAATGGCCCAGGCTGCGCAATTGGCGAACGAAATCTCCCAAGAAACTGGAACACAAACCCTGCAAGGGCAAGAGGTTATAGGCTCAACGTTAGAAAAGATGCAGATACTTTCCGAGCAAATGCAGCAAGCGAACACCGCGATTGACGAGCTTAAAGCGCACTCATCGCGTATTAGCGAGTTGGTAAATAGCATCAGTGGTATCGCTGACCAAACTAACTTATTGGCGTTAAATGCGGCGATAGAAGCGGCTCGTGCGGGTGAGCATGGTAGAGGTTTTGCCGTTGTTGCTGATGAAGTCAGACAGCTTGCTACAAGAACCAATGCAACCACCGATGAAATTGTCACAATGGTCAGTGAAAACCTACAGCGAACAGATAACGCAGTTAAGCTGATCGCTAAATGCCAAAAAGAAGCACTAGATACGCTAGAGCTCTCTGAAAAAGCAGGCAATGTGATGAATGAAATACAAGATGGCGCTAGCCGTGTTGTAGAGGCCGTAGAGCAATTTAACCGTTCGTTGTAGTTAATCAATAAGTTTTCATTGTAGGGGCGATGGGTAAAAAGCAATTCGCCTTATTCAACCTGTATTGAGGAGCGCTGAAGTCGCAATACTACTCCTGCCGCAGTCAAGTTAAGCGTTTTGAAGGGGAGGTAGTTCGACACCCGGTACAGGTTTTAGCCAGTTTGCTTGCTGTATAGAATGCTAAAGTAATTTAGTATGCGAAAAGGCTTGCCTTAAGACTTTGCCTGCATTTAATGTATCTAGCAGCAGAACTTCAATCTGCGTGACAACAATACAGGAGAGGATCGGGCTTTCACTTTTTCGCTCGACACAAACCCCTTTCAAATTTACACAATAGCGCAGTAAAACTCTCTTGCTGCGCTATTGTGTGTTCCATATTTTGTGAGTACTTATGTTTAACTCAGAACGCAAAGCGACGGTTATTCTGGTTGCGACGACGATGATCGCGGCACTTGGCTGGATATTCTCTAAGGAAACAATACAGGGTTTACCACCTTTTGGCTTTATTGGGGCGCGATTTACTATCGCTTCGCTCTGCTTACTGCCTCTATGTTACCGACCTTTGCTGAAAGCAAACTTAAAAGATGTGCTTTCTGCTGGTGGTGTCGGGCTCCTGTTAGGCAGTGCCGTTATGACATGGATTTACGCTATTTC
Organism: Vibrio sp. Vb2131; assembly: GCF_033338535.1. Lineage (NCBI taxonomy): Bacteria > Pseudomonadati > Pseudomonadota > Gammaproteobacteria > Vibrionales > Vibrionaceae > Vibrio > Vibrio sp. Vb2131. The sequence continues at coordinate 142,089 of NZ_JAWOSW010000015.1, forward strand.
TATCAGTGATACTCTCGGGGAAGGCGCATTTATCATGAGCCTTTCCATGCTGTTTGTGCCGATTGTTGCATGGGTTATGTTTCGTCAACGACCACAACGAATTTTCTGGCTTTCTTTGCCTATCGCTGTATTAGGTCTTGCTTGTCTTTCTTTAGTTGGTGGCTGGAAACAATCGGCCAGTCAATTGTGGTTTCTTGGTGCAGCACTGGTTTTGGCGCTTCATTTTAATGTGAACAGCAAATACTCTCAAAAACTACCTGTGCTGCTGCTTACTTGCGTGCAACTTTTTTCAGCAGGTTGTTTAGGTTTGTTGGTTTCATTTTTTATGGAATCTTTCCCGGCAGAGGTGGACTCCTCTATTTGGTGGTGGTTTGCGTTGAGTACCTTATTAGCGACGAGCTTGCGTTACGTAATGCAAACCATGGGGCAAAAATTTGTTCAGGCAGGTAACGCTGCTCTAATTATGATATTAGAACCAGTTTGGACGGTTATTCTGAGCGTGCTATGGTATGGCGAAGTGCTAACGGCAAATAAACTAGTAGGTTGTGTGCTTATCTTATTTTCTCTAATTATTTATCGTACTGGCGGGCGGTTTCGCTTCCCTACTCGAAAGTAGAGCAAATTAACTTGGGTTGGGAGAAAATGAGGTGCCGGATGGCCTTCTACGAAAGTGATAATACGCGGTTACGCAATGCTAATGACACTTTTGATGTAGGCTGCCGACCCAGCTCTTCGCTGATCATCCAGCCAGCTTTAGCCAGTAGCTCTAAGTCGATCCCCGTTTCTATTCCTAACCCTTGGCATAAATATAGTACATCCTCCGTTGCGACATTTCCTGATGCGCCATGAGCGTATGGACATCCACCCAGCCCAGCGACACTGCTGTCGATGGTATTGATGCCCATACTCAAGGCTTGATGAATGTTGGTGAGAGCTTGTCCCCATGTATCGTGGAAATGGACAGCAAGCTGGGGAAGAGGTGCAACCAACATGACGGCTTCCAGCATAGCAGCAATTCGATTTGGCGTGCCTGTGCCGATTGTATCGCCTAGGGATACTTCATAGCACCCTAAATCGATGAGCGATTTGGTCACGCTCGCCACCTGTTTAGGGGCTGTTGGACCGTCGTAAGGGCAATCTGCAACGCAGGATAGATAACCTCGAACAGGGATGCTGTGTTTGGTGGCTAATCGCATTACAGGCTCGAAGCGAGTTAGGCTTTCTGCAATCGAGCAATTGATATTGTGTTGGCAGAATCCTTCTGAGGATGAAGTGAAAATTGCGACCTGATTGGCGTCAGCCTCCAACGCTTGTTCTAAGCCTTTTAGGTTTGGTGTCAGGGCAGAGTAGGTAACATGATTTCGCCGTGTTATTGCTTTCATGACCTCTATTGAGTCCGCCATTTGTGGCACCCATTTGGGTGAGACAAAAGAGCCCGCCTCAATATGCGTTAACCCAGTATCAGAGAGTAAGTTGATCAGCCGGATTTTAGTCTGGGTCGCAACAGGAGATTCATTTTGCAACCCATCTCTAGGACCTACTTCGACAATCTTTACTTTGGAAGGTAGCATTACTTGTCCTGTGACTTGGTGACCCAACTTGGGCTACGTTTTTCAAGAAACGCTTGCAGCCCATCTTGACCTTGGGGTGATACTCTAATGTCCGCAATGAGCTTGCTAGTATAGTGAATCAGTTGTTGATCGATGGGGTTTTGATGACATTGATGGCAGAGCGTTTTCGCTTTACGCATCGCATCTGGGCTATTAAGTAGCAACGTCTTGATTACGCTATCGACCGCATTTTCAAGCTGTTTGGCTTCTTTCACTTCGTGCACAATACCAAACCGTTCGGCATCTTCGGCTGAAATGACTTCACCACTTAAGATATAGCGTCTAGCTTGTCTATTCCCCATCGCGCGCATGACGTAAGGCGCAATGGTCGCTGGAACTAAACCAAGCTTAACTTCACTTAAGCAAAAGTTGGCACTTTGGCTTGCGATGGCGATATCACTACAACAAATCAACCCTAAAGCACCACCATAAGCGGAACCTTGAACAACTGCGATGGTGGGTTGAGGGAACGAATCTAGTGTTTCCATGAGTCTTGCCAAGTTTTGGGCATCAACGAAGTTATCTTGCCTCGTGCTGTCGGCCATCGACTGCATCCAATTCAAATCGGCCCCGGATGAAAAATGCTTACCGTTACTTCTTAATACCAAGCACCGCACATCCGTTCGTAAAGCGAGATAATCTAGGCGGTGGATCAGCAAGTCGATCGTACAAGCGTCAAAAGCATTGTGTTTGGCTGCTCTGTTTAGGGTAATGGTCGCTACGCCATTATCATCGACATGCCAAAGAACATCATCTTGCCTTTGGGCGTTGGGAATAATGCTTGGTTGCATTTCCTGCATACTTACTTCCTTAATTCATCTTTGGATGTTTACATTCTGAAGACGCCAAACTCGCTATCAGGAATGGGGGCGTTTAATGCTGCCATTAACGCTTGACTCAACACCTGGCGCGTTTTTTTAGGGTCAATAATTCCGTCATCCCATAGCCGAGCACTCGCAAAATAGGGATGTCCTTGTGTTTCATACAAGTCTATGATCGATTCTCTAAAAATGTGCTCTTCTTGCTCTGACCACGCTTCCCCCTGACGTTCCTTCGCGTCTTTTCGAACTTGTGTTAAAACGCCTGCTGCTTGTTCTCCGCCCATCACAGAAATACGCGCGTTCGGCCACATCCACATCATGGTTGGATCATACGCTCGGCCGCACATGCCGTAATTACCAGCGCCGTACGATCCACCGATGATCACGGTAAACTTCGGCACGTCAGCACAAGCGACGGCCATCACTAGCTTGGCGCCATGTTTTGCGATGCCTTCTTCTTCAACCTTTTTTCCGACCATAAAGCCGGTAATGTTTTGGAGAAAGAGAAGCGGTGTTTTCCGTTTGGCGCACAGCTCAATAAAGTGCGCGCCTTTTTGTGCCGATTCAGAAAACAAGATACCGTTGTTTGCCACAATACCAATCAAGTGTCCTTGAATACGAGCGAAGCCACACACTAGCGTTCTGCCGTACAAGGCTTTGAATTCGTCGAAATCAGAATCATCGACGATGCGGGCAATAATTTCTCGAACGTCGAATGACAGTCGTAAGTTGGCATTCACAATTCCGTAGATTTCTTCTGCGTCGTAGCGGGGAGAAAGCACGGTGTTTTCTGGCTTAACAGGTCTTGTTCTATTGGCATTGGCAATGGCTTCTCTCGCAAGCATTAGGGCATGTTCATCATTTTCAGCGTAATAATCTGCGACACCAGATTTTCGACAATGCACGTCTGCACCGCCGAGCTCTTCACCCGTCACGACTTCGCCAGTGGCCGCTTTCACCAAAGGTGGCCCCGCCAAAAAAATGGTGCCTTGCTCTTTAACCATAATGGACACATCCGCCATGGCAGGAACGTACGCGCCCCCAGCAGTGCAAAGCCCCATCACAACAGCAACTTGGGGGATGCCTTTCGCCGACATTCTCGCTTGGTTAAAGAAAATGCGACCAAAGTGTTCTTTGTCGGGGAAGACGTCGGACTGATGAGGGAGATTTGCGCCACCGGAGTCCACCAAGTACACGCAGGGGAGTTGGCAACGTTGGGCAATCTCTTGCGCTCTTAGGTGTTTTTTTACCGAGAGTGGGTAGTAGGTTCCACCTTTTACCGAAGCATCGTTGGCGATAACCATGCATTGAATTCCCTCTATGATACCAATGCCGGCGATAACGCCAGCGCATGGGATCGCTTCGTCATACACCTGCCAGGCGGCAAACTGGCTGATTTCAAGAAAGTCAGTGTTGTCATCAAGCAAGCGCGCGATGCGTTCTCGGGCGGGGAGTTTTCCTTTTTGCCTCTGGTGCTGAATGGCTTTTTCACCGCCGCCCTGTTTGATGGTCTCGATGTGTTGATTAAGTTGAGTGACCAACGTTTCCATCGCAGCTTTATTGGAAAGAAATAACTCGTCAGTTGGCTTAGTTTTACTTTTGATAATGGCCATAATGACTTCCTTGTCGTATGTTCCGTTAGCGAGATTCTTCGAACAGCTCTCGGCCTATTAACATGCGGCGAATCTCAGAGGTACCCGCGCCGATTTCATAAAGCTTTGCATCACGTAGCAAACGACCAGCAGGGTATTCATTGATGTAGCCATTCCCACCGAGCAACTGGATTGCATCGAGTGCCATTTGTGTGGCGAGCTCTGCACTGTACAAAATCGCGCCAGCGGCGTCTTTGCGTGTCGCGTTACCTCGATCACAAGCCGCTGCGACGGTATATACATACGCTTTTGCTGCACTCATTCGAGAGTACATATCGGCGATCTTGCCCTGAACTAACTGAAACTCGCCAATGGGTTTTCCAAACTGCTCTCGTTCATGTACGTACGGGACCACAATGTCCATGCAAGCTTGCATTATCCCGAGTGGTCCGGCAGCGAGGACGACGCGCTCGTAATCCAGCCCACTCATTAACACCTCGACGCCTTGATTCAACTCGCCAAGAATATTCTCTTTTGGCACTACGCAATGGTTAAATACAAGTTCGCAAGTATTCGAGCCTCTCATGCCTAGCTTGTCCAGCTTTTGAGCATGAGTGAAACCTGCGAAGTTACGTTCAATAATGAATGCCGTAATGCCACGTGAACCTGCGCTGACATCTGTTTTAGCGTAAAGCACCACTACGTCAGCATCGGGCCCGTTTGTTATCCACATTTTGTTTTCAGCCCTAAACCACCTACTTCAGTAGGTGGTTATCATCCGTTTCGGCTTTGCCTGTAAAACTACTCATGCTAA
>NZ_JAWOSW010000016.1:0-143649 GCF_033338535.1 Vibrio sp. Vb2131
CTATGCGTTGATTTTAGTGATTTAGGTGGTTTGCGGCGGCTTTTGTATTGCGTTGCTCACCCCTTAGCAGGGCGTTAAATTTCATTAAAGCTTTGAGGTAAAACTTGAAAACAAAAATATTCAAAACTAAAGAGCAACTTAAACGGTGGGCTAAGAAAACTACGGGTGTTGTACTTGCCTCGATTGCTCTTGTAAATTCAGTTCAAAGTATAGAATTTCAATTTCCCACGCCTAAAGTACTATCTCAAGTAATGGAGCAAGCTCCTTCCCATTTCCCCGAGGGACAATATGAGGTTAGTTATAGTAATTCAGATGAGCTTGATCCTAATGATTTAGACTATTCAAAGATGGCAATGGTTATGGCTTTAGAAGCTCAGCTTGCAAATCGTCCTTTACGCATTGGTGGTTTAAGACCGTTGCTTGAGCACTTGGCAGATTATACGTATTGCTGCACTATCAATAGAACTAATCCTGCTTACGTTACTGCTTCATTATGGGTGCTGGAACCAAGCGATCCTGTGGAACTAGATTCGCTAGAAAGCATTTTTAAAAAATACTCAACGTTTTATGCTTTCAATGACGGCAGTGGGAACGTAACTCTAAATAACGGCCGTATGGGCAACGGCACAAGCCACATATCTGAAATTTAACAAGTTGTTCAAGAGTGATTCGGCACGCGTGGCATTTTTACTATGCGTTAGTTTTAGTGGTTAAAGTGGTATGCGGAGGCTTTGGTATTGCGTGCCTCACACCTTAACAAGGCGTTATGTGCAAGGAGGCAAAATGAGCAAAGTGTACTTATTCGATTGGGGCGACACGCTAATGATCGATTTCCCAGATCAAACAGGGAAAATGTGTGATTGGGAAAATGTCCAAGCTGTATACGCTGCTCTGCAAACCCTAGAGGCACTATCGAAACAACATCAAATCTATGTCGCTACTAATGCCGCTGACTCAACAGAAAGTGATATCAAATTAGCTTTCGACCGAGTAGGTTTATCTCCTTTTATCTCAGGTTACTTTTGTAAAGCTAATCTTGGTATCGGCAAAGGTGCTCCGGAATTCTTCCATCGAATTATCGACACCTTAAATGTTGATTCTAAATCAGTGGTTATGGTTGGTGACTCATACGACAAAGATATTGAGCCAGCAGTCACAGCTGGCATCCAAGCTATCTGGTTTAATCCTATGGGTAAGGTTGTTCAGGGAAGTCACGAAGTAAAAGAAATCAGGCGTTTGTCGGAACTTTGCACATAACAAAGCGTTTAAGGCAGATTCGCAACGCGTGGCATTTTTGGTTTTAATTGACTTTAGTGTATACGGCACAATAGTTTAAGTTAGGTGGTAACGTTGCTCACTACTTAACGCGGCGTTATGAGCTAAAGGGTAATTAGGAGAATAGTTCTGTTGATCAGTGTGGCTGTTTTTTGTGTCATTGTGGGTTTCTACTTTTGGTATGGAGAAAGTGATACGTCGGTAAAGGAAGCTGGTATTGCAATGCTTGCCTATATTGCGTATACGATTTTGTATTTGTTTGTTCCGCCTTTCCCTTTGGGCACGTCATCACAAATGGGGCAATTATACGGTTTTGTGCCACTGTTATCTTTTGGGGCCATTTTATTTCCTCATTTCAATACACAATCACCGGAAACAATAACACGAACAATCGGTTGGTTTGGCCTTATCACAGTTGCGCTTATCCTCGTTTGTTTCAAACTTTTTGTCTGGTAAGTGGGCAACGTAAGTACGCTCATAACAAACTGTTTAAGAGGGATTCGCAACGCGTGGTATTTTTACTATGCGTTGCGTTTAGTGTTTAAGGTGTTATGCGGGAGCTTTGGTATTGCGTTGCTCACCCCTTAACAGGGCGTTATACAACAAGGGTAATAATGATGCTCGTAAAGTATTATGGTTTAGTATTTGATAGTGATGACCAAAGTTGGTCGCCTAGAGCCGATTTTATATCAAATGGGTTATTTCGTATTACGCAACCAAAGTATCTCAATGATAAAGGTAGTGAATCTAGGTTATGGCCATATTTTAACGAATTTTCACCAGCGGATTATGCATGGGCGAGAAAAGAGCATTATAAATTGCAAGCTGTCCCATCTTATGTTCCTTCTAATGAGGAACTGGAGAATTTCTTTTTAAAGCCATGTGGTATTAGGTACGGGGAACAAATCCCTCATATGCTGCGCCAAGAAGGCTTTCAATCAATGGAAGAGTACGACAAAGAACAACTGGTTATAGCAGCTGAAAGAATCAACTCATTCATAGTGGAAGCATTAAGTTGTCAGTTAGGTGTGCTGTCTCTTGCGAAGTCTGATACAAATGAGCTCATGTGGACGCACTATGCTAGTGAAGGTAAGGGGCTAGCTGTTACTTTTGACGAGGAACATCCATTTTTTAGCCAATTCCCACCAAAAGAAGTCTGCTATACAGCGGATAAGCGAGCCTCGCTTACATATTATAAAGGGTCTATTCGAATAAATGGTGCGCCAATAAAAAACTTTCAGGTTAGCAGTTTCCAGAACTCGTTTGGTGTGCTGCAATCACTCTTGAATAACGGGATTGATGTCGCTGAATTTTCAGAGCGATTGCTATACTCAAAAGCTGAACAATGGTCTCCAGAGGACGAAGTTAGAATTGTGTGCCCTTTGATTCTAAGCGATAAGAAAATTGGGCCACAAATACAGCCGGACTTCGGTGTTCAGCTTCCTGATGAACTTTCAAATCTTTTCCCTACCTATGCAGAGATTAACCTAAAACAAATTCCTTTTGATGCGTTCGAATCCATTGTTTTTGGTTATAGCATGAGTGAAGCAGATAAATTGAAAATAATTGAATTAGTTGGTAAAAACGAAAATTTGTCTCACTTAAAGCTTCGAGTAGCTAAACACAATATTTTCGGTAAGTTAGAGGCAGTCGACTTAGTTGTATAACAAAGCATTTAAGAGTGATTCCCAACGCATGGCATTTTTCATTCCATCGTTGGTTTTTGTGTTTACGGTGGTATGGTTGGGTTTCGTGGTAGCGTTGCTCACACCTTAATGCGGCGTTAGTTTGCAAGAGGAAAAACGCAGCTATATCGCAAGATCTAGTGGTAAAAGCTCAAGGTTGAAATTGTCGTATCGGCGTTCAATTTCAGTGTTAATTAGCGTGGTGAAAATCCAAAATTGGTATCGTTTCACCGGCTGATTTGTTCTTTGGTGGTGTGACTTTTGGGCTAATTGAGTCGTACTTTTTTGTTGAAACTCTGCTCGTTGAGTTTGTTGGTTCAAAAGCCGATTTACTCGCTGAAATGACGTTTTCTCTGGTGTGGTAAGTTCACGTGGTTTCAGTGGCTTTGTTGAAAGCCCGCATTGTGAGATTGGTTTTCCAAAAGCGTTTTTTGGTGTTGTGAGTTCGTTTTCTGCGGCGTTGTTTGTTCCAAGTGGTTTCATTGACTAGCCGCTTTGAGATTACGCCTGACTTAGGTGCAACAAAGCACATAAAGTTTGTTGTTCGCAAAGTTTAAAACAACGTAAAATCAACCCGTTGGGTCTGCAAACTAACAAGCTGCTCAAGAGGGATTCACAACGCGTGGCATTTTTACTATGCGTTGATTTTAGTGATTAAGGTGGTATGCAGCGGCTTCGGTATTGCGTTGCTCACCCCTTAGCAGGGCGTTATACGAATAGAGGGAAATTATGTACAAAAATACTGATTTTAACTTGGATTCAAAAGAGTTCAGGTTTAAGAAAGACTCATATCCTTTGTCTAAGATAAACAATGTTAGGGTTAAAAAGTTAAGTTTTCTTGATAATTTAGGTCAAGTTTTATTCTGGGTGTGTGTTTTTTCAGGGGCTGTTTGGTTAGTTATTCCAAGGTTGGAAGAGGTGCCACAATGGCTACTAGTTTTAGTTCTTAGTCTGACGGTTGTAGGTTTGGTTTTTGCTCTTTTTCGTTGTTCTAAATATGCACTTCAAGTCGAGTTTCGCCACATAGATGAAACGGGCGTTCAATGGGTTAATGTAGCTAAGTCATACTCAAAGTCAGATTGTGAGTTATTTGAACAGCAAGTGTTGGCACTGAAGAAATTCGTATAACAAATTGTTCAAGAGTGATTCGGCACGCGTGGCATTTTTACTATGCGTTAGCTTTAGTGGTTAAGGTGTTGTGCGGAACCTTCGGTATTGCGTGCCTCACACCTTAACAAGGCGTTATACCACAAGGAGCAATATGTGATTGTAGTAGCAAGGTTTTCTTTTCCTCATGAAGCTCATATTGCGAAAGCGAGTCTAGATAATGCTGGGATAGAAAGTTACATCGCTGACGAGCACACGGTGAATACTCAGTGGCTTTATTCAAACGCTATGGGCGGTGTTCGCCTGATGGTCTCCGAGCGTGATGCAGAGGAAGCGAAACAAATACTTAGTAGTGACTTCTCAGAATCATTGGAAAATGAAGTTGCCGTTGATGAAGCAAAAGATGTTTGCCCTAACTGTGGTAGCACGGAGCTATACGCATTTACAAAAGGTAAGCGTCCAGCTTTCTTAGTATTCATTTTACTGGGTTTTCCACTGTTCTTTTACAAGCATGGTTACAAGTGTAAGCAGTGTGGGGAGTTCAGTGAAAAGCTTTGAGTAGTGGTATAACAAAGCGTTCAAGAGGGATTCTCAACGCTTGGCAGTTTTGGTTCAAAGTTTAGCTTTTGTGTTTATGGCACAATAGTTTGAGTTAGGTGGCATTGCGTTGTTCACCCCTTAACGCGGCGTTAGTCGCCAGAAAAAGCTAGTAATCAAAATCATGTTTCTAAGCTCAAAACTTGGCTACTGGTTGTTTGATTCATAGTTCCATCTTCGACGGTCAAAGCTCAGTTTGATCGGTTCTAGATCAATGCATTGCTATTTACCAAGCGGTTGTTTCGTTCTTTGGTGGTGATAGAGCGGGGCGATCGAGAGTCTGTTTTTGGTTGCTACTTCGCTCGGTGAGTTTGTTGGTACAAAAGCCGATTTACTCGCTGAAAGGACGTTTTCTCTGGTGTGGTAAGTTCCACGTGGTTTCAGTGACTTTGTTGAAAGTCCGCACTGTGAGATTAGCTTTCCAAAGGCGCTATTTGGTGTTGTCCGTCCGTTTTCTGCGGCGCTGTTTTTTCTAAGTGGTTTCATTGAGTAGCCGCTTTGAGACTACGCCTGACTTAAATGCATCAAAGCACATAAAGTTTGTTGTTCGCAAAGTTTAGTTCGGCTTAAAATTGTCGCTCGGTGCCTCGCGACTAACAAACTGCTCAAGAGGGATTCGCAACGCGTGGCATTTTTACTGTGCGTTGATTTTAGTGATTAAGGTGGTATGCGGCGGCTTTGGTATTGCGTTGCTCACCCCTTAGCAGGGCGTTATACGCTTTGAGGAAATAATCGAATATGAACAAATTAGTATTCAGAGTTTGTGACGATAGCAGTCCTTACTGGACTGATCTGGAAAGGTTATTTCAAAGTGAGTGGGCTGACTTTTCGTTTGCAGATACCTACAAGCCTGAATCTGAACTTCCTCCGGTTATTCTCGCTTTGAGAAACAATGAGGTTATTGGTGGTTTGGCTTATTCTCGATTCCGAGAGCCACATGGCAATTCAGAAGTAGTGTGGTTAAATGCTGTTTATGTTTCACCTGACTGGCGTGGTCAAGGCATTGCGAGTGAATTGATAAACCGAGGTGTTAGCCAAGTATCAGCAACAACTCAAAGTAATCTGTATGCTTATACTCATATTGTACCGTTGTATGAGTCTTTGGGCTGGTCAGAAGTTGACATTGAAAGTGAAGTAAATCATAAGGTTATGAAAGTATCGCTCTAGTGTTAGCACGCGTATAACAAAGCATTTAAGAGTGATTCGCAACGCTTGGCATTTTCGCTTCGCTCAAGTATAGCCAAGCGCTGCTCACACCTTAATGCGGCGTTAGGCATCAGTCATATCTCGGAGGTCTTGTGATAGAAGTAAATCAAGTTAGTAACTTAAATGAAATACAAAATAGTACAATTCGTTCTCGCGCAGAAAGAGCCCAAAGTAGGCGAACTCTTGAGTTCATAGCAAAATGTGATGGCCTTGAGTCTGCGTTTTTATCATTTGAGGATTGGAGTGATGAATCACTTGGTTTCATTTATGAAATATATGTACTTCCTGAGTTTCGAAATCAAAACTTAGGTGGTGCACTTCTTCAAAAGGCTGAAGAAGTCGCGATTAATCTTGGGTGCGCAAGGTTACAGCTTGATGTGCATCCCTTTGATCGAACTCTTGATAAGAGTGCCCTTTTTTCTTGGTACTCGGACAAAGGTTACGTTAGGACTAGTAAAAACTCAGAGCGTATGGAAAAAGCACTAAGTAGAAAATAATGCCTAATAAAGCGTTCAAGAGCGATTCCGCAACGCGTGCCAGTTTCGCTTCGCTCACAGTATGGCACGCATTACGTCACGCCTTAACGCGGCGTTAGTATTCAGGAGGAAAATTAGTGCTTCATCAGATAGACAAATATCAGTGTTCTGCTTGCAACATTAAATCCAAACATATCACCGTATTGATTAGGAACCCTAGTCCTTTTGCTGGTGTAAAACATCAAAAGCGTAAAGAGTTTATTGCAGGGTTAATCAAAGGTTGGGCAGTTGGCCCATTTTTAGCTTCTATGGATGAGTTTTCTCGACATACGATCTGTGAAAACTGTGGTATCAAGACGATAGAGAACTGATAAGTAAGACTTCTTTCTAAGTTCGGTGTAACAGGTTGGGTCTGAATACTAACAAACTGTTCAAGAGTGATTCGCAACGCGTGGCATTTCCATCATGCGTTGGTGTAAGTGATTAAGGTGGTATGCGGCGGTATCGGTATTGCGTTGCTCACACCTTAACAGGGCGTTAGCCGTCATGGAGCTTGCTATACTCAAAGTGATAGAATAGTATCACTTTAGTATTCCTTTGGAGCAGCTCTCATGAAAGTAGAACTAGTTACATCACTCAAACGTCAAGCAACTAAGATCCTCGCCGATCTCCACGACACCAAAGAGCCAGTGTTAATTACTGAGCATGGTAAGCCATCCGCTTATCTCGTTGATGTTGATGACTACGAGTTTATGCAAAACCGTTTAGCTATTCTTGAGGGTATTGCACGAGGTGAGCGTGCACTAGCTGACGGTAAAGTGGTAAGCCATGATGAAGCCAAGGACAAAATGTCAAAATGGCTGAAATAATCTGGACTGAACCAGCGTTATCTGACCTCAACGATATCGCTGAATACATCGCACTTGAAAATATCGTAGCTGCAAAGCAGTTAGTGCAAACGATCTTCTCCAAAGTCGAACGCCTACAAACTTTCCCAGAGTCAGGTCGTATTCCACCCGAGCTAGAACATTTAAGTTATCGTGAAGTTGTCGTTAATCCATGTCGTGTTTTCTATAAACAAGACGGTGACAAAGTGTTTATTCTGTTTGTTATGCGTGCAGAGAGAGATTTGCGTAAGTTCCTGTTGAGTAAACAGTAACCTTTGGGAATGAGCGGCCAACAAACTGTTTAAGAGTGATTCGCAACGCGTGGCATTTTTACTATGCGTTGGTTTTAGTGTTTAAGGTGGTATGCAGCGGCTTCAGCATTGCGTCGCTCACACCTTAACAGGGCGTTAGTCGCCAGAAAAAGCTAGCAATCAAAATCATGTTTCTGAGCTTAAAATTTAGCAGCAGTTTGTTTGGAACACAGATTCATCGTCGATCCTTAGAACTTAGTTTTAGCTGTTTTGAGTCCAAAATTTTGCAAGTGTTCTAGCGATTGTTTTGTTCTTTGGTGCTGACAGAGCAGGGCAGTCGAGAGTTTGTTTTTGGTTGCAACTCCGCTCGGTGAGTTTGTTGGTACAAAAGCCGATTTACTCGCTGAAGTTACTTTTTCTCTGGTGTTGTAAATTCCACGTGGTTTCAGTGACTTTGTTGAAAGTCCGCACTGTGAGATTGGTTTTCCAAAAGCGCTTTTTGGTGTTGTTAGTCCATTTTCTGCGGCGTTGTTTGTTCCAAGTGGTTTCATTGACTAGCCGCTTTGAGACTGCGCCTGACTTAAATGCATCGAGGCACATTAAGTTTGTTGTCCGCAAAGTTTAGTTCGGCTTAAAATTGTCGCTCGGTGCCTCGCGACTAACAAACTGCTCAAGAGGGATTCGCAACGCGTGGCATTTTCACTATGCGTTGAATTTAGTGATTAAGGTGGTTTGCGGCGGCTTCGGTATTGCGTTGCTCACCCCTTAGCAGGGCGTTAGGTGCTTGAAGGAAAAGGTAAGTATGGAAATTGCTTTTCAGCAGATAAACATTGATGATTTCGAATTGTGCGTTGCTGCGAGAAAAGATGCATACTTTTGTAGTTTTGGGCATTACGATGGTTTCGACGACTTCATCAGTGGTTATCGTGAACGCGTCTTAGACCGGTTAGCAACATCAGGATGGTTCTATATCCATATATTTGTGGATGGTCAGTTTGCAGGGCAGTTAGAGTTTCGTAGCTTTTCACCCGAGCAGGAGACTGGTTATGTGCATCTCATTTACTTAAAGCCGAATTTTCGTGGTTCAGGACTCGCTCCAAAAGTGCAGGATTATATTGTAAGCACTTTGAGTAAAGCGGGTTGTTTGCGTGCTGTACTTTCAGTAAGCCGAACTAACCATCGAGCTCTCAAATTCTATAAGCGCCATGGTTGGAAGTTCGTGCGCAAGAATCCCAAGCACGATGAAACAGACTTTTACCAACTTTGGCTACGCACCTAACAAACTGTTCAAGAGGGATTCGCAACGCGTGGCATTTTCACTATGCGTTGGTTTAAGTGATTAAGGTGGTATGCGGTGGCTTGGGTATTGCGTTGCTCACCCCTTAACAGGGCGTTATGCCCTTAATAATTTGGAGTCTAATTTAGGAATGTTTAGCAAAATTTATAAAAATTATCAGATGATTAGCCCTTTGCCGGTATTTTGGTGGTTGGCTGTTGGTTTGATTGCTCAGAAACTTTACCCTCTGACAAAGTTGAATTCTGACAATGTTTCAGTAACAACTTTACAGTTTGGTTTGGTATTGGCTTTCATTTTGACTATGTTAGCAATGTTCCTTTCGTTTCTATGGGAGGATAAGTCCAATGATAGCAAGTTTTTAAACTTCATCTATTCAAGCTCCAGGCAGTTTGCTGACCTTGCAATGGGTGTCGCTGGGTTTTCTTCTGCCTATTTCTTGTTGGACTCAGTTTACTGGCTTCCAGCCATATTGATAATTTCATCCCTTGTACTTTCGACGTGCTTAAATCACATATACTTGGTTGTTTTTAACAAGAGCGATGTTGGTACATATGGCTGGATAAGCTCGGTTGATAAGAGCAAGGGAAAAGTTTGTAACCCAGTCATTGTCAAAGTGTTTGCGGGACTGTTCGCATTAGGTGCCATGACAACAATTATCTTTTTTGTACTTGGCTGGTTAAAGGCATAACAAAGCATTTAAGAGTGATTCCCAACGCTTGGCATTTTTCATTCCATCGTTGGGTTTCGTGTTTAAGGTGGTATGGCTAAGTTTTGTGGTAGCCTTGCTCACACCTTAATGCGGCGTTATACGTTTTTGGAGGTTTCATGGCATTACTAGCAGAAGAGCTTGTGGAAGAGTGGCTCAATCGTCAGGGGTATTTCACAATTAGAGGCATTAAAATAGGCGTTGATGAAGTAGACTTACTCGCGATTAGGTTTGATGAAAAAGGTTTCCCTGAATGTCGTCATATTGAAGTTCAAGCTTCGATGAGACCAGTAAGCTATATATCCCGAATTCCCAAAAACTTATTGAAACCTGGTCAAGCATCAACAAGTGCAGCAGAACGCGATGAGCCTGTTTTAAGAGCTGGGGTTCAAGAATGGGTAGAAAAGAAATTCAGGAAGCCTAAGAAAACTGCCGTACTCGAAAAGTTGTTCCCAAATGAATGGTCATCTGAGCTAGTGCATAATATTGTGAAGTCCGAAGCTGAGCTTAGTTTAATTGCGGAACAAGGTATAAAACTAATCAGCTTATCCACGGTAATTAAGCAGCTCAATAGCGAGCAGTTTAAGGTTAAAAGTGCTTCAGGAGCAGATTTTGCCGACCTTATACACTTAGCCGCACAAAACGTATAACAAATTGTTCAAGAGGGATTCGCAACGCGTGGCATTTTTACTATGCGTTGGTTTTAGTGTTTAAGGCGGTATGCGGCGGCATCGGCATTGCGTTGCTCACCCCTTAACAAGGCGTTATATACCAGTAATCAAAAAGTCGATAGCAGCAATAATTTCGTTTCTAAACGTGCTTAGCTCATTGACTGGGGTCGTAAGGATTTTAGTTGGTACACTAGCCATTTGTTGAGTAAGAATCACAAAGTCACCTTCATCAATATGGATCGTAGGGCACAGGTGGCTAGGGGCTTTTTTCTCTAACAGCTCGATAGGAGTTAAGGGAATCACCAAGCGAGTATTCAGTGAATCTAGCAACTCGCTTTGGACATCGACAAAATATGGGTAAGCGCTTGCGGTGCTCTTATCGTTGTTTTTATAAAGCGTAAATTGTGCCATTAGAATACTCGGTATGAATCGGAAAATAGTCCGTGTTTTGCAGTTAAGTCGTTACAAGCTTCAATAGCTTCGGCATTTTGTTCTAGCCATTCGGCTTTCAATTGTTGTTTTACTTCCTTTTCCAAAGCCTTTTCCATTGTTGCTGATAGGTTGATGTTTAGGCGCTTAGCTTCGGCAAGTAACTCACTGTTTAGGCTAAGGTTTGTAGCCTTTTTAGGTGCATGTGTGCTATATGTGTTTCTCATAAAGTAATCCTATGCGTATTGATGGTGCGCATTGAGTATAGGTGAAAGCTAGGCATATAACAAATTGTTCAAGAGTGATTCGGCACGCGTGGCATTTTTACTATGCGTTGATTTTAGTGGTTAAGGTGGTATGCGGCGGCATCGGTATTGCGTGCCTCACACCTTAACAAGGCGTTAGTCGCCAGAAAAAGCTAGCAGTCAAAATCATGTTTCTAAGCTTAAAATTTGGCTGCTTGTTGTTCGGTTTACAGACTCCTCGTCGTTGGTCCAAACTCATTTTCAGCTGTTTTAAGTCCAAGTTTTGCAATTGTCCTAGCGTTTTTTGTTCTTTGGTGCTGACAGAGCAGGGCAATCGAGAGTCTGTTTTTGGTTGCAACTCCGCTCGGTGAATTTGTTGGTACAAAAGCCGATTAACTCGCTGAAATGACGTTTTCTCTGGTGTTGTAAGTTCCACGTGGTTTCAGTAACTTTGTTGAAAGTCCGCACTGTGAGATTGGCTTTCCAAAAGCGCTTTTTGGTGTTGTCAGTCCGTTTTCTGCGGCGTTGTTTGTTCCAAGTGGTTTCATTGACTAGCCGCTTTGAGACTACGCCTGACTTAAGTGCATCAAAGCACATAAGGTTTGTTGTTCGCAAAGTTTAGTTCGGCTTAAAATTGTCGCTCGGTGCCTCGCGACTAACAAACTGCTCAAGAGGGATTCGCAACGCGTGGCATTTTTACTGTGCGTTGAATTTGGTGATTGAGGTGGTTTGCGGCGGCTTCGGTATTGCGTTGCTCACCCCTTAGCAGGGCGTTAGCTTTTAAAAGGAAAATTGGAGTGAATAAAGAGTTAAAAAACGGGATTATTCTTGCCATTGTATCTGCATCATTTGGTGCAGGCGGCTTCTACGGGAGTCAGTATTATCAACAAGAAACAAAAAAAACCGAATATCGTCTGAAGCTTACAGAAAAGCTTTATGAGAAAAACTATAGTGCTACAGAAGATTTAAAGAAAAGTGTAGATGAGTTTGTTTTTCTGTTCGGTAATGGTTTTGCGCTGACAAGCTACGAGATTAAGCCAAAATTAGAGAGCTTCGAAAAGGCTCTAGACGTATATGAGAAACATCTTTCGGAACTAAAAAGACTTGGTTCTTCTTCTCAAATTGAGGTTGCAAAAAGCTATTTGGATTGGGTGTATTCGATTCGGTTTGCTTTCAATTTGCAATACAAATTGGCTACTTCAGTAGAAGATAGAGTCGCGGAGCTGCTGTTGAATCAGGATAAAGGTGAAGAGTTCATTAAATTTATTGACGACGCTTTGAACGATGAAATAGAGCGCTTAGTAAGAGCTGAGAATTCTCTGTATTATGGCGAGGGACATCATAAACGCAATGTATTGCTTAACTTTGAGCAGTACTTGAACTATCAGTTTCGGTATGAGTTGGGTCTTGAAGCAACATTGGATATGAAGGAGTCGATTGATAGCCTTCCAACGGCAATTGATAGAAGTAATAGCTTCGTTTTTAAGGAAAAAGCTCTTCCATTTGCATTTGCTGCAGGAAGGCAGGTTTTTGCAGAAACGCTAACGTTAAATGAAGCTGGTGATTCAATGGAACTAAAAGATAAACAGCTTCGTCCCATGACGAAACTAAAGTTCATTTCGGCGGTTTTAGAGCATAATGAGGCCTTACGCGAAGAACTAGAATCTAGATCTTCAAAAGTGACAATTGTAAAGCCTGATAAACAAAGCTAACAATCTGTTTAAGAGTGATTCGCAACGCTTGGCATTTTTGCTATGCGTTGCGTTTTGTGTTTTAGGTGGTATGCGGAAGCTTCGGTATTGCGTTGCTCACACCTTAACAGGGCGTTAGGTAAAACAATTTAACTTAAGAGAATACTATGGGAAACACTTCATTTCTTACTGCAGGGGCATCTTCTTCACCTCAATCGGTCAGTGAATCAATTTTTCAACTCGAAAACTGCTCCACAATCTTTTTGAGTTCCTGGACTAGGGAGCCTCGTGACCTAATCAGGGCTGGGAGAGTAAGCGAGGATGCAATGGTCCATCTAGATCATATTGTAAATGAAATTATGCGTTCTAGAGATTCATTGAGGGCTGACAACACATATGTAGGCTCACCTTTGCAAAGCCAACTAAATAGACTTATTGGGTTGTCTTGCGCACCTGTTAGCCGGGAACAGCAAACTAGTATCTCTCTATGTGATCCAGGGAATGCTGAGTTGCCCTTTGAGGGTACGCCAATCAAACTCGAATATTTACTAAATAAAATAAAACACCGTCGCCGTGATGCTGCAAATTTCAGAATTGACGCAAGTGGATCCCATATATTTATTATAGCTGTTGATAAACCGAATCAAGACCCTGACTCAGTTGTTGAGTTCTTAGTAAAAGAGTTTTGCCAATACTGCAATGATGTAGTTTCAGTAATATAGTTTTCCTAACAAACTGTTCAAGAGTGATTCGCAACGCGTGGCATTTTTACTATGCGTTGCGTTTAGTGTTTAAGGTGGTATGCGGCGGCATCGGTATTGCATTGCTCACACCTTAACAGGGCGTTAGGCGATTAGGAGGGTTCATTGTTCGAAGTTGGTAAAATCTATAACCGTCGCTCTGATATTCACGGTGTGTACAAAGGGCAACAGTATGGTGGTATCGCTACGCCAGCTAATTATCCTTATGTATTTATATTTACCAGTGATGCTGGTGAAGAGTTCGGCTATTCCGATGGTTTTGGCCCTGATGGTACGTTTAGGTATACAGGCGAAGGTCAAGAGGGTGATATGCAGATGGCCAAAGGTAATTTGGCAATCTTCGAGCACCAGCAAAACAAAAAAGAAATCTTGTTGTTTGAGTCGACGACAAAAGGCTTTGTGCGTTTTGTCGGAGTATGTAGTTACATTGAACACCACATCGAGCAGCGACCTGACAAAAACGGTCAACTTCGAGATGCTTTAATTTTTCACTTGGACGTACTTCCGCAATCAAGGCTTCCGGGAGTGGGAAGTGGCAAGGCTCCTTACTTAACCAAACCGACTAAAAGCAAATCACTTAAGCAATTGCGCGATATTGCTACGGCTGTGACTCCGAACGATGTGGACGTTAAAGAACAAGTTGCTCATGTCCGTTATCGCAGTGAGGCTATAAAGTTATATGCTAAAAAGCGCGCAAATGGGGTTTGTGAAGGTTGCAGAAACAAGTCACCCTTTGAAACTAAGGCAGGACCTTATCTAGAAGTCCATCATTTAACTAGGCTTGCTGACGGTGGTGCTGACTGCCCGGAAAACGTTATCGCTCTATGTCCTACGTGTCATAGGAGAGCGCATTATTCAATCGACAGCAAAGAGTTCAACGAACAGTTGTTAAGAATAGCCCTTAGCATCGAAGAAAAAATCGCCCAACAAAGCATTTAAGAGTGATTCGCAACGCTTGGCAAGTTCGCTTCGCTCAAGTATAGCCAAGCGTCGCTCACACCTTAATGCGGCGTTATGTTGTCAAAGATTAAGTATGAAGATTTTAATATTATTTATAGCGGCATTATTGTCTGGCTGCGCTGGTTTAATTGAAAGTGCTAGTTCCCCAAATTATCGAGAACACAAAGCTCGGGACAGTGTATCGCCGAGGAATCATAAAGGTTCAAGGAAAAACAAATTAGTCGGTACTGTTGTACTCACGTTTAATATTAATAGCCAGGGTGATGTGATTGGCATAATGGTTACTGATTCTGTACCTAAAGGAGTATTCGATGCTGAAGCTGTGCGAATATTATCAAAACGGAAGTATGCGCCTTCCAAAAAAGGGGAAACTGGCCCTAAAAAAGCTAAGTTCGAGTTTAAAATTTGACACATAACAAACTGCTTAAGAGGGATTCGCAACGCGTGGCATTTTTGCTATGCGTTGATTTTAGTGCTTAAGGTGGTATGCGGCGGCTTTTGTATTACGTTGCTCACCCCTTAGCAGGGCGTTAGGCGAAAGGAGTATTAATGGGCGAAGAAGTATGCAACTGGACTCCACAAACACTAGTAGAGCTAGTTAAAGCGGTAATATGGCCGTTAACGATCATTATTCTGGGCTTTAGATTCAAATCGGGAATCTCGGAATCGCTACAACGTTTTTTTGCGAGAAATAGCGTTTCTGAAGTGTCTGCTTCTACAAATGGTATATCTGCAAAGTTTGTAGCTGAAAAACAAGCGTCAGAGTTAAAAGAGTCCGTAATTTCAATGACGCTACCTGAAAGTATGGCGTTGGAGTCAATTAAAGAACAACATGATAGAGCTCAAACTGAGTTTAGCGAAACTCTATACCAACATGTAAAAAGCCATTTAGAAGCATTAAAACTAGAACCACTTGAGCAAGTTGAACTTCTATCTCGTGAAGTTTCACTATTACAAAGTAGCGCACGTTACCACGAAATAGGTAAGGTTCTTTTCCGTTCGCAGTTTAATCTGTTAAACAATGTCATTGTAAATGATAATTTTATAACAAAAAATGAAGTTCAAAGTTACTTCGAGCAAAATAAGAATCACGTTGGCGACGCATTCAGAGAATGGGATTGGATTAAATATGTTTCGTATCTTATTACATCGGGGTTGCTTATCGATCACGAGGGTGGCTATAAGTTGACGCAAGTAGGACGTTCTTACGTTAAGTTTATGTCTCGTAATCCCCAATTTATTGATGACCTTGGAAAACTGTGAGAATTCGCCTAACAAACTGTTCAAGAGGGATTCGTAACGCGTGGCATTTTCATTATGCGTTGATTTAAGTGATTAAGGTGGTTTGCAGCGGCTTCGGTATTGCGTTACTCACCCCTTAACAGGGCGTTAGTCGCCAGAAAAAGCTAGCAGTCAAAATCATGTTTCTAAGCTCAAAACTTGGCTACTGGTTGTTTGATTCATAGTTCTATCTTCGACGGTCAAAGCTCAGTTTCATCGGTTCTAAATCAATGCATTGCTATTTCCCAAGCGGTTGTTTCGTTCTTTGGTGGTGATAGAGCGGGGCAATCGAAAATCTGTTTTTGGTTGCAAATCTGCTCGGTGAGTTTGTTGGTTTAAAGGCTTATTTACTAGCTGAAAGGACGTTTTCTTTGGTGTGGTAAGTTCCACATGGTTTCAGTGACTTTGTTGAAAGTCCACACTGTGAGATTGGTTTTCCAAAAGCGCTTTTGGGTGTTGTTAGTCCGTTTTCTACGGCGCTGTTTGTTCCAAGTGGTTTCATTGAATAGCCGCTTTGAGACTACGCCTGACTTAAGTACATCAAAGCACATAAAGTTTGTTGTTCGCAAAGTTTAGTTCAGCTTAAAATTGTCGCTCGGTGCCTCGCGACTAACAAACTGTTCAAGAGGGATTCGCAACGCGTGGCATTTTTTACTTTGCGTTGGTTTTAGTGTTTAAGGTGGTATGCGGTGGCTTCGGTATTGCGTTGCTCACCCCTTAACAGGGCGTTAGCCTTTTTACCGAACTCAGCTACGTATTTCATTTTGTTACACAGTAGTCATTGGTTTTGTCGCATATCGACGATTGACAAATAGGTAAATAAGTTTGGACTGAATATCTTCGATCTCTCGAGAAAAGGAGATCAACAAATGAAAATAAAAAATCGATCTATTGTATTATTAAAATCAAAATCTCAATGTGTAACTTATTCAGGAGATCCGTTGCATGACAAGGTGCGGATTATTTCTGCTGCGGCCAACTCAAAGAGAAAAATATTGTCACGAGCTGAGATAGCAAAAACTATACTCATTGTGGAAGAGGAATAGTGAATGAGTGATAAAGTTAGAATATTTGCTTATAAGCTGTTTAAAGATTCGCTCTCCCCTGATGTTTATGAGGCTTTAAAAAACAAGTTTCGTGAGTACAAGTAAAAAGGTGTGCAACCACATGATTTTGGGAGAGATACGACGTTTGATTTTCCCGAAAAGCTTCGATTATCCGGGTTGCGACATATACATATAAAAGATAAAACGTCCAAGCGTTGGAACTTGAAGAAGTTTGCATTTGATAAAACTAGCAATACAGCTCTTATCTATTCTAGTAACTATTTTGATGACAATTGCTATTTACTTATTGGTTTGCTAGATAATGCTCATCACGCCTACAAAAATAACCTATTATATTTATTGGAAATGTCTGATATTGCTGATAGCTTTAGCAATAAAAATTTATAGGAACAAATATGAAAACCACTTTAAACTGGAAAAAAGGCACACCACCAACTCCCGGCATTTACTTTGTAGCACTGAAGTTGGGGCAATCTATAGGTAGATATGACTTCATGCTGTGGAGTGGAGAGGTGTGGGAGACAGATCAGCAGGTTGAAATTATAGCCTATGTAGATGCCGATGATATCAAAATGGCGTTATCCCCAGAGTGGCCAGAGAATTCTGATAGAAAATTGCCTCAAACCAATAAAAAAGATCTCCCTAATGATATTTGGGTAGAAGATTAAAACTAAAGGCTAACAAAGCATTTAAGAGTGATTCCCAACGCGTGGCATTTTTACTCCATCGTTGGGTTTTGTGTTTACGGTGGTATGATTAGGTTTCGTGGTAGCGTTGCTCACACCTTAATGCGGCGTTATGTGAAAAGAGGATTTATGGAACTTAGAGCGTTTATAAAAGAGTCAATCAAAGACATTATGGGTGGTGTTCATGATGCGCAGTTGGAAATTGAATATGGAGAAGTCGTTCCTAAATCTAGTACTAAACTCTCTGTAATTGAAACTGGCTTAACTAGCATACAAGCTATCGATTTTGAAGTATCAGTCAATGTTGTTGAAAATGCAGGTAGTGAGGCCAAGCTAAACGTCGTGGCCGCAGTGGTGAATGGTGGAGTTAAAGGTAATAGTTCAAATTCATCGGGTCATACAGCAACTTTGAGCTTTAAGGTTCCAGTCAAAATGCCAGTTCACAATCAGAGTAAATCAGACACAGAGTAAAGCTATCACTCGTGTTGTGAAATTTCACATAACAAGGTGTTTAAGAGGGATTTGTCAACGCGTGGCATTTTCAATTCAAATTAACTTAAGTGTCTAAGGCGCTCATATCCGCTTTGGTGGTAGCGTTGTCTCACCCCTTAACAGGGCGTTAGTACGGGTCTGGCATCAAAGGTCATAAGTTTTGGTGTTTATCTATTTTGGCGTTCGTCTTTACACCTTTGAGCGTGTGCGTTTCACGTTCTTTCCGGTGGCACTATATGCGGAGTGTTTGCTTTTATTTCTCCATTTACGGTTTCTAACTCTTAGCCTATTTCTTTGGCGCTTCTTCTCTTTCGTGGTTTTTACTACGTCAGAATTGTCTTTCTTTGGTGCTGCCGTTGGAGTTAGAGGATCGAATCCTTTTCTAATTTGAAGCCTGTGAAAGTAGGGCAGGTCAGTGCATTTTTCTTCTAGCCAACTCTCGTCTCTTAATCGAGTTTAAGTTTTGTAGCTGCCCGTCTCACTTCAGCGTTCAAAGCCTTTCATATCATGCCACTTTTCAATATCTTGGGGCGCATAAATAGAAGTAGTGCATGTACTAACAAATTGCTTAAGAGTGATTCGTAACGCGTGGCATCTTTACTATGCAGTGGCTTAGGGTGACTAAGGCGCCGTGCGGTAGCTTTTGTATTGCGTTACTCACACCTTAGCAAGGAGTTAGGCAAATGAACTAGTGAGTTGGACTTTGAATACTCACTAGCATTGTCTCTCAAAGGCAATATTTCAACGGTTTACGAGAACCACTTCCATGGTTGCACAATTACAACCCCAAATACCAACGATAGTATTATTCCAAAAGAGTGTTTTCCATTTTGATTAAGTTCTGTGCAAACAATCTGTAACAAAGAACCTACTATAAAAATAACCCACGCAATTATTGGAATATCTTTTTCTAGCCCGAAGAAGCCTAGTATAAAAAGTGATGAAAATAGTGCAACTAAATACACCATGATAGTGTTTCTTGTGTTGTCGAATGTTTTTTCTCTTTTAGAGTCGGAAGGACTACAGAGGTAAAGTATATTTGCTATACACAATGCGATAGCTGCTGACGACTGTGAGTAGTAACCGTAGTTTTCGCCTAACATCGTCTTCATAGCTAAAGCTATTTTTGCCAAGCTAAACTCCATTTGTTTATCCGCATAGGCAATGATAGTGCCGCCAATAGCTAATAAAATAAGAAGAGGTAAACAGGCAGTTATTCCTTCTGTGAAAACTTTAAGCCATTGTTCGAAACCGCTGTCGCTTCTCGGTTTCCTTCCATTTAGTTTTGCTGACTCCTTAGAAAAATTACGAAAGCAGCCCGTTAGTGGACGGGCTTGAAAGTTAAGTGTTGGTAAAAAGCTGCCAGAAGGATTGTGTTTTAACTATTTAGATAAAGACCATCCTTTACTTAACGTTTCAAAACCAATGCCAGCAAGAGAGTTGCAAATGCGGTTAGAAGAGTTGGCTGAGATAATGATAAATACTAATCAAAAGGTATAAACTATGAAAGAATATTTTTTGCCACCGAAAGTTTTTGATGAGATTCTGGCATATGCAAAAAAAGAAAATTTTTCCGAGTTAGAAAAATTGGTAGGTAAACATGATAATGGGACGATATTTGTCGAACCATGGGAAGTCGAGATGCTCTTGAATGTGGCGAAATTATGGCGACTAGAGGCTTTATTGAAATACCCTTTTTGGGATAGTGACCATCCTAAATACGATCCTTGTCAGGAAGATTTATTCATGGATGAGCAAGAAGAAAAATGGGGAAAAATTGCTATGACATTCCCCGACGATTAATTAAGCATAATAAAGCATTTAAGAGTGATTCCCAACGCTTGGCATTTCTCATTCTATCGTTGGGTTTCGTGTTTACGGCGGTCTGGTTAAGTTTCGTGGTAGCGTTGCTCACACCTTAATGCGGCGTTATGTTTAATTACGTAAAATCAGTTACTTGCATCTTTTCTTGGCTTTCTAGTTTCGGTTTTGTCGGCAAGTTGACTTCATTGGGCGCTGTTTTCTGGACTCCTATTCGTGGGCGCGAAAAATTCAGAGAGTTGCCTCATTGAAACCCAGTGTGTTGGTGAGGAGAGTGAAGTGTTCTCAATTCCAAAGTTAGAGTTCCAGTTTTCGGTTTTTCACGCTAAAACTCAATGTTAGTAAAATCGAATTTATGAGTTAATTCAGTTTTTTAGCTTCTGGTTTTGGTTTTCAACGGTAAGTCGAGTTAAGCTCTTGGTTTCGTAAACTTAACCCTTTGAGCCTTAAACATAACAAGGCGTTCAAGAGGGATTCATGCCGCGTGGCATTTTTGGTATGCAGTGAGTTTTGGTGATGAAAGTGGTCTGCGGAAAGTTGGTTTGTGCGGCATTCACCCCTTAACGCGGCGTTAGCTTAAATCATCAACAAGGATGTGTAATGAGAAACAAAAAATGGTTTTTTGCGGCGATTTTGCTCATTGGTGGTCCTTCACTACTGCCATTTAGTTTGGAAGTGATTTCTGCAATCGAGTTATTTGGCTTTTTGGGTTTATGGACAATTTATTCATCCTACGCAGAATATTTGGTGAATCATCCTAGATTCAAAAGAGGTTTTTGCTTAGCGACGAGTTGGGATTTTCAGCCTCAAATGCTGTTCTCTATAAGTGAGCTTAAGGAATGTCCCCAGCTAGTTTTCCATATGGTTCCAGTTCAAAGTATTATGGTTTGGACTCTGAATATTCTGTTTTGGGGTGGTGTAGCTTGGTGCTACATAATTTAAGCTAACAAACAGTTCAAGAGGGATTCAGCACGCGTGGCATTTTTGGTATGCGTTGATTTCGGTGTTGAAGTGTCATGCAGTAACATAGGTATTGCGTGCTTCACCCCTTAACTGGGCGTTAACAGTCAAGGATGAATATGAAACAAAACTACCAAGTTCATGAAGACATGTATGTTGAAGCTCGCGAAGCTGGCTGGGAAGGTTTGGGTGGCAACGAGCGAATGTCTAAAGCAGTTTTAGTTGAGCGTTTTCTCGAGCTATTTAAACGACCGGTGCAAGGTAAACTGCTCGAACTAGGTTGCGGTGAAGGACATCATTGCAGAGCTTTCCAGAAGTTAGGCTTTGAGGTGGCAGGTATAGATATTTCACCAACCGCAATTAAATGGGCAAAGGAAAAAGCCAGAGCAACAGGAGTCGAGGGTAATTATTATTTAGCGGACCTAACGGTAGCGTCTCTTGAACTTACAGAACGTTATGATGTTGTCATTGACGGTAATTGCTTACATTGCATTATCGGTGCAGATCGAGTCATATTTTTGGGTCATGTTTATCGTTCACTATCTGAAAATGGGGTATTTTTTGTCAGTAGCTTGTGCTCTAAAAATGAAATTAGCTATGAAACTTATAGAGATGGCAGTCCATATCGTCATGTTACCTCTGAAAGTGATCTAGTTGTTGAACTAGAGAAAGCAGGGTTCCAAGTGCTTCATGTCAGTGTCTATGAGCGTGAAACTTCAAACCACATAACGGTGTATGCGATAAAAGCATAATTTTGTGTAGAAAAAACTGCTAACAAATTGTTCAAGAGTGATTCGGCACGCGTGGCATTTTTACTATGCGTTGGTTTTAGTGGTTTAGGTGGTATGCGGCAGCTTCGGTATTGCGTGCCTCACACCTTAATTGGGCGTTAAGTGATTTCTCATAACTTAACCTCCGAACCACAAAATTGAGGTTCGGAGGTTAGTGGGGTTATAGTTGTCCTAAGTCGATTTTTTTAGCAATCAACTTCATGGTGTCTATCATTCCATGCTCAAACAGTAGCGAATCAGTAAAGGTATACGACTTAGACCAAACGCTTTCGGGTTCTTTTCGGTCGAGTGTTATAAATGCATATCCACCACCGCCATTGCCATCTGCATTAAAAGCACGCCTCAGCTTTAACCGTTCACCGTCTACAAGCCCTTCGTCATTAAATGTGCCTTTGGGTAAGCCGCCTTCGGCTTCGGTTTTGAAAAACTTACCTTCTAAGGTGTCTAAGAACCACCGCAAGCCATATTTTGGGAACTCGATTTGGTAGTGTAGCCATTCGCTTTCGCCGTCTAGCTTATCGGTAAAGTATTTCGCGGTAGCAAGGATTATGTAGTCATCAACCAATAAAAAGTAAAAGTTTTTCGTTGTTTCTTCATCATCCGGTACCGTAGCAATCAAGTTTGGGTCTTGAGCAACTGTGAGTGGGTTGATTTCTTTAAACTGCTTCATCTGTCTGCTCCGTTTCCTATATCAATTCTCATAATGGCTCCTGCGTTCTCTAGTTCTCCTAGCGTTTGTGGGTTTTTATCCCACGTAAAGGTTTCGGGCGGGCCGTATTCCAGTTCATCATCAATGTCGCCAAAAGGCGTCGTATCATACTTAACATTTAAATCCTTAGTCACGCCGTTACCGAGAAAATCTTGGTTTGCGCCTAAACCTTGTTCTATTTGGTATCGGGTTCGCAACGTGTCAGTCTGGTTCGTAGTAAAGTCGAGCTTTTTGCAATATTTAGTAAAATCTTCTTGTTTCTTAATGTCGATGCCGCGTTCTTTAGCTGTTACTTTTACCTGCTCGTAATAGCGACTGAACTCTGGAGTCAAACATGGTTCAATTAAATCAAGGCTGTCTGAAAATTCGCTACCGAGTTGTGTCTTTGCGTGTTTTCCCATCTCTCCGTATGTAGGGATAAAACTGACCATATCACCGAGTTCGGCGGCTTTTTCATGGTCAATCAAAAGTATGGTGTAATCGCATGTTGGGTCATAGTCTCGCCCGACTGCTTTGCATATTGCTTCTGGATCAGTATCACCATGCTCTGCTTGTGTAAAAGTGGTAGTCCAATATCGTCTGGCCTTTCCTTCTGAGGGTGGTCCAATATAGCCCTTGTCCCCAGTCCATTCTGATTCGACCACTCGAAATAAGAAACGCTCATCCAAGCCCTTTGCAACCACTTCTCTTTTATCCGCAGTGGTGTAAGGTGAACCCGGTAATGCTGCACCACCTTCACGAGCGGCATCGACATAAGACTTAGCTTCCGCCAAGCGCTGCTTCGCTTCTTCATAAGTTTTGGGCGGTGGTTGTTTATCGGCTCGATATTTGTCACCGATTAAGACAGTGGGGTTGCCAATGACAATCTTGCCTCCGTGACTGGTCGAGTCTCCCATTCTTGCTGCTGGTTTACCGTTAATAAATACGGAGCCAGATCCTTGGCTTATGGAATCAGGGGGACCGACACAGATGAGGCGGTCGCCTTTACGAGCAGCTGGTAGACCGCCAATTTTTTACATTGGGTGAGCCAGCGACTACAGGGCCTCCCACATGCGGAACTTTAGCAGTAACCTTGGGGCAGACGTGCATTGATGTTAATGTTGCAGCGGGTTTTCCCATGAAAACATCCTTTTTGTGGGTTAGGTTGCATATCTTAGCCTTTGTAAGGAAACTATCTTCTTTGGCTGGTGTAATATTTGGAAGCAAATCACCTAACAAACTGTTTAAGAGTGATTCGCAACGCGTGGCATTTTTACCATGCGTTGTTTTTAGTGTTTAAGGTGGTATGCGGCAGCATCGGTATTGCGTTGCTCACACCTTAACAGGGCGTTAGTTTGCAAGAGGAAAAACGCAGCTATACCGCATGATCTAGTGGTAAAAGCTCAAAGTCGAAATTGTCATATCGGCGTTCAATTTCAGTGTTAACTAGCGTGGTGAAAATCCAAAATTGGCATCGTTTCAACGGTTGATTTGTTCTTTAATGCGGCGATTTTTGGGTTAACTGAGTTAAACTTTTTTGCTGAAACTCTGCTCGTTGAGTTTGTTGGTACAAAAGCCGATTTACCCGCTGAAGTGGCGTTTTCTCTGGTGTGGAAAGTTCACGTGGTTTCAGTGAGTTTGTTGAAAATCCGCATTGTGAGATTAGTTTTCCAAAAGCGCTTTTTGGTGTTGTGAGTTCGTTTTCTGCGGTGTTGTTTGTTCCAAGTGGTTTCATTGAGTAGTCGCTTTGAGACTACGCCTGACTTGATTGCATCAAAACACATAAAGTTTATTGTTTGCAAAGTTTAAAATAACGTAAAATCAACGCTTTGGGTTTGCAAACTAACAAACTGCTCAAGAGGGATTCGCAACGCGTGGCATTTTTACTATGCGTTGAATTTAGTGATTAAGGTGGTTTGCGGCGGCTTTTGTATTGCGTTGCTCACCCCTTAGCAGGGTGTTAGTTGCCAACGAGAAAAACGCAACTAAAGCAGAATGTTTAGGGTTAATGTCTGTGTGTATTTGGCTCGGTTTTGTGTTTTGAATTTTTGGGCTTTGGTTTGCGGAAATTGTGATTCTCCCTTTTCTAGTTTGCCGTTTCAGAAGCTGATTCATTTGTTGAAAGTCAGTTCTGTGACATTGTCTTTCCAAAGAAGTTTTTTGTGTTGTTAGTCCGTTTTCTACGGCGTTGTTTTTTCCAAGTGGTTTCAGTGACAAGCGCTTTGAAACTGCGCCTGATTTGAGTTTTTCAAAACACATAAAACTAGTGTTGGCAAAGCTGCATTTAACTTCAAATCAAAGCTTTAGGCTTGGCAACTAACAAAGCATTCACGAGGGATTCACAACGCTAGGCAGTTTTGGTTTGAATTAGCTTAAGTGTTTACGGCACAATGGTTTAGGTTGGGTGGAATGCGTTGTTCACCCCTTAATGCGGCGTTATATTTTTGTTTTACGTCAGTGGATAAAGGAAAATATGAAAAGAATAATTTTAGCCTCTTTATGCTGCTTCAGTTCGGCAAGCATGGCGACTATAGGCATTGCCGAAGATAATTACCAAGATAATGAAAGGGATAGGCTCATTGAGGCTAAGCTCTTTTACCCAACAACTATGACCGCACCTGAAACTATTTTCGCTGAAAACATAGCCTTCTATGGGTTTAAGGCTGCTAAATCAGCAATCCCAAAGGGTAGGGATTTTCCATTGTACATCCTAGTTCACGGAACATCGGGTAATTGGAAAAATCTATCATGGCTTGGGAGCGAGTTAGCTGAGAAAGGTGCTTTTGTCGTTTCAGCAAATCATCCTAGTTATACAACAGGTCAAGCTACGCGTGAGAGTGTCCTTAGAATGTGGGATCAGCCTAGAGATGTCCCCTTCCTTGTTGATCAGATACTATCAAGTGATTACGCTCAATATGTAGACAAAGATAATATAACTGTCATCGGTTACTCTTTGGGTGGTTACACAGCATTAGCATTAGCAGGCGCAAAATTCGATATTAAGGGGTATCAGGAATACTGTAATCAGTACAATGATGCATCATGCGATTATTACAGCAATGCATTCAATGATCTTTCACAACAGGAACGCCTTATGATCTCAGGCGATTACAGAGATAAACGGATAACAAATGCAGTTGCTATCGCGCCAGGTTACGTGCCTGCGATATTACCCAAATCGTTAGATACTTTGTCGGCAAAGACTGTAATAGTTGGTGCTGAATTGGACAAGACTATCCCGCCCAAATTACAAATTACTCCGTATATAAATACCAGCCTAAGCAACCTTTCTTACAAAGAAATCAAAGGTGCTTCGCACTTTAGTTTTATGCAAGTTTGTAAGCCTCAAGCTGTTGAAATATTGGCAGAAGAGGGAGCAGCTTTTGTTTGCCAAGAAACTGGTAACGTCGATCGAAGCTCAATTCATCAAAGGTTGCTTGAGGTATTGAGTCCACTGAAATCAAAAATATAACAAACTGTTTAAGAGTGATTCGCAACGCGTGGCATTTTTAGTATGCGTTGATTTTTGTGATTAAGGTGGTTTGCGGCGGCTTTCGTATTGCGTTGCTCACCCCTTAGCAGGGCGTTAGGCGGCTAATAAAAAGGAAAAAGAGATGTCTGAAGATAGAGTTATTGGGGATTGCCCATTTTGTAGAAAAAACACTCAGTTTAGAAAGCTAAGTTTTTCAGAAAACCTGGGTACCGTAGGGGACTTTCTTGGCGGGGCTTTTTTTGGTGGAACGGCCAAAAAAAGACAGTCGGCTAAAACAATCTTCAATGAGGCAACTGAGACAAGGGCATTTCCTAACTACATATGTGAGTCCTGTGGTGCCAAGGTAATGAAGTGTAGTTGTTGTAAAGAAATTATTCCGTATCAGCATGATGGTAGTAGCCACCAGTGTTTAACTGATATGGGTGTAACTTTAGAACACCCTAATAACTTAATTGAACAACTAGAAAGGCTAGGCGTTCTGAGAGAAAAAGGTATTTTAACTGAAGAAGAATTTATACAACAAAAAAATAAGTTATTGGGACAAGGTTAAATTCAGTTTCATGCACCGCACGCCTAACAAAGCATTTAAGAGTGATTCCCAACGCTTGGCATTTTCGTCTCCGCGTTGGGTTTTGTGTTTACGGTGTATTGGTTTGGGTTAGGTGATTAGCGTTGCTCACACCTTAATGCGGCGTTATGGCGCAGGGCGAAAATGGATAAAATCGTAGAACTAGTCAAACAAGATCCAATCAGAATTGAGGCACTCAATTGTGTGTCAGAGTTAGGTTTGCCGCAGTGCTATATAGCGGCAGGTTTCGTTCGAAATTTAGTTTGGGACTCACTGCATGGTTTCAAAAAAATCCACTCTCTTGAATGATGTGGATGTTATCTACTTTGACCCAAGCGAATCTAATCCCAATAGTTATTTGGAGTATGAAGCACAACTAAAAGCTCGTATGCCTCAGCTTAACTGGCAAGTACGCAACCAAGCTATGATGCACGAGCGTAATGGTGACAATCCTTATAAGAGTTCTGTGGATGCAATGAGTTATTGGCCTGAAAAAGAAACAGCGGTAGCAATTCGCCAAATTGGGCTAAACTAATATGAATGTGTCGCTGCTTTTGGGTTCGAATCCTTATTTAGCTACTGGGTCGCGTATAATCCTAAAAGGTTACGAGAAACATTTGAAAATCGCGTAAATTCAAAAGGGTGGCTAGTTAGGTGGTCATCGTTGAGAGTTACGCCACAACAAAGCGTTTAAGACGGATTCACAACGCTTGGCATGCTCAGCTTGATTCTACTTAAGTGTTTACAGCACAATGGTTTAGGTTTGGTGGTTTGCGTTGTTCACCACTTAACGCGGCGTTAGCTGTTTGTGCAATTTGGTATTGGAGAGTGAAACTAAATGGAAGCAAGATTTAATAAGTTATTAGCGTTCAGTATTGTTTTAGTCCATTTTTTTGCTTTCTCTGGGCTACTATATAAATCTCAAATTTATGGGCATATAGCGGTCTCACCAGGAGAACCTTATGGTTAGGTGACGTTATAGATTTATTGTTTGCTAGTTTAGTTGTCTCGATGTGGTGTTGTGCGATGGTATCCTCAATTGTGGTGACTTTACTTAATATTAAAAGTAACTGGCTAGCTTCTCTGAAAGCACTTTTATACGGCACGGTTGGTCTGGTTGGTTATTTTAACGTTAATAGTTCAATCTCCTAATACGAAACAGCTAACAAACTGTTTAAGAGTGATTCGCAACGCGTGGCATTTTTGCTATGCGTTGCGTTTAGTGTTTAAGGCGGTCTGCGGCGGCTTCGGTATTGCGTTGGTCACCCCTTAACAGGGCGTTAGTACGGGTTTGACATCAAAGGTCATAAGTTTTGGTGTTTATCTGTTTTAGCGCTTGTATTTACACCTTTCAGTTAGTGCCTTTCACGTTCTTTCCGGTGGCACTATATGCGGAGTGTTCGTTTTGACTTCACCGTTTACGGCTTCTAACTCTTATCCTATTTCTGTGGCACTTCTTCTTTTTCGTGGCTTTTACTAAGTCAGAATTGTCTTTCTTTGGTGTTGCTGTCGAAGTGCGGGGAACTAATCCTTTTCTAATTTGAACTGAGTGAAAGAAAGGGATTTAGTGCGTTTTTCTTCTAGCTAACTTTCGTCTTCCCGACGGGGTAAAGTTTTGTAGCTGCCCGTCTCACTTCAGTGTTCAAAGCCTTTCATATCATCTCAATTTTCAATATCTTGGAGCGCATAAATAGAAGTAGCGCATGTACTAACAAATTGCTTAAGAGTGATTCGTAACGCGTGGCATTTTTACTATGCGGTGGCTTATGTGATTAAGGCGCCGTGCGGTAGCTTTTGTATTGCGTTACTCACACCTTAGCAAGGCGTTAGCCCTCAAGGAGAAAATATAAATTGTTTGAATATCATTTAAAAAGAACAAAGTTCTTATTGGTCTTGCAGGGTATATCTGTTGTCGTTCCTCTGTTTCTACTATTTACTTTGCTGTCCCAAGTGACTCAATTGAGTTCTTCAAGTCTTTTTCTCGCATTTGCGCTCGTTCTAGTGATGTTAAGCTTTAACTTGTCTAGTTTATACGGGCTGTTAAAAAAGAAGCTTTGGGCGTTTAAGTTAATGATGGCTCTTTACTTTATCCAGATGATAGGTATAGAAACACCTAACTTTTCCTTAGCCTTTTCTTCTGGAGTTGAAGTACCGATAAGTGTGAATGTCAATGAAGTTACAGTGTCTCTGAACTTACTAGCAATCTTGGTGGTTTGGTTGTCGTATACTAGTCTTAACCTTTTGAAAAAGGGCTAACAAATTGTTAAAGAGTGATTCGGCACGCGTGGCATTTTGACTATGCGTTGGTTGTCGTGTTTAGGGTGTTATGAGGAGGCTTCAGTATTGCGTGCCTCACACCTTAACAAGGCGTTAGTTGCCAACGAGGAAAAATGTACCTAAAGCAGAATGTTTAGGGCCAATATCCGTGTGTTTTTGGCTAGGTTTTCGTATTTCAATTTCTAGTTATTAGGTGTTGTGAAAATCGTGCTTTGGTTCCTTGCGCGATTTGGGTTTTCTGTTTCAGAAGCTGATTAGCTTGTTGAAAGCCTGCTCTGCTGCATTATCGTTCCAAAAGGTTTGTTTGGTGTTCAAATTCCGTTTTCTACGGCGCTGTAAATTCCAAGTGGTTTCAGTGACAGGCGCTTTGAAACTGCGCCTGATCTAAGTATCTCAAGATACGAAATATGGGCGTTGGCAAAGTCCAGTAAACTTCAAGTCACTGCCTTGGGCTTGGCAACTAACAAACTGTTCAAGAGGGATTCCCAACGCTTGGCGGTTTGGTGTTAAATTTGGTAAACGTGTTTACGGTGCTGTTTTTAAGTAAGGTGGTGGCGTTGGTCACCCCTTAACAGGGCGTTATGTTTCCACGGACTCATCTGTGAAATGTATCGACTTTATTGCAGGTGAGACAGCGTTTTCATTGTCTTATAAGCTACTTGTTTTATATTCTTGCTTTTGTTCAATTTCATTGTCAAGGGGCCGCTATGAGCGAAGGAATACTTGAAAAGCGAAAAGGAAATTTTTGTCAGATACAAGGTTTCAAATCAAGCAGAAGATCTTTAAAAGCTATAGAAGAAATGAATCAAGTGATAGAAATGGGCAGTTTGTTGGAAAAAATAATCCCACTTTTGCCTTTTTATTCTATTTTTGCAGGTCGTAAAACGTACGATATAGTAACTATAGGTGCTGCTGGTTGGCAAGCAAACACTTATGATTGGGAAAACTTTCGTAAAGCTATGCTAGTAGTTCCGGCCGTAAAGAGAAGACGATTAGAGAATATTGCAAATTTACAACGACTTCACTCAAAGGGAAAAGAGTATGAATTTTGGACGTGTGTATACAATTCTTTATAGTTTAGTTTCCGTAAGTATTTTTCTCCCATCATATGTATCCGCGCAAGACTTTATTGTAGACATAGAAGATGCATATCGTAACCTAAAGTCGTCGTATGTCAGATTAAATAATGTAGTTGAATCTTGTTTGGATAAGAAAGCTCGAAAGATAGTAATAAGCGATACTTGGCTTAGATCTCAACCAATCGAAAAAAAGAAAGCTATTTTATTTTTTCTACAATATGAAGCAGAAAATAACTGTGTTAAACAGGCAGAACTGGAATACTTACAAGCAGCTTATAAGCTAGCCATACTGGGAGATTCTCAAGCGATAAATGAGTACATCCAGCTAAATAAGTTTGGTGCTATTAGTGAAGATATTCAAAATCAGATAAATAGTGTCGATCGAGAAGAGTTGTCTAGACTTTTAAAATTAGAGAAGTATCAAACTCCATTCGATATTTTCTCTGCTTTTTAGTAATGCGGAGAAAAGAAACATAACAAAGCATTTAAGCGTGATTCCCAACGCTTGGTATTTTCAGTTCAAGGTTGGGTTTCGTGTTTACGGCGCAATGGTTTTGGTTAGGTTGTAGCGTTGCTCACACCTTAATGCGGCGTTAGGTGCTTGAAGGAAAAGGTAAGCATGGAAATTGCTTTTCAGCAGATAAACATTGATGATTTCGAATTGTGCGTTGCTGCGAGAAAAGATGCATGCTTTTGTAGTTTTGGGCATTAAGATGGTTTCGACGATTTCATCAGTGGTTATCGTGAACGAGTATTAGACCGGTTAGCAACATCAGTTCGACAAATTCATTTTTACCGTAGGGCAAGAATATCAAATTATAGTTGACTCTGAGGGTAAGGCAGACAAAGCCGCAAGAAATGACAATATACACCTCCTTCAATTAGATCGTAACAAGCTCCACTTACCTGAAAGTCTAGCGGTTTGGCCGAGCCTAGAATATTTAGCAGTTCATTCCAACAGTGTAGTGTAGCGCCTTAACAAACTGTTTAAGAGTGATTCGCAACGCGTGGCAATTTTACTATGCGTTGCGTTCGGTGTTTAAGGTGGTATGCGGCGGCTTCGATATTGCGTTGCTCACACCTTAACAGGGCGTTATGCTCTAGGAGGTAATTTTGCTCGATTTATTCAAAAAAGTGCTTCTAATTAACCTCTCAGCGGCTCTTATTGTTATCGCTCTAGCTCAGTTTGTTCCATTCTTTGCTACGACTCGGTTGGTCGACTTTCTTTTCTTTGTTGTCATCATCATATGGATTTTAGCGAAGCTAATGTGGGAAGGTGGTGTCCATAGTAAGACGACTCGGTTAGATGATCCTAGAAGAGATAAAGTTTACAAAATGGTAGAAGGGCATGATTTCGAAAAGGACGAACGAGAGCACTATCGAATGAACTACCAAACAGGCTTAGTTTTCTTCATAGCCGGTCTACCGGCGTTTATTGCTTGTTTAGTCCTTCAATTTCTTTAAGTACGAGCATAACAAAGCGTTTAAGACAGATTCGCAACGCTCGGCATTTTTGGTTTGCTTTGAATTTAGAGTTTACGGCACAATGTTTAAGTCTGGTGGTGGCGTTGCTCACTACTTAACGCGGCGTTATGCTTAATCATGTAAAATCAGTGGTTTATGTTTTTCTCTGTTCCCTTGGCTGATTGGCTTTGTGCTCATCGGCAAGTTAGCTTCATTGGGCGCTGTTTTCTAGACATCAATTCTTTGGAGCTAAAAATTCGGAGAGTTGCCTCATTCGGTTACAGTGTAAGTGCGAGGTTAGGGCGGCTGGCTCAACCAGAAACCAGCTTTTAGTCAATAATTGTCCAAGCTTGAATTGTCAAAAGTCTAAGTCTGATTTTCAAAAATCATGAGTCATTTCAGTTTTCTAGATTTTGGCTTTTGTTTGTAAATTAAAGCCGAGTTAATCTTGTTTTTGGTAAAGTGTAACCCGTTGAAGCTTAAGCATAACAAGGCGTTCAAGAGGGATTCGTGCCGCGTGGCATTTTTGGTTTGCAGTGAGTCTTGTGGTGAAAGTGGTCTGCTGAAAGTAGGTTTATGCGGCACTCACCCCCTTAACGCGGCGTTAACTGGCGCAGAAAATACGAATGCACATTGATACGGTTTCTAGGTTCGGAGGTTTAGCGTGTTCGGTCAGTTTCCTTGGCTGAGGTAATGCGACTAATTTCAGTTTGGTACTTAAGTTTACTGATGTGAAAGGCGGCATAAAGCCTTCTAATAATATAAGGCGTTCGCGATTAGTTCGGCGCACTTACATCGCCGAAGTATGGTGTTGTGAGACGCATTTCAAACTAAAGATCAACGGTAATTTTTTTGTTAAACACATATTTGAGTTAGCTTTGCTAATCATTAATTAGCAAAACGAGCTTTGGCGAAAGTGGCTGAAAGATCGGCTAAAACTGAAAGGCGCTCAGTTAACAAACGGTTCAAGAGGGATTCGCAACGCGTGGCATTTTCATTATGCGTTGGTTTTAGTGTTTAGGGTGGCATGCGGCGACTTCGGTATTGCGTCGCTCACCCCTTAACAGAGCGTTATGTGACTTTTAGTGTAGAGGATTAATCGTTGATAGATAGAGAGAAAGAAAAAACCGAGCTTGGTTACGAAAAAACGGCTAGAGATTTGAGAGCCGTAGCCTTTGATACGTTAGAAGTATTAATAGTTAACTTTGTTGTTTTTTATTATCTAATATATCAAGCTAGTAAGGTTGATGACCAACCATGGCTAGACTTGAAAGCCGGACTTAAATATTCATACGAAGCTTTATTTAACAATCATGTATGGATGTTTTCTTTATTTTTAGGGTTTGTGGCTTTTATAATTTCATATGTTGTACGAAGTAAAAAATCGAGAATATCCAATATATTTTTTCCATATGTATTTGGTTTTTTGGCGGTTGTCTAGAAGCTTATTGTCTGTAGCAATAACATTATCAATGTTTAAGTTTTTAGCTCTAACACATGGACATTTTGAGAATAAGGCTGGTTTTGGGGATTTTATATTTTTCCTTGTTAGTATATTTGTGTATATAGGTTTGAGTTTTGTTCTTTTATACGACAATGCTAAATTAGCAAAGGTAAATATATCGAACTTATTTAAAGCCTTAAAGATTATAGCTTTAACGATATTGGCAGTGCTTTTAGTTGCAGTGATTATTTTTTAGAACTTTACTATCAATGTTTCAGTCAATCTATTCAATGTTTTATTGATTTATTCTAATTCACATAACAAAGCATTTAAGAGTGATTCCCAACGCTTGGCATTTTTCATTCCATCGTTGGGTTTTGTGTTTACGGTGGCATGGTTTAGCTTCGTGGTAGCGTTGCTCACCCCTTAATTGGGCGTTATGTTCTTGGGGGTTTATGGAAAACTTCAAAATTAGCAGAATCCACACAAAGTTAGGTATTTTCCGACTATCTGGAATCCTCAACAATGAAAGTGGTATTAAAAATATCAGCTATATTTCTGCTGTATATATGGGAACTGATGGCTGGTGCGAACTTAATTTACAGTCGGAGCATACTCAAAATTTACTGAGAGACATTCAAATTGAAGTGTTGCAGTACCTAGCGTGAGCAAGTTTGTTGCATCGACCAGAGATAGTTTTGTAAATATCAGTGGCTTCAAATAGCTACGAACATAACAAAGCGTTCAAGGGGGATTCTCAACGCTTGGCAATTTTGGTTTTAAGTTTAGCTTTTGTGTTTATGGAACAATGATTTAGGTTTGGTGGCTTGCGTTGTTCACCCCTTAACGCGGCGTTAGTTGCGTCATAGAAAAATTTTAATACGTCAGAAAGGGAAAGGATTATGCCAATAGATTTAACAGAAACTTTGGTTGTTGGGATTTCAGCTACTGCACTATTTGATTTATCTGAAGCTGATGAGATCTTTAGAGAAAAAAACAAAACAGATCCAAACACAGCGATAGACGAATATCGAACATATATGCTTGAGCACGAAGATGAACCGCTAAATGATGGTACAGCTATGCCGTTAGTAAGGTCACTGCTAAATCTCAATACGCACAAAAGTCCGGAAGATAATGCGCCGATAGTCGAGGTAGTTGTAATTTCAAGGAATAGTCCGGAAACTGGCTTTAGAGTATTGAATGAAATTCGTAGGAGAAAACTCCCTATTACGCGTTCAGCATTTACAGCTGGTGAAGCGAGCTCGATCTATTTAGACGCTTTTTATGTCGACTTGTTTCTAACTACCAATGAGCAAGATGCTCAAGAGGTCATCGATAGTGGGGTATGTGCTTCGGCATTAGTTAAAAGGCCCCCTCAGTCAGAGGCGAGTTTGAACGAAGAGCAAGTTTAGAGAAAAATCTTGAAAGTCACCTTACACCACTAACGAAACTCTCTGTTTCAAACATTACCTCAAATCGACTAACGCAGATGGTTAATAATGCGTTAAACCCTTATGGCTACTATCATTCCGAGCTCAATGTTAAGAGATCGGAAAATGATATCATCACGCTTGAGGTTGACGCAGGGGAGGTGATGTTGGTCAAAAAATCTAACCTTGCTGTGTCGGGGGAGGCCAGTAACGACCAGGATTTCATCGAACTAATTAATCAAGCTAAACTTAAACAAGGGCAGCCGTTGCTTCATTCTGAGTACGACACGCTAAAACGAAACTTGATTTCATTGGCTCAGCAAAAAGGTTACTTAGATGGACGTTTTATCGAATCGTCTTTGGAAGTCATTCCAAGTTTGAATCAAGCTCATGTGAATCTGTATTTCTCTAGTGGTTCTCGTTACCAATTTGGAGAGCTCTCTGTCCTTACGTCGGGTATCGAAACGGCTCGAATAGAAGCGATGAGAACATTTGAGTGGGGCGACGATTTTGACACTTTGAAATTGAGTCAATATCAGGCCGATCTCTCCAGTACTGATTGGTTTCGCAGTGTGATTGTGAAAGCGGATTTCGAGGAGGTATCCGATGGTCATAAGGTGCCGATAGAAGTGCTAGCAGAGCCGAATTCACGCAATATTGTGCAAGTCGGCGGTGGGTATTCGACAGACTTGGGGTTACGCGCTTCGCTGAATTGGAGCAAGCCTTGGTATAACGCACGTGGACACAGTTTTGAGGCACAAGCGTACGCTTCCAAACCGGAACAATCGCTATTACTTGGTTACAAAATTCCCACACAAAATGTTCTAACGGATTACTACGGGATTCAGTTTGAATCTAAGCATGTCGACTATCGAGACACATCGAGTTTTTCTAATGATTTATCGTTTGAAAAACACTGGCAGTTAGACAGTGATTGGCAAAGCACCATGCACGTTCGTTATTTGCAAGAGAGTTATCGACAAGCGTCGGAGAATAACGAATCACAGTTGTTATTACCGGGGGTGACATTTTCACTGCTTGATCGTAAGAACGATCAATTAGAAGTAAAGCACCGTCACGTCTACTCATTGGAATACTCAGACCCCAATTTTTTCTCGGATTCTCGTTTGCTACGTATTGAGGGCAATAGTGTTCTGTCTTGGGACATTAGTGAAAAACACAAGTTTCACTTTCGTTCTAATGTTGGCATTAATGTCGCTGACACTTTGAGCGATATTCCATCATCATTACGTTTCTTTGCGGGAGGTGATGGCAATCTTCGTGGTTATGGTTATGAGTCTATCTCTCCGAGAGATGAAAATGGCGATTTAACCGGTGCTCGTTACATGTTTACTGCTGGGCTGGAATATCAATATCAGGTCTACCGCCAATTGTGGCTTGGGGCATTTTATGATGTCGGTGATGCCTTCAACGATAGGGTGGATTGGAAAAGCGGTACAGGGTTGAGTTTGATATGGAGCTCAAAATACGTGCCCGTCAAAGTGGATTTTGCTTACGGTTTAGATGCTCCTCAAGGAGACCAATTCCGCGTTCACTTTTCGCTAGGCACGCAGTTTTAGCGGGCATTAAAAAGGCTCTCATCCTTGCAGATAGAGAGCCTTTTTAAGTCTTGATTGTTTAGAGTTCGAACTCACCATTCAGTTTCTTGAATATCCAGTTAGGCGCCTTATGCCATCCACCATAGTTTGGATTCTTAGTATGGATCTCATTCATTGATTGCCACTGAGTTTGGCCTTGTCTATCTCGAGATACTTGCCAAAACAGTTCATCTTGTTGTCGAGTTAAGTAGTGCATGACATGTTCTGCAAAAGCTTCGCTTTGGACCAACACACCAAATTCCACATTGAGGAAATCCGATCTTGGGTCGAAGTTTGATGAGCCGATATAAGTTAGCCGATCATCGAGTATCACCGTCTTGTTGTGATAATAAGTATCTGCATGGAAGTAATGGTCATCATTTTTCGCTTGGTTTTTGTACTCTAGTATATGAACGCCCTTATCCAACAAGGTTTGGCGATGCTCCTCGTAATAAGCCGGAATAAAGCCAGAATCATTAGAGGCAGACGAGTTCGTCATTAACGTGATGTCCGCTTTTTGCTCCATCAAGGTATCAATAAAGGCAAATTCACCATCACTCGGTACCACGTAAGGCGTTGATATCACTGCTTTGGATGCAGTGGTTATTTGTTGCCAAACTTGGTGTTCTGCACGTTTTCTAAAGTAGGGTTTGTTGTTTTCTAACTTGTCTAATGAGTCGAAAACGGGGGTGACTTGCGTAGCAATGAAGTCGGGACTGATCAGTTGTTTTACCTGTTTTTCAACTTCAGCCAGAATGATGCTTTTGTCTTTCTCACCTTTATTAAGAGCTTTAGTAAACGCGGAATAGTTTGGGGTAACGTTAACGATGTTTTCTATCGGCGTAACATGCTCGCTGTCCCAAAGTTGTTGGTAGTTCTGGTCGAACGTTCGAATAATGCTGCCTTTGAACAAGACATCCATATCAAAGAAGTTGGCTTTGCGGCTGTAACCAAAATAGTCGTCGCCAATGTTACGTCCACCTAGAATCATCCATTGATGGTCAACGTTGAAGTACTTCTCGTGCAGACGATTGTCCAAACGTTGTTGATGAGTAGAGAAGTTGACGGCGCGACCAATCCAACCTGACTTACGTGAATCAAACGGATTGAATAAACGAATTTGAATGTTGTCGTGAGCGCTGAGATCAGCAAGCCATTTCTCGTTAAAAACCAATAGATCATCGAGAGTGAGTCGAATTTGCACGCCTCGATCTGCTGCTTGCTTGAGTTCATTGAGTAGCATCAAACCAAGCGCGTCACTCTCCCAAGAAAAATAAGTCATATCGATGCTTTGCTGAGCATTTCTAACCAGTTCAACGCGACGCGCAAAGGCTTCTGGAGCGGTAGGAATTAAGTAAACTTCGGCTTGATGCTGAGTAGTTTGCCAATTGGCTTCAAAATCCGGTTCAACTTGCGGGTAGGGCTGGGCACAGCCAACCAATAGTGCGCTGAAGATAAAGAGTAGCAGGGCACGAAGGGCGTTAGGAAACATGAGTAAACCTTCCTAATGATGTTCAAGGAATGAGGATGAAAAAAGCCAGCGAACTGGCTTTTAGGTATTCGGTAACGAGCTTTTAGTGACTGAAGATAACGTTACATGTGGCTAAGAATTAACCCAAGTTCCTCGAGACCGTTGAGGCGACCTTGGCGCAGTTTTGGATCGATGCCTGAGTGATGAGCATTGTCCCAGTCTTGTGTGGACTGAATACCGCCATCGTTATCGATCAGCAATACTCGGTCAGTCGCGCTGTTGTATTGGAAGTCCTCAAATAAACGTTCGCTAAACCACATACGAGAGAGCTCGTTCATCATTGCTTTGTCTTTGCTACCTGGACGAACACTTGAACCATCAAGCTTTAATGCTTTATTAAACACAAATGGTAATTCCGATGCATTGCAAGCGCCGACAATACAACTGATGCTTTTGAGTAAATCGCCAACGTCGAGATCGCCATTTTCACCTTTGGTATTGTAAGTCCATACGTTGAATCCAGGTTTGTAGTCAAAGTAGTAGAAGCTTGGCGTTGCCCCTGTTGCTTCTTCAGTTGAAACTTTATGACGGTTTGGACCCGTGAAGAGCAAATCATGCAACGTGGTTTTGAATTGCTGCATGTTTTTGGTCGCACCATTTAGTTCGCTTTCATCGTTGGGGAAGAAGTCAGCCAGAGCAAGTAACTCCGTTGTTGAATCGGAGTTCCCCAAACCGAAGAACAACTTAGTCATCGCCTCATAAGCGGTGCTAGGCAGCAGTTCCAATAAGTCAGAAAGATCGAGTTCAATCGAAGCTGAATCGTTGAGTAATGAACGATATTCGGTGCGTAAACGGTTTAAGTTCGTTTCCGATTCTAGCCACTCCACCATGTATTCGACGATTAAGTTTTCGTCACCACTTTCAATGATTTCTGGCGCTTCTTGGCTCAAGATTTCAATAATAGTTGGGATCAAAAATGTCAGGCTCGGCAGCATGCCTAGAGTATTGCTTTCTGCACTGTTTGAGCCAATTACCGTCGGTACGATCCATTCACTCTCAATCGCTTGTTCAGTAAAGTGATAGCCTGGTACTTCTTTCACTAGAAACGCTGGTGGGCGATGCTCGATGTAAGGCGCAAATGGCATCAACGTAGCTAATGGGCTGTTGTCTCGTGTTGGACTTATAACCGGAATATTCGCAGCGGTCAGTACCCAGTTCTTAAGACGTTGAATAGGATCAAGCATCTCGCTCTGTACCTTCATGACCTCTTCAAGTGGTAGTAGCGTTAGATCTTCAACACTTTGCTCTGGCCTTTGGCTCTTGGCAACATCGTAACTTTTATATTCAAAGCCGTACGCGTTGCTTTGCATGATGGCACGCTGAAAGTGCTCACCTGCGATTGCAGCATCGCCTTTTGATTGCTGTAAAATTCCCACCGACATGGCACCCGCACCTTGCCCCATGAGTGTCACGTTTTGCGGATTGCCGCCGAATGCATCTATGTTTTGTTGAACCCATTCAAGCGCGTGTTTTTGATCGCCTAGGCCAAAGTTACCACCCTCTGAGTTGTCCAAACCATCGACCCAAACACTGCCCAGCAAGCCCAAACGATAGTTAAAAGTAACAGCAATAAACGGGTTACCATCGTCAGCACCTTGCGCAACCACCATATCACCATGAATCAGCGGTTCTGAGCCTGCGCCGTATTCAAAGTCTCCACCGTGAATAAAGACATAAACTGGCAAATCTGCGTACGCTTCTGTCCCGGCAGGTCGCCAAATGTTTAGGTTCAAACAATTTTCTGACTGCGTTTGTGTGGTGGTTTTTAACTGCGGACACGCATCACCGAACTGAGTCGCATCAATATCGCCTTCAAGTGGGGCCACAATGCTGTGCTGAAAGCGGTCTGCTTGCGCAAACTGGATACCTTTGAACGCCTCTACCGCTGCCAGTTTTTCATCCGCATCAAGAGGCGTGATGACGAGGGACTCTTTGGTCGCTTGAATGGTTGCATCGCCAATTTCCAAAGCGATTTGCTCTGGTGGTAAGGGTTGTAGTGGCTTCGGGCCGTTAGGAACGCTAGGTTTACTTGAGTCATCACTGCAAGCTGCTAAGGCAAGAGTGATGGTAATGGCTAAAGTTGAGCGATTGAGTAAAGTCATTGTTATGTCCAAAAAGTCATTTGGTGCGTGCACCGAAAATGTTAAACGGCATCTAACAAGCGACGTCCTGACGCTTTGGCATTAATCCGTGAATGGTTGGATGGCTTGTTGTATTGATGGCTCAAATGGTAGGACATCGGCGACAGTTTCAGTAATCGCCTTTGTAGGATGCAGTCCTACCATCGTCTAGGGGCGGGCTCTTTATGAGAGCTAGAAACGGTAACCAAGATTTAAGGTTACTGACTCTCGAGTTTCCCCTTTGTTATAGAGAAAGGTCAGGTTGTAGTTTTTGCCGATTTGCTTATTGAAACCAGTCAAAAACGCCCATTGATTAAGATCTACACCAATGTCGTAATCGAATTCGATATCACCACTTTTTACATGCCCGTCCATTCGAGCGTCCAGTCCTTGATATTCTGCTCCGACAAAGAACTGCGTGCGATAATCGACAAGTTGATAACCCAACATCGGCTGTACAGTAACAATACCATCGCCCCAATC
Organism: Vibrio sp. Vb2131; assembly: GCF_033338535.1. Taxonomy (NCBI): domain Bacteria; kingdom Pseudomonadati; phylum Pseudomonadota; class Gammaproteobacteria; order Vibrionales; family Vibrionaceae; genus Vibrio; species Vibrio sp. Vb2131. Next base: position 39,521 of record NZ_JAWOSW010000016.1, read on the forward strand.
ATCTAAGCCCTTTAAACGAGTTTGCGAATAGGTACCAGTGACAGAAGCAAAGAATTCTTTATAGCCAACCGAAAGGGTTGTACCTATACCACGAAGGTCATATTCCAAATGCAGCGGCACGTCTAAGCGTCCGCGACTACAAAGTGCAGATAAACCATCGCAAAACTTATCACCTAATCCTGGCAGTTTATCGTTCAGCTTATCTTTTATGTACTGGCCACCTTCACCCGTGTAGGCGGCATCAACATTGGCATCGACATTAACTTTTCCGATGTAACCAAATACATTCCAAAATGGCAGGATGTTTACATCGCCACGAAGCGTCATGCTCTCAGCACTCACGATGCCGACACTGTCTTCTGGATCAAACAATTCATTAAGGCCGATGCCTTCAATCGTGAAATCATTAAATGGAATATTCATATCTTGATTTCGATACGCTAGCGACACACCAAACGGCAGCGGTAAATCGATGCCTTGTCGACGCACCATATCGCCCATTAATGGGAAGATACGATCAAGTTTTACACTGGCTTCTTGCATGCGTGGGTCAGAGACCTCATTCAAGCGTTTTTCGTCTAGTACTTGCACGCCAAGCTTATCTTCATAAATCGCTACCGGTTTTACGCTGCTCATCATTTCGAGGGGTTTATTTTTCTTTGAACCAACTATCTTGGTGTTTTTACTGGCAATCGCAATTTTGCCTGATGTTAACTTCTGGAAGAGGATCTCTTGATCGTAAGAATCCACTTGGTAGTTGTGATGTGTGAACGGTTTATCGTTGGTAATGACCATACGTTTCGGTTCACCATTAACCAACTCAATATCAACGCTTAAAAAGCGGAAGTAGGCGATATCTTGAGGAAGACCGTATTTTGAGTAATTAAAACTGATGATCACATTACCATTCTGATCCTCTTTGGCTCTTACTGATGACGGATCAAAACTCTCCGCGTAGTTTCGAAGGCGGTATTCTGTTCGTGTGAAAGCTTCGATCTCATCAAGTACTTTTTCATTTTCATCGAGTTGTTCAGGGTTGTACTTGATACGCAGATCAATGTTGCCTTTGTTATCGGTGTTCTTAACCAAGTAGACGGACGAATCGCGAACGCTATCACCGATTTTAACACTTCGGTGGGCATGCTCGACCAAATGCTCGCCTTGAACTAGAGAGCTGATGGCCAGTTTTGGTAAATCATGACTGATACCGTATTTGTCGAACAGCGCTCGGCCTTGCTCGATTACTTCGTTGTAGGTCGTCGTCTCTTCAGCGGCGAAGCCAAAAGTGGGGGTAGTAAGCATTAGTGCGCTCGCGAGCACAGTAAGAGAAGACGTCTTGCCGGCGCGTAATTCAAAAAAACTCATGACAGTTTCCACTCTGAATAGTCTCAAACCTTCGAGACTCAGACAGTTAATGTGTCACTGAACTTCTTGTTCAGTTAGATAGATGTGTTTGCTGTGATTGACGTTGTGAATGCAGAGTTTTCGATTGCATTTCGTGAATCAATGAGAGGATTTTATGAGGTGAAGAGAAATACCGTTAATCGCTTTTGATGGATACTATCCTCGCTTTATGGGTTACGGAGGAATAATGGCTAGCTCACAAACAAACAGCCCCGCATAGCAGAAGCAATGCAGGGCTTTAGTTTCAAGAACGGAGGTGACGCTTAGACCGTAACGCGAACACGAAACAGATCAGTAAACAACTTGGCAATCATCAAAATGATCATAATGTTTACCAGCATCAGCAAGGGCGTTTCAATTCGATACGCTGGGGTTAAATTGAGCGCTCCTGATGTCAAGACAACCAATAAGTTAATACCTAGAATTCTGTGTACCATCAGTTTTGGTGTGGAAAATACCTTCCAAATTACGATGATGTTGATTAAGTAGAATAGCCCAAGCTGCCAAAGCTCGGTCATCATTGGCATTATGAAAATGTATTGCAATAGAATCACCGTGCCAGTGCCTATCACACCAAAAAATGCATCTTTAATAATGCTTGGTGGCATAGTAGGAACGATTGAAGAGAACACGCCTGCTAGCATCGGAAAAATGAAACCTCCGGGTACGGGCAGATAAATCCAGATCAACAAAGAAGTGACGAACATGGATACACCTTGCAATACCTTTCTGCCGTCTTCATTCAAATGCTGGATAAACGTTCGATGCTCGTGATGCCAAACCGTGTTTTTCTCTCTTTGCATGACATAAGCAACGTGACCAATGAGCGACGTACTTGGATTTTTAATATCAAAGCTTTGCAGTTGCTGCGTTAGTGTTGGCCAATCGATCTCACGACTTTGCGATTTATCTGCTTGTTCTAGCAATCGGTCTTGGATTTGTGCCATCTCATTTAAACGCGCACGCCATAGCTGACGATGTTCTTTCAAGTGGTAGCTGCCAGTAAGTGGTAAGCCGACCAGTTGGAATAACTTTTCTATGTTGGCGGTGTTGGTCTCAAGAGCTTCAATATCTATATCATTGGGCGATTTCATAGCGTTAAGCATCGCCTCTCTGCTGGCCTCAAAACGTTGAATGAAGTTTTGTTCTGTACTGACTGGCCAGACTAATCGGTACACAACAGAAAACGTGATCACACCAAGAATAGTCTCTTGCATGCGAAGAACAGCGAAGTGGAACGTTGCTTGACTATCAAATCCTCCCATACATGCGATGATGGAGCACACAGCAAAACCGATAGAGAACACATAACCATACTTTTCGTCGCTCGACATAAAAATGCACGCACCTAAAAACAAGGTGAAGAAGGTGAGAAACAAAAAGCGATCTTGAGAAAACGTCGTGATGAGGAAAAAGGCATAACCGATGCCAAGGAGGGTTCCTAATAAGCGATTATGACCTTTGTTTATCGAGTGAGCGAAGCTTTCATTTAATGCCATTACCGCGACTGCGATCGCTGCCCAATACGGTTTCTCCCATTGAAACCATAAGGCAAGGCAGATCGCGATAACGATAGACAGCGCAGCTTTGATTGCTTCTTTGGTTGAGGCATTAAACATACATTCCACCGCATTATTGTTTGATGATTTTGATAGAGGCCGTCATACCAACACGTAGTTGAAAATCTTTCGGTAAGTGATCTAATTTAACTTTAATTGGAATGCGTTGAGCTAAGCGTATCCACTGAAAGTTAGGGCTCACATTGGGCAAAAGATCGTTACCAGTACTACCATCTTGTTTCGCAATGCCGTAGCCAATGCTTTTGATTTTTCCTTCCAACACAGCTTCATTGTGCATCATTAAGGTCACGTAGGCTTTATCTTGTGGATCAACGCCAACTAAATCCGTTTCTTTGAAATATCCTTCGATCCAAAAGCTGTCTTCATCAATCAAAGCCACGACTGGGGAGTTAGCGACGACTTGAGAGCCGACGCGTAAGTTCAAATTAGTGATATAACCATTCGTTGGCGCATAAACTTTTGTGTAATCAAGGTTTAGCTTGGCTTCTTCAACATTGGCTTTCGCGAGCTCTACGTTGGCAACGGCTGTCTCCACCGCATTGTCTAGGTTATTCAATGTCAGTACAGGTACAGCGCCAGGTGTGCGCTTTTCTAACTTAAGTGCTCGCTGCTCTTCATTTTTGGCCTTTGCTAGTAATGCAATGGCTTGCTTTTGAGCTGCTAGCGCTTTGTGGTACGCCGCTTTATAGATGCTTGGGTCAATCTCAAACAGCAAATCGCCTTGTTTCACTTGCGAATTGTCTTCGACGTAGACTTGGATGATTTGTCCTGTCACGCGGGGGGTTATAGAAACGATGTACGCGCTAACTTGGCCATCTCTAGTCCATGGGTTGTCAGTGTATGATTGGTAGTAGCTGAAAATCACGGTGCCAGCGGAACACAGTAGTAGCAGTGTGATGAGATAACGTTTTATCACGGAATTTGCCTCAAAATATGGTAATGAATCGACCAATAACGCCAGTAAAAATCACAATTAGGCTTAGCTCAGCGAGCGCAGGAAATGCAACGTATTTGTGGAGTCCCAGTTTTGTTGCAACGGTTCCAACCAAAATGGTGAGCATGTAAGCCAATGCAATAACCAGCAACAAGGGAGGGAAGTAAACTTCGCCCCACACAAGTTCATGTGGCATTGAGTTCATGGTGTTTTTCTCTATTAACTTGATGAATGTAAAGATAAGGCAAGTGATGGCATCAGTGATAATCGCTTTTGTAGGATCTAATCCATCAAGAGAAAGGTGTCATGCGCTATATAGAGGGAATAGCGCAACAAAGTAGCTTTTTGGACAGTGAACATAAAAATAAATTTATTTTCCAATTTATTTGATGCTCATTTAATACCACTAAGTTATTAAATTTTCGACAATTATTGTTCAATGTTTGCGTTTGAATATGCGAAGTGATGGTTTCATCCTTCAAATGGGATTACGAGTTGTGAGTTTTTGTTCCTAATATTCGCTTCGAAGCAAACGAGATGCTTTTTAAATTAAATAATCCAACAAATATGAGTGACAGATTATTCGTTAGATTATTTGAGTTTTATATTTATTAGTAAGAGTAAAATTGTCATGGAAATTATTTCTAACCTTTTTGACATGGCACCATTTGTTGCTCTCTTTATTACGCTCTCTCTCGGTTATATGGTTGGTAAAATTACCATTGGTCGATTTGTTCTTGGCGGTGTTGCCGGAACATTATTAATGGGTGTAATTATTGGGCAATTTGGTGTTCATATTGATCCCGGCGTAAAAAGCATTTTCTTTGCGCTCTTTATTTACGCAGTAGGGTATCAAGGTGGTGCGCAGTTCTTCAAAGCATTGAACTTTAGAACCATCAACATTCTACTTTCTGCCGTGGTTATGACGGTTTCAGGTCTGCTTTGTGTGTTAGCGGCAGCTTGGATGTTTGATCTAGACAGAGGTACGGCAGCTGGTCTTGCAGCTGGTGGTTTGACTCAATCGGCAATCATCGGTACAGCGGGTGATGCGATCACACGTCTTGGTGGTGTGACAGAAGAAGCGAAACACCTAATGCAGACCAACGTCGCAGTCGGCTATGCAGTTACGTACATCTTTAGTTCGCTTGGTCCAATTCTTATGGTGACATGGGTATTCCCAACACTGATGAAGTGGGATATCCGAGCAGAAGCGATTGCTCTAGAAGAGAAAAACTCAAATGGTAAGCGTGATTTAGCGCCGGGTGAGTTCAACGCTGTCACAGCGCTGGTTACACGAGCATTTAAAGTGAGCAAAGATGGTGGGCTAGCAGGCAAAACCCTAGCTCAGTTAAACCAACACGCTCTAGCTGCTTGTGTTGAATTAATTCAACGCGATGGCAAAGTGCTAGAAGTGGACAAATTTACAGCACTGAAAGAAGGGGATGTCATTGTTGTAACAGGTCGTCGTAATGCGGTACATCAGCTGCAAGATGGTTTGGCTGACAATGAGATTGCACTTCCAGAAGGCTATGAAGTTATTGAAGAAAACCGTCAACTGATCGCAGACAACCGCAAACTGATTGGTAAGTCGCTGCAAGAGATTAAAGAGGCTTCGAACCAAGGCTCTATGCGCGGTATTTATGTGACAGACTATATTCGTGAAGGCAACTCAATTGAAATAACGCCGGATCTTGTGGTGAAGAAAAATGACGTCATCCAGCTTACAGGTACCGCAAAAGATATCAATCGCGTTGAGAAAAACATTGGTCAGCGAATGGGCTCAGCAAACGTGACTGACTTAGTCGTGCTTGGTATGGGCATGGTGGTGGGCCTATTAATTGGTCTAATCAGTTTTAAGATTGCTGGTATTCCCGTCACTATCGGTTCTGGTGCAGGTTGTTTGATCTCAGGTTTGATCGTCGGTTGGTTGCGTAGCCGCAATCCGCATGTTGCTCAGTTTCCTGTGGGTGCCGCGAACTTTATTCGAGATTTCGGTTTGGCAGCATTTGTGGGCATTGTTGGCCTTGAGGCTGGGCCTCAAGCGGTCGACACCATCAAAGAACACGGTATGTCTCTGTTGTTCCTTGGCATGGGTGTAACGATTATCCCTCAGATTATTTCGTTCTTCTTCTCATATTTTGTATTGAAGATTAAGAATCCAGTTGAAGCACTTGGCTGTGTGACAGGTGGACGAAGTGCGAACCCAGCATTCGCGGCTTTAATGGAAAAAACAGGTAACGCAACGCCAGTATTCTCATTCACCGTGACTTATGCTGTCGCCAATGTACTGCTCACCCTATGGGGTCCTATTATTGTCGGCATTATTACTTTAAACGCAGGCATGTAATTTAAATAAATTCGAACACTCTTATCGCTTAATTAAATAGGCGGTAGGGAAAGTATTATCCAAATTTCACTAAATAATAAATTCAGGTAAATATTATGACTACGCCAAATACAACAATTGATTTTTCAAAATTTGCAGATTTAAGCCCATTTGAATTAAAAGATAAACTTATTGAAGTGGCACAAACTGTTCCTGACCGCGCGTTATTAGATGCAGGTCGTGGTAATCCTAATTTTCTTGCGACACTACCACGTAAAGCGTTCATTCGTTTGGGTGAGTTCGCAATATTGGAAGCCGAGCGCACTTATTCATACCTAGATGGTGGTTTCGGTGGCATTCCAGATGGTGTGGGCATTGTTGAGCGCTTCGATACGTTTGCAAGCAAGAATAAACAAGACCAAGGCGTACAGTTCTTGGAAAAGTCGCTGAGCTACGCAAAAGACCGTTTGGGTCTAGAGAAACAGGCATTTTTGAATGAGCTGGTTAACGCATACCTTGCATGTAACTACCCAGTGCCACCACGTATGTTGACGAACATCGAAAGGGTTGTGAAGCAGTACATCGCAGAAGAGATGTACGGCCCGATGCCAATGACAACAGACTTCGATCTGTTTGCAACGGAAGGCGGCACAGCGTCTATGACGTACACGTTCCAAACTATGTTCAACAACGGTCTGTTGAAGAAAGGTGACAAGGTTGCACTAATCACTCCAATCTTTACGCCTTATCTAGAGATTCCAGAACTGAGTGAATACGAACTGGAAATCGTTGAACTACGTCTGGATGAGACAACATGGCAGCTGCCGATGTCTGAAATCGAAAAGCTTGCAGATACAGAGATCAAACTGCTTTGTGTTGTTAACCCAGCAAACCCAGCGTCTGTGAAGTTCTCGGATGAAACTCTGGATAACTTATCAAACTTCGTGAACAACGAACGTAGCGACCTGTTCATTGTGACTGACGATGTATACGGCACTTTTGCGGACGACTTTGTCTCACTGTTCGCGAAACTACCATACAACACGCTTTGTGTGTACTCGTTCTCTAAGTACTTCGGTGCAACAGGCTGGCGTCTAGGCTCGATTGCAATTCAACACAACAACGTGTTTGACGATGCAATGCGTAGTCTTCCTGAAGCGCGTCAACTTGAGTTGGACGATCGTTACAAAACGCTGACTCCGGAACCGCGTGAGATCAAGTTTATTGACCGTATCGTAGCAGATAGCCGCAGCGTAGCGCTTAACCACACAGCAGGTTTGTCTCTTCCTCAACAAGTTCAAATGGCGCTGTTCTCTTTGAACTGCTTGATGGACTCGGAACAAAACTACAAAGAAGCATGTAAACGCATCATCCGCGAGCGTTACAAAACTCTGTACAAAAACATGGGTGTAGAAATTGAAGAAAACAAAGATCGTGTGGACTACTACACACTGCTTGAGCTCGATACTCTGGGCGGCAAATTGTACGGACCAGCCTTCGTTGAATGGTTCAAAGCGAGCGAGAAGGGCAAAGACTTCCTGTTCCGCCTTGCACATGAAACCGGCGTTATCTTACTTCCAGGCCAGGGCTTCGATGTAGTGCACGCATCAGTTCGAGTTTCACTAGCAAACCTTACTCACCACGAATACGAGCTTATCGGTCGTGCAACACGCAAAGTGTTGGATGAGTACTTTGCTGAGTTCAAAGGCTAATGAATCCAACCTGATTAAGAATAAGCCTCGGCGTTGTCGAGGCTATTCCGACCAAATAAGCACAGTGCGCAATATTGTGTTTATTTAGTCGCCAAGCTAACAAACTTCTCAATTAAGAGTGACTTATGAAAAGCATTATTTCTATTCAATCTCATGTGGTTTATGGCCACGCAGGAAACAGTTCTGCCGTCTTCCCGATGCAGAGAATGGGCCTCGAAGTCTGGCCAATTCACACGGTTCAGTTTTCAAATCACACTCAGTACCAGCAAGGTTGGACTGGACAGAAGTTTGGGGCAGATGAAATTCATTCTCTAATGAGAGGCTTAGATAACATTGAGAAGTTAGGCGAATGTGGCGCGATACTGTCCGGTTATCAAGGCAGCGCAGAGCAATGTCGAGCGGTGGCCGAAGCGGTAAGTTTAGTCAAATCGCGTAACCATAGTGCACTTTATGTGTGTGACCCAGTTATGGGTGATCCAGACAAAGGTTGCATTGTGGCAGACGGTGTCAAAGAAGCGATAAGCCATAGCTTGTTGCCCATCGCTGATGTGATTGTTCCTAACCAGTTTGAACTGAGCGAGTTAACAGGTGTGAAAATTGACTCTCTTTATGATGCGGTCACTGCATGTAAAAAAGCCTTAGAGTTAGGACCGAAAATGGTATTGGTGAAACATCTGCATGCTCTAACAGATGACGCCTTCAGTATGATTTTAGCCACGCCGAAAGCAAGCTATTTGGCCCAACGCCCTAGTGTTGAATTTGCTATGCAGCCAGTCGGTGTCGGTGATTTGATTTCTGCGATTTTTACTTCTTGTTTGGTGAAGAAGATGTCTCCTGTCGCAGCCTTTCGTCATACACATAACGCCGTTTACGGTGTATTGGAGATCACCAAAGGCTATGGCACATGGGAGCTACAGACGATCAATGCCCAATACGAATTTGTCGAACCGACGCATGAGTTCAACGTCGTGAAAATTGCTTAGCGCAGTACCTAATTAACGGAGAAGCGTAAAGTTAGCATATAGAAACTTGGCATAATTGCTTTGATGGATAGCATCCTACAATCGCGATTATGGGGTTTAGCCGTGCCTAGCTATAGTAACTCCACACAACGAAACGGACTTCATTTTGACCCAATTAACTTCAAACTGAGTCTCTGGTCATACGCCAGAGAACATTAAATGAGACTGATTATGAATCGTTTAATTTCCTCTGGTGTGACGGTTGCACTTTCGCTGCTGATAGTAGCTTGTAGTTCACCTCATACGCTGGATGTTCGTGTTTCTCAAAGCAACTATAAAGATGTCGAGATCGCGAGTTCGACACCAAATGAGCCACTTCGAATGTGGGCCAATGAAGCGCCGGATTTTCTCTACTCAGCGCACAATCAAACCACACCGATCAAAGTAGAGGGTGAACAGCTCAATATTTTGGCCTTATCGGGTGGTGGCGTAAACGGCGCATACGGGGCCGGCGTTTTGATGGGGCTACAGGAAAAGGGGGAGCTAAAAGATTATGCCATCATTACTGGAGTCAGTGCTGGTGCCCTAATCGCTCCTTTTGTTTTCATTGGCGGTGATGCGATGCCAAAGATGAAAGAAGTCATGCTCAACATCAATGATAAGAATATTTTGGGTAAGAAGAACTTCTTAAATACCCTGTTTAAGGACGCGTTTACCGATGGTGAGAACCTCTATGATTTCATCGCAGACGCTTACCCTGAGCCCATGATCGAGGCGATGGCGCAGCAACAACGCAATGGTAAACGCCTCTTTATTGGCAGTACCCATTTTGATTCAGGCGAACTGGTGATTTGGAATATTGGTGCGATTGCGAACAGTGATTTAGCGGACAAATCTGAACTGATTTACAAGGTGCTTGCTGCGAGCGCATCGATCCCTGGTGTTTTCCCTCCACAATTTATCGATGTTGAACATGATGGAGAAACTCTTGAGGAGTTACACGTAGATGGCGGTCTCGCAGCGCAGGTGTTCTTTAATCCGTCTAACTTCAACTATCAACAAATCTCAGATGCTTTGGGGTTAGAAAAAGCGCCTCAGTTGGATGTGATTCGCAATGGTGCGTTAAAAGCGCCGTATCGTCCACTAAAAGACAAAGGTTTGGACTTGGTATCGAAAAGTGTCTCAAGCCTTACGCTAGCGCAAACTCGTGGTGATCTCTATCGAATGAAATACATCAGTGAAATCAACGATATCGAGATGCAGTTTACCTACATTGATCAAGATTTCAGGTACGCCAAAGTAACGAAAGATATGTTCGATCACCGCTACTTGCTGACGATTTACGAATATGGATTCAAAAAAGCCACCCAAGGGCAACTTTGGGTAACTGAACTCCCTTAATACAGGAAAACGATACAATGAAAAAAGCCGTTCTTACACTCATGATACTTACCGCTTCCGCGACTGCATTCGCCCAAAGTGGAGCCCATCTTGACCAGCAAAAAGTGGATAGTGATATGCAGCAACTGTCTGCAATCAAAGAAGAAGGTGCAGCCTTTATCATGATTGACGAGAACTCGAGTTACGTGGCGGTCGAGTTCGTGGGAAAGTGGGAAGAGATCAACAACTATGTGTCACACAAAGAAGCGAAAAAACGTAAATTGGAAAAAGTGAACAAGCAGTTCGTGTACTCTCAGGTCGGTGAAACGTTGGAGTCACTTGAGCAAAAAGTCGTTGACCACATTTACGCTGATCAACCTAAATATTTCAGTGTCGATGTCTACCGCGATTACCATGGTGACTCAGGAGAATTCAACTATTTAGCTCGTGTCGTTGAGTACAACTAAGTTAGAGAAAACCTACTGAAGCTAGTAGGTTTTTTTGTGTCGTCGAGAAGGAATTCAAACGCAGATTGTTTCCGTTACCAAGTAGCAATTCTACGATCTTGTGGTAATTTAATTAGATAACTCTAAAAAGTAAGCACAACCTATGAATTTTAGTTTTGAACAACTTCTCGCGTTCGTAACCGTTTATGAACAGCTTTCGTTTAGTAAGGCGGCGGTCAAACTCAATAAGCACCGAACCACAATAGGGCAGGTGATTACCAATCTTGAAGACCAACTGGCGGTCAACCTGTTTGAGCGAGTGGGGCGCTCGGTAGAACCGACAGAAGATGGTCATCTTCTTTACCACTATGCTAAGCAAACCATCGAACAAGCACGTACTTTCGATAAAGTCGCATTAAGTCTAGCTTACGGTGGGTTAGAGAATGTTAGTATCGCCTATTCAAGCGCTATACCACACCGTTTTCTTGTATTGCTTCGTATTCAATTAGCAGCAGATTTTCCGATGATGCGAGTTAACTTTCTTGTTCGTAATCGCAACGAAATTAAAGAGGGTTTACAGAATGGTGATTATCAATTCGGTATTGTCAATGTGCATGATAGTCGAGCAATACATAGTCTGGATGCGACGTTTTTAGGTCATTTTGAATTTGTTCCTTTCGTCCAGAAAGGTGGTGAACTCGCTTCTATGGCACCAGATCGAGTATTGAAAGCCTTGAGGAATAGTAAACAATTTGTACTGCGGTCTCTTATTGAAGAGGGAATGGGCGAAAAAGTCATCGTAAGTTCGAACCATGAAGAGGTCGACCAATTGGCCCTTGTAGTGAAAATGGTTGAAGCAGGTTTAGGATGGGCGATTCTCCCCAGAACGTTTGCCCATTCGGAGTTTTCTAATAATCATATAGAGCCAGTGGAAGCTTCTGAATTATTGGAAGGTTTTAAGTTTGGTTTTGGCCTATGGTGCCAACCCTCTAAGCAAGTCGGTGATGTAAAAAATTCAATCATGAAGGTCGTTACAGAATACCGAGAGAAAATAATCCGTGATATGACTTAGCGGCGACATGTATCCTGCTCATCCCTATCAACAACAAGACTCAATGTGAGTCTTGTTTTTTTGTGTCTGAAAAACGTTATCGTTCTAGCGAAGAGCTAATGTCTATTGGAAGGATATAACCCTCTATATGAGAGTATGGAGTCCATAGTTTTTGGCTTAATCTAACCTCGCTCAATGGGTAAGCCCAGAGCAAAAAGTGTTTTTACCATATGTCCGCTGCAAGGACGCAGATTTTCAGCCGGGTTTAGTTACCCGGCTTTTTTTATAGTAATAAAAAATGTCAGCTGTCACCCCAAGCTCTCTGTTACAACTGGCTTGTTACTTCGCTTAGCAATCCAGTACGCAACGCTACCCCAAAGCACGGTGAGTGCCCAAAGCGCCGTCCAATGTGGAGCGACTTGTTGCCAGGTTGCCCCCATTTGGTTTAGCGCTAAGAAAGCTTTTATCGCCCAAGTGCTTGGGCTTAAATCAGCAATCCATAATAAGGGAGTAGGTATGGCTTCAATTGGCCAAATAAAACCAGCCAAGAAAATGAGCGGCATAGAGCTCACTAAGACGACTAAGGTGACAAGTTCACGCCGAGGTAATAAGTAACCTAGCCAGAAGCCTAGTCCGCAACAACCTAAAAAGAACGGGAACAACATAGCCAGCAATTCGCCCGCATTGGCGATATGGTTTACGTTTAAACGTTCGAAGCTAAAACCAAAATAATAGGCGCCGAGTAAATAATAAATTGCCACAAATACTAACGTTCTCACAAGCAGCAGCGATCCCGTTGATACTTGTGACCAATAGCCACGACCATGACGCTGTGTTCCCGTTTGTAATCCAACCGCCATGATCAACGTTTGTTGTAAAATCAGAACAAATACTGCCGGCACTACGTATTCGATGTAACCCATGGCTGGGTTGAACGTTGGTTTCATATTAAGCTTAATAGCAGAGTAATTATGGCTAGCCATACTCATGGGCACACCATCTATCACCATTTTACTGACTTTCACTTGGGCCCCTAATGTGCCTCCAGCTTGGGCCAATCCTTCTACCACGGTTCCGTACACGAGAAAATACGAGGCGTCCGCAGCGTAGGCCAGAGTCGGGCTTTTACCTAGCATTAGGTCTTTGTAAAAGTGTTCTGGTATGACTAAAAAACCGGTGATCTCTCGTTGTAAAAATGCTTGCTTTGCATCGGCAATCGTATGAAGTCGAGTGACTACGTTGACTTGTGGGGTGGCATCAACCATACGTTCTAGCTTTAAACTCGTCTGACTACCATCTAGATTAACAATCGCGATTGGTTGTTCACGAGGCGTTTGTTGTGCATAAGGCAAAGGGTATAAAAACGAGTAAAATACGACACCACCAAACACGGTCAACGTAACGACTGGATTGGTTAGAACGGCCTTAAGTTCCGCTTTAATCAGTTGCCACAATGTCATACCGCCTCCTTCGCTTGGCGTGTTGATGAAGCTGTTCGATGTTTACCCATCAAGGCTGCGGTAATGAGCAGAGGCATAACGTAACCAATCATAGGCCATAGCGAGCTTAAAGATTGCGCGGCCGATGCTCCATAGCTTGCTTGACTCACTTGTACTTCAATGTAATGGGTAATCGGCAATAATGAACGCCATGCATAAGCGAGCGTGTTCATGTCAGAAACTGGGAATGTAATTCCCATGAACGCGAAGCTTGGAGCCGTAAATGCGCCAGCAAAACTCATCGCACGTGCAGGATCCATCGACAAGAAGAAGAACAACGCTCCCATAATGATACAGGCGATAACCGTCGCCAATTGTGCTAATAGCATAACCACAAAACTGCCTTCCATTGGCCAATCAAGCACGGAATAAAACCAGTACAAGAACAACGCACCTTGCGCCATAAAGACCGGAATGTACCGACTTAATAAGGTAGTGAGCCTGGCGTATGGCTTTTCGCCCAAAAATGCAAAGCCATTCTTTCCACCATAAATGCGAAAGTGCGCGGCAAGAATCAAAATAGTGCTTACTACAATACATATTTGCCAAATGGCTGGCACGATAGCCGTTACCAAAAATTGTGCGTAGTTATTGTTACGGTTAAATAATGCGGTTATTTGTGTTGACACGGGTACAGCCTGTCCAGCCGCTGCTAACGTTGTGGTGTTACCCTTAGCCAAGTTTCCCATTACTTCAACCTGAGCGTCGAAATAGCCTTGTGCTTGCGCAACGGCAGAGTTGATCAGTTTCGCTACCAAAATGTACTGACTGTTGTAAAAGACAGAAAGTTGAGGTTGGCGGTGCTGGAGAATATCTTGGTCGAACTTAGATGGGATGACCGCGTAAGCGTAGATATCGCCTTCAATCATCGCATTTTTTGCTTCGCTTGCACTGGTGTAGTGATAGTTAACAGCCAGACTCGACGACGCATCCAAAGATTGAATGAGCTTTCGAGAAAGTTGGGAATGTTGTAGATCAACCACACCGATTGGTAGATCCCGGGCAATGCCCGCAGAGAACACTCCCCAAATCATCATCGCGAGCAAAATCGGTATCCAAGTAAGGCACGAAAGCAACCACTTGTCTCGTCGTAAGATATGCCGCTGTGAAATCTTAATCGTCATAGCATTAACCTAGTGGTTGTGATTAAAGTTCAACGACAACACTCATTCCCATACGCAGTTCAGGTTCGGGTTGAGCTGGACGAGCTTCTACTTCAAAGGTACGAAGATCAAAACCTTGAGAAGCATCGGTTGCTCTCCACGTTGCAAAGTCACCCATAACGGCAACATGCGTTACTTTGAACTCAACATTTTTATTTAAGGCAGGCAAATAGGCATCAAAGGTTGCTCCTTTTTTAAAGTGTTGAAGGTAATCTTCACGCACATTAAGTGTCGCCCAGGCATCTTCTGTATCTATCACAGTAACAACCGGGAAGCCCTGAGGTGCTAATTCACCACTTTGAAGTAGAACTTGAGAGACTTCGCCGTCAAACCAGCTGTAGATCTGAGTATCTTTCGCGTACGCTTCTACTTCGGCTACGGCACCTGATGCCATGCGCGCTTTTTCCGCCGCAGCCACTTTGGTTTCACTTCTAGCGCCTTCTTTTGCCATTTCGTACATTTGAAACGCGGCACTTTCTGTGTATTTCGCTGCTTGCCACTGAGTTAAAGCTTCATCGCGTTTTTGTTCTGCAACCACGCCATCGTTATAAAGGTTATTCACACGATTGTAGGTTTTTTCCATTAAATTCGCAGCGGCTTTGGCTTTCATCCACTGATCTTTTGCTGCTTGGATTTGTTGCTCACGTGCGCCTTTCTCAGCTTCTTGAGCTAAGGCGTCCGCCGCTTTTTCACCTGCTTTTGCTTGTTCTAACTTCGCTTCAATTTCAGGACTATGAAGGGTAAAAATAAGCTGACCTTTCTCTACATCGTCGCCTTTACGTACCATTACCTCATCAATACGCCCTGGAACTTTTGAGGAAATGCTGTATTGTTGGGCTTCAATTAATCCCTGTAAGCGGATCGGTTCTGGTTGATAGGCTTGGTAAAATTGATACCCAACCCAAGAGGCAACACCCAAAGCACAAAGTGAGAGTAAAACGGGTTTTAGTGATTTAGCTGCCATGATTTATTTCACCTCTTTGGATGTTGAAGCAGGGATAAAAGCGGTATTTTGATATTGTTCGAAGCTGTTCATTTCACTGCTCAATGCGAGTAGCTTGGTTAAAGATATTAAATAGCGGAAACGCGCCGCCGAACGTTGTGTTTCTATACTCGCGACATAAAGTTGTGCATCCACAACATCCAGAGAAGACGACAGACCCTGAGTAAATGCTTTTTCACGCAAGCGCAGGTTTTCGTTAGCGAGTTCAATGCTAGATGCGAGCCCTTGTACTTCATCAATAGCTTGCTGAGCCTCCAAGTATGTCTTTTGGACTAACAGCGATAAGTCTTGTTTGGCTTGGGACTTTAATGAGTCAACCTGCGAGACGACGCTTTGAGCTGCTTTGACTTTTTCGCTTCGCCCTGATGATTCAATCAGTGGAATGCTGACACCAACACCAACTAACCAGTCAGGCTTCATTTGGCTTGCGAGAGAATCGTCTTCATACAAGCTGTAGTCGCCGTAAAGATAAACTTCAGGGTAGTATTTCCCTTTTTCTGCTTTGATTAAGCTAGAGGCTTGTTTGTGTTTAGCGCTCAGAAGTTCTAACCCCGGATAGGTAAGCAGCGTTTGATCGACAAAAGCGGTAAGAGGGGGAAGACTGTCGTTGATAAACAAAGATTCAGCGGGCTCTACGGCATCATCTTGCGCGAGTAATTTACCTAATGCAGCCTGAGCGATACTCAAATCGCTGGCTGCTTTACGTGTTTCTACAGATGCTTTATCTAAAGAAGCCTCGGCTTGCAGGCGCTCAACGTGCGCGATTTGTCCTTGCTCTTCAAGCTTAATGGCAAAATCTCGATGCTTTTTTAGCCCAGCTTCAACCGCTTGCCGCGTTGCGAGTACTTCCTTTGCCAGTACGACAGAAAAGTAGTACTTCGATAAATCTTCAAAACGCGCTTGTTGTTCCATTAAAAGCTGACTTTTCGCCTCATCCGTTTTGCCTTCTGCTGCTGATTGAGCCGCAGAAATTCTACCACCAGTAAAAATTGGCCAAATGGCACGAATAGACGAAGAGAAAATATCGCGCTCGGTTATGGTCGAAGTGGTATTAGCTAAGGCACCAAAAATAGGCTGAAAAGCAGGAGGTACGTTAATGTGTGCTCCTGTGCTGTCTAGAATCTGTTTTCCCGAAAGCGTGATATCGGTATCTAAACGCGTGTAATTCGCGCCAATGGTAACTTGAGGTAAGTTGAGATTGCTGGTGGCACTCTCTTGGTATTGGTAGTTCTCGACGTTTGAGCGTTGAGCTTTAAGAGAATAGTTGTTTTCTAGCAATAGCTGCCATGCGGTATCAAAAGTGATCGGTGCCGCATGACAGGCAAGGGAAATCGAGCTGCTAAGTAAGCCCAGTATCCAAAACTTTCCTGTTTTTTTCATAATGGCTGCTTTGTCGTAGAGTATTAGCTCTAATATAAAGGATTCGTAACTGCGTGTTAAGTAGGAGGGAAAATTGGGCAGTAGTATGCGCCCAGTTATATTTGTGCTGGGCGCGGGAGATGTTACAAATTTATTTCGTATATGGACAGTGAAACTCCGCTCTCCACTCGAGCTGACGAGAACCTCGCATCGTATTCAATAGATCTTTTCCACTCATTTGAGGGAACGATAACAGGACTTTGAGATCAGAAGTACCGCCTCCGTTTTTTTCATAAGCCCTGACGTGTGTAAATGTTGAATACATATTCTCTGACAGCATCGCCTTATTCAGGCATATTCCAAAGGTATCGCGTTCCATGTTTGGTGTTCCTTCTAACTATAAATGCACCTCTGTTTATAGTTTTCCAGTTTTCAGATGGTGTCTAAGTGTTTGTCATTTAGTCAGTATTTGTGTTTTGTTTTATTTTTGTCCAAACCACTGACATCAATGTTGAGCTTTTAATAGACTTCCAGCTTCACTGCTTTCAAACCGAAACTCTCATTGGTTTCGTTGATTAAAAATTATACGTTGTAAAGTCTAAAAACGCCTCAAAAACCGCTAAAATCGATGTGATCGCGATCATGATTTTAAGGGCAATTTATGTATGGAATTGAGTATCAGAGAGGAATGCTAAATTTGGTGAATGGTTGTAATTTTATGTTTCAGCTCGTCGATTAATTAACCGTAAACTCTGCGGTTTGTTTGCCTTCCTCACAGATTTATCACCGCGACAACGTCATGCTGTTAACTGAGTGTTAACGTTACGCTCAAGAGTGAATCACAAGGATGTATCAATGAGTTGGAAAACCATCAGCTTTCGTAAGCGGATGCTCATTATCATGACGCTATCGGGGTTGATAGAGCTGTTATTGCTTGTCGCCGCGGGGTTCACTTATCTCAAAATCAATCAAGAGCAAGAAATGGGAGAAAAAGCACTGGGTGTTGCCCGTTTTTTAGCGGACTCAGCGGTTGTTCGTGAAATGATCGAAACCCAAAACCCCCAGCCATACCAACTTCGCTTTAGAGAATTAACCGAAGCCATAGGTGCTGCATTCATCGTTATTGGCGACCATAAGGGAGTACGCTTAATCCACCCTGTTGATGAGCGGTTGGGCAAGCCAATGAGAGGTGGCGACAATCGTCGAGCGCTAGAACAGGGGTTGTATTATGTTTCGACGGCACAGGGCTCGTTAGGTTATTCAGTTCGTGGTAAAGCTGCGATTTTTGACGAGCAAGGGAACATCATTGGTGTGGTTTCGGTTGGCTATTTGCTCGACCGACTGCAAGACCGCATCGAACCATTTTTGGCCTTTTTGATTTTAATGGTCATCGTAGTTGTCGTCGCTAATGCCATTGTATCCAATTATGCGTCGAGAAAGTTTCAGCGCGCCATTTTAGGCTTTGAGCCTGAAGAGATAGGGCGGTTGTACGGCGAATTAGAAGTGACGATGAGCACTATCAAAGAGGGCGTGTTAAGCATTGATGCCCAAGGGATACTTCGCTCGATAAATCGTAGTGCCTGCCAGATTCTCGGTATTGATAGAGAATCAGCGCTCAATAAACCTTTGACTGATACGCTGCGTGATAGCGATCTATATACAGTGTTAGAAAGCGGGCAGGAAGATCATGATATTGAAATATTCCTTAATCATAAGCGCCTGATTGCAAATCGCTCTCCAATTTATGTTGATGGGAAAATTGTGGGGGCGGTATCGAGTTTCCGTTTAAGGGATGAAATCAATGATCTAACCGAGCAGCTATCACAAACCAAGGAATATGCAGATTTGTTACGTTCGCAAACCCATGAGCATCGCAATAAGCTAAACACTATCAGCGGGCTAGTACAAATGGGTGAGCTTGATGCGGTGCAAAAGTTAATTGGACAAGAAACCGCACACTATCAAGCAATGATTGAGTTTTTAAGAGATACCGTTAAGGACCCGCTAATTGCAGGCATGTTGCTTGGAAAAACTGAACGTGCTCGCGAGTTAGGCTTACAACTGGTGGTTGAGGAAGGCAGTCGTCTGGAGCCCCTACCTGAGTGGCTAAATTCGGAAGACCTTGTCACAATTTTGGGTAATTTGATTGATAACGCTTTCGATGCCACGTTAACTTCAATTCGCGATGAATCAAATGTTGCGTCAGAACGCAGAAACATTGATGTGTCCGTTAGCGATTACGGAAATGAAGTGATACTTGAGGTGATAGATCATGGCTGTGGCCTCCCAAAAACAGTGGATCCACAAACATTATTTACAAAAGGCGTTTCGACGAAATCTCGTCAAAATCGAGGTGTTGGGTTACACCTTGTCAATCAGCTTGCTACTCGATATCACGGCCATGTTGAGATGATACCCAATACAAATTATGGGACAAGAATAACGGTGTACTTACCCAAGGAAGAACAAATATGAGTATGGCGACTCGCGTAATGATCATTGAAGATGATCTGGCTATTGCTGAGCTGCACCACAAATACTTAAGCCAACTGACAGGTTTGGAAGTGGTTGGAATTGCGACCACGAGAATGGAAGCAGAAATGCAACTCGACATTCTTAAGCCAGATTTACTATTGATGGATGTCTATCTTCCCGATGGCACAGGGCTTGAGATACTAAATACACTGCGTGCAAGTAACCAAACGTGTGATGTCATTTTGATTACAGCCGCAAGGGATGTCGATACGTTACAACAGGCGATGAGGGGTGGCGTTGTCGATTACCTGTTAAAACCAGTGATGTTTCCACGTTTAGATGCCGCACTGAAAAAGTATGTGTCCCAACGCCAACAACTAGACATCGTAGAGAGTTTGGATCAGAACCTCGTTGATAAAATGCTGCAGTCTCACGCCAATCAAGACAACTTGCCGAACCGATTACCAAAAGGGATTGATGGTGTAACCCTAGACAAGATCAGAGAGTTGTTCCCAAATGGCAGTGCGCTGACCGCTGATGAGGCAGGTGAAAAAATCGGAGTGAGCCGAACAACGGCGAGGCGCTATTTGGAGTATCTGATCAGCACTGGTGAACTAGAGGCTGATTTAAACTATGGGTCGGTAGGTAGGCCAGAAAGGTGCTATAAAAAAGTGACGCGGTAGCGTTTATATTGATGCTCTATGCAAAATAAAAAGCGATGGCTTATTGTAGAAACCATCGCTTTACAAATTACTGCTGTTCCGCTCTAAGAGGTTAGAAGTTGTATTCTAACTTCGCTTCGATAGAGCGCTCAGCGCCAAACCAACAGTTATTTTTGTCGTAACAAGAATAGTATTCTTTATCGAATAGATTGCTTGCAGAAAGCGTGACGCTAGCCCCTTTCATTGATTCAGATACCGTTGAGAAATCGTAACTTGCTGCCAAATCAAACAAGGTGTAGTCCGGTACTTTTTGACTATTCTGTGCATCAATTTGTGCTTCCCCGACATAGCGAACGCCAGCACTGGTACGAAGGCCTGAAAGATTTCCTTCAAAGAAGTAATTGGCCCATAGAGAGGCCGTTTGCTCAGGTACCCAAACCGGCGTTTTACCTTCTTGGTTGTAATAACTGTCCTCGGTAATCTCCATATCGGTATATGTATAGCCTAGAGTGAAATCAGCTTGTGCTGTGGCTTGCCATTTTGCCTCAAGTTCAATACCTTGTGATACCACTTCGCCCGCTTGATAGTTCGGTGCATATGGATTATTCGGATCGGTCAAGATCGCGTTTTTCTTCGTAATATGGAAGAGTGCTAAGCTACCTGAGATATCACCAGATAATGGTGCGTATTTAAAGCCTAACTCCCATTGATGACCGGTTGATGGCTCAAATGCTTTACCAGAAGAGTCGGCACCCGCAATTGGCTCAAAACTTTCCGAGTAAGTAAGGTATGGCGAGAGACCAAAGTCTAGCTCATACAAACCACCGACTCGGAAAGATACGTTGGTATCGTCTAACTCTTCCTTGCTCTTAGATACTGTTCCTAGATAATCGCTAACGGCGTCTGTATTTGAATCGTATTTATCCCAACGAAGACCTGCAATCATTACAAGTTGGTCGTAACGAACTTGATCTTGGAAATATACGCCAATCTGCTTCGTTTTGATATCCAAGTTTTGTTTGTATTGGAAATTCAGTGCATTACGATCAATGCTGTTGTGGTCAGGATTAAAAATGTCCTGAGTTAGCGAATACCCAAGCGTGTCTTTGTATTTTACATCTGAATCTAGATACTGATAATCAAGCCCGAACAATAAGTTATGTTCAAAATTTCCTGTTTTAACGTAGCCCGATAGTTGGTTGTCAATCACAAAGGATTTGGACTTTTCATCGGTTAAATAGGCATTTCGACCAACGGTACGGTTATCCGCTTCAAGTGCACCGTTATATGTGTTTTCCTGATAGGCATCGGCGGTCATGTAGCGGGCATTCTGTAGAAATTGCCAATTGTTGTTAAAGTCGTGTTGGACTTTGTAACCCATCATCAGAACTTCGCGTTCGTAAGTGTTCCAGTCCTCATCCCCCAAATAAGTGCTTGGTGACATCGAGCCAAGTGGGTTTTTAATCACTGAGCCAGATGCAGGCACAGTCGTGTAGATACCTGCTGATGGATCATTTTGATAGTAAACATTCACGTTCACTAATGTGCTTTCTGTCGCTTGCCAATTGAAAGATGGGGCGAGTACATAACGTTCGTCTTCAGACGTATCGGCTTGACCATCTCGCTGTTTTGCCAGGCCGACGATACGGTAATCAACATTAGAATCACCAACTTGTCCTGTGGTGTCGAACGTCAGTTCTTTTAAGTTGTTAGTCCCAGTACTAATCGAGACAGAGTGTGAGGGTGTTGACTGAGGCGCCTTGGCGATAATATTGACCATACCTCCTGGTGGAATATTGCCGTAAAGAACAGACGTTGGCCCTTTAAAAACCTCGATTTGCTCAAGAGCAACGGAATCGACCTGCGGTTGAAGGTTCCAACCGTTGTACAGCAAAGGAAGACCATCATAAAAGTTGGTGTAGTTAATAAAACCACGAATATTGAATAGGTCAAGTCGGGAAACGGCACCGCCACGCAATTCTGTATTTACGCCAGGCGCGTAACGCAATGCTTCGCTCACCGAGTTTACGCCGCGTAGGTCCATGTCATCTTTAGTGATTACCGTGATCGCTTGCGGTGTTTCTTCCGGTTCTAAAACGGTTTTAGTTGCGGTGTTTCGGTATGTTTCTCCTAGCACCGTAATCGTTTCGTGTTGGGATACGCTCTCAGTTGCATTGGCGTGGCCAGCGAGCAATGCGGATACGACGATAGCAACCGCTGAACGATGAAATCGAATCGGACTTTCCATATTTATAAATTCCACTACTTTTTCTATTTATTGATAATGATTGTTATTTGTATTCTATATTCAAAGAAATAGGAAAAGTTAACAATTTGGTGCAAAACACTAATCTTTGGAACTTATTCTTCTGTTCTTAGGTTTTAAAGATAGCGAGTCGTTTGGCTCGACAGGAATCCAATACTGCATTTGTGCTTGTTCGCTATCAACATCATAACCTTCTGGATAAAGCTCTAACTCATAACCATCGATAGCATGATAATTAGAGTAGGGTAGCCAATGTAAAATAAACCATTCCAGCGTTGAGGCGAGCTCTGATGCTTTGCCTATGTGTGTAATGACGGCGTAGGTTTGCTCAGGAACAGCCAAGAGGTCTAACCCCGAGTTGGAAGAGTTCGTTGATCTTGATGCGTTTGCTGTTGGACTACACTCATAACCTGCCCAGTATTCAAGTTGTTGGTTGTTTGAATACGCTTGCGTCACATCAATCACGCCAAAGTAAGTACTTTCCGAATTATTAAGGTTTTCAGATGAATAAAGACGTGACCAAAGTGACGGTACTTTGGATTGGAAATCGGGCGTAGCGGAAAACAATCCGTGAATAGGTTCATGATAACCAGCAAGTTCAAAAGCCGGTTTTGTTTCTATTCGAACTTCAATAAAGCGCTGATGTTTTTTCTCTTCTTCTGGTGTCTTACGCAGCGTCAAAGGTTGCCTCAACCCGGAGAGTTGTTGCGTTTTTCGATATTCGCGGGGGCTTTTTGAAAACATATTCCTGAACGCACGGCTAAATGCGTGTTCAGATGTAAATCCCATTTCTATCGCTATATCTAACGAGCGGTCAGAAGTATGGATTAAGCGCTCAGCCGCAAGGCTAAGTTTAAGCTCTCTGATGTAGTGAGCGACGGATACGCCAGTGTGTTGTTGAAATACGCGTTGCAGTTGCCAGCGCGACCAACAACTTGCTTTTGATATTTCATCTACGCTCAGAGTGCTGTCTAAGTTGGTGTGAATGTAGTCAAGCACCGATTGTATTCGGTTAATGGGATGTGGGTTAATGGCGCTTGATTTCATGGCGTTCTACTTTCACATTAATAGTGATTTCATTATCTTTAATTGAGTATCATTATCAATAGGATGATGAAATAAAAAGTAAGTAACACAGATCACGATAAAACTGTAATGGATTGCAAGTATGAGTAATTTTTACCCATATTAGAGTTTTTGCTTAAATTTTGTAGCGTTCAGATGAAACTTTTTTTATCAATAAAATACAATCGCTTATGACGTTTTGTGCAACTTATTTAAACGTTTGCACTGGCAAGTGTTGATGTAAATCAAATAGTCGTAGACAATATTGCCCCGTGTCGGACTCTCCTCCAGCGAGTACAGTGTGTACTTTTGAGACATAAGTGACTTAAATGACCTCAATACGTCGTGTTTCCAAGAATCGGAAATGCAACTTCTTGAGGTTCTTTGGGCCCATAGACTTTACCTATCAACGTAATAGGTAAGACCAATTTTCTATTTTGAGGTGCCATTGATAGGGTTGGCTCATTCTCTAGCCGTATCCGGGCACACAATAAGTACCTCGTTTTTAAGGGAAAGATGATGGTAATACCAGAAAACAGCAGCATCGTTATTTTTGGTGCTTCAGGTGACCTTACGTACCGTAAGCTCATTCCTGCTTTATACCACCTCTACGCGAACAAGCAGCTTCCAGAGAATTTTGCCATTCTGGGTGTAAGTCGCACTGAATACAGTGATGAGTCTTACCGCGCGAAGCTGAAAAAATCGCTTCAGGAAATGGAAAAGACTGAGCCAGAAACGCTTGATGCATTTATTAACCATCTGCACTACCAAGCAATTAATACTTCTGACACACAAGATTACGGTAAGCTATCTTCTCGCTTAGACCAACTTGCGGACGAATATCAATTCGAGCAACGCAATACGCTTTTTTACTTAGCAACCCCACCAAGTTTATACAGTGTGATCCCTGCAAGTCTTGCAGCACATGGTCTTAACAGTGAAGAGGATGGCTGGAAACGCCTGATCATTGAGAAACCATTCGGCTATGATCTTGAATCGGCGCGTATTCTGGACAAAGAAATTCACGAGCACTTCCAAGAGCATCAAATCTACCGAATTGACCATTACTTAGGTAAAGAAACGGTACAAAACCTACTTGTGCTTCGTTTCTCTAATGCGATGTTTGAGCCGCTTTGGAACCGTAACTTCATTGATTACGTTGAAATCACAGGCGCAGAATTCCTTGGCGTAGAGGAGCGTGGTGGTTACTACGACAACTCTGGCGCTGTGCGCGACATGTTCCAAAACCACTTGCTACAAGTATTAGCAATGGTAGGTATGGAACCACCAGCGCAAATCAATGCAGACTCGATGCGCGATGAAGTGGTAAAAGTGCTTCAATGCTTAAAGCCATTAGACGAAAACGCTCTGCGCAATGACCTAGTATTAGGCCAATACACGGCGTCTGAAGTTCGTGGGCAAAGCCTACGCGGCTACCGTGAAGAGCCGGGAGTTGCAGACGATTCTCGTACAGAGACTTACATCGGTTTGAAAGCGTACATCAACAACTGGCGTTGGAATGGCGTGCCATTTTACGTGCGTACTGGTAAGCGTCTTCCAACACGCGTTACTGAGGTGGTTATCCACTTTAAACAAACACCGCATCCTGTGTTTGGTCAAAACGCACCAGAAAACAAGCTGATCATTCGTATTCAACCAGACGAAGGCATTCAAATGAGCTTTGGCTTGAAAGAGCCAGGCGCAGGCTTTGAAGCGAAGGAAGTGAAAATGAACTTCCATTACGCTGACCTGCAAGAAACGCAAATGCTAACGGCATACGAGCGTCTTCTACTTGATGCTTTGAATGGTGATGCTACGCTATTTGCACGTAGTGATGCGGTGGAAGCGTGCTGGCAATACGTACAGCCAATCTTAGATTTTAAGCAAGATCCACAATCCCTCTTCGGGTACGCATGCGGCACTTGGGGACCTAAAGAGTCAGATGACTTGTTACAGCGTGATGGTCGCGCTTGGCGTTTCCCATGTAAAAACTTAACAGATACGGATTACTGTGAACTATGATCAACCATAAGATCTACCAAACAGCAGAACAGGTAGTTGAAAGCCTAGCTAACGATATGAAAGCGTTTAGCGAAATGGGCAGACCTGTTCACATCTCTCTTTCTGGCGGCAGCACTCCTAAAATGCTGTTTAAACTACTGGCTTCAGAGGCTTACGCAACCTCCATTCAATGGGAAAACCTCCACTTTTGGTGGGGTGACGAACGTTGTGTTGCCCCTGACGATGCAGAAAGCAACTACGGTGAAGCGAACACGTTGTTGTTTAGCCAAGTAAATATTCCTGCAGAAAACATTCACCGCATCCGTGGCGAAGATGAGCCTAAAGCAGAAGCCGAGCGCTTTGCAAAAGAGATGGCAGAGGTGATCCCGAGTGAAAACGGCACACCTGTGTTTGACTGGATCTTATTAGGCGTTGGTGCAGATGGTCATACAGCTTCTCTGTTCCCTGGCCAAACGAATTATGATGATGCGAACCTATCTCTTGTGGCGTCGCATCCTGAATCGGGCCAACTTCGTGTGTCGAAAACCGCACGCGTATTAGAAGCAGCGAAACGCATTAGTTACTTAGTGCTTGGTGCAGGAAAAGCGGACATTGTTGAAGAAATTAACAGTTCACCAGCACACGCACTGCCATACCCTGCGGCTAAAATTCAAGCGAAATCGGGCCTAACGGAATGGTATTTAGATTTAGACGCGGCAGCAAAAATTGCTTAAGACGCTGCTCGTCGATGAAATAAAATTGGAGAGAAACAATGAAAGGTGATATCGGTGTAATTGGCCTAGCAGTAATGGGTCAAAACCTTATCCTAAACATGAACGATCACG
Organism: Vibrio sp. Vb2131; assembly: GCF_033338535.1. Taxonomy (NCBI): domain Bacteria; kingdom Pseudomonadati; phylum Pseudomonadota; class Gammaproteobacteria; order Vibrionales; family Vibrionaceae; genus Vibrio; species Vibrio sp. Vb2131. Next base: position 65,654 of record NZ_JAWOSW010000016.1, read on the forward strand.
GTTTTAAAGTGGTTGCTCACAACCGTACTGCTGCTAAAGTAGACGAGTTCCTGGAAGGTCCAGCAAAAGGCACGAACATCATCGGTGCATACTCTCTAGAAGAACTAGTAGAGAAGCTAGAAACGCCGCGTAAAGTAATGTTGATGGTTCGCGCTGGTGACGTTGTAGACAAGTTCATCGAAGCGCTGGTACCTCTGCTAGACAAAGGCGACATCATTATTGACGGTGGTAACACTAACTACCCAGATACAAACCGTCGTGTTGCTGCACTACGTGAAAAAGGTATCCACTTCATCGGTACTGGTGTATCTGGTGGTGAAGAAGGTGCGCGCTTCGGTCCATCTATCATGCCTGGCGGTGCTGCTGAAGCATGGGAAGCGGTTAAGCCTATCTTCCAAGGTATCGCTGCGAAAACTGACGCTGGTGAGCCATGTTGTGACTGGGTTGGTAACGATGGTGCTGGTCACTTCGTTAAGATGGTACACAACGGTATCGAATACGGTGACATGCAGCTAATCACAGAAGCTTACCAGTTCATGAAAGACGGTCTTGGTATGTCTGCAGACGAGATGCAAGCAGTATTCGCTGATTGGAACAAGACTGAACTAGACAGCTACCTTGTTGAAATCACGGCTGACATCCTTGGCTACAAAGATGAAGACGGTGAGCCTCTCGTTGAGAAGATCCTAGACACAGCAGGCCAAAAAGGTACTGGTAAATGGACTGGTATTAACGCACTAGACCTAGGTATTCCACTAACGCTTATCTCTGAGTCTGTATTCTCTCGTTGTCTATCTGCACTGAAAGACCAACGTGTTGAAGCTGAATCTCTATTCGGTAAGACAATCACTCCAGTTGAAGGCGACAAGCAAGAGTGGGTTGATGCACTACGTCAAGCGCTACTAGCTTCTAAGATCATCTCTTACGCTCAAGGCTTCATGCTAATGCGCGAAGCATCGAACGAAAACGGTTGGGACCTAAACTACGGTAACGTAGCACTAATGTGGCGTGGTGGTTGTATCATTCGTTCTGCGTTCCTAGGCAACATCCGTGATGCGTACGAAGCGAACCCAGACATCGCATTCCTAGGTTCTGATAAGTACTTCAAAAACATCCTACAAGGCAGCCTAGCAGCATGGCGTAAAGTAGCAGCGAAATCTCTAGAATCTGGTATCCCAATGCCATGTACGATTTCTGCGCTATCTTTCCTAGACGGTTACACAACAGCTCGTCTACCAGCGAACCTGCTTCAAGCTCAACGTGACTACTTCGGTGCTCACACTTATGAGCGTATTGACCGTCCACGTGGTGAATTCTTTCACACTAACTGGACTGGTACAGGCGGCGACACAGCGTCTACAACTTACGACGTGTAATCGTTTTAAGTAAACCGACTAAATATAAAGATATAAAGGGATGCCCAAGTGGCATCCTTTTTTGTGTCTGTAAGATATTGGTAGATTTAAAAGTTACATTAAACGTTGATTCGTCACGCACTTCTCAGAAATGGGAGAGCATGCATTTGCTAGCAGTTTAATATTTCTCTTCGAAGAGTGAAGCTAAGCCGCTCTCTGCCGTCTCCTCAACTATAAGGTAATAGAAATGACACAACAGAAGCATCCATTTCACACAGCTTTCGTGTTGCTTATGTTCATATTACTGATTACTTATTCCATCTATCGCCTTTATCATCATTTCGTTTTCGAATCTCTTCCGCTTCAGCTCAGTAGTGGTTTTCAAGTGGTCTACATTGATGCGTCATATGTTTTAAGTATCGCAAGCTTACTCTTGTGCCCTACATTATTGGTCTATATTTTATTTGATCGAATGACTCAGTTAGTCAAAGTGCCGATTAAAGTGATAACTATAACAGTTGTCTTGTCCCTTATCGTTGCTATTCCAGGTCAAGTTTTTGAATTTGGGCGATTGAAATATATTGCAGAAAATAATGGTTACTCAGCGTGTCCACCTTTCACAATTGCATCAAGCGGAATGTTTGTAGAAGCTATGGTAAAAGAAGAAAAATACTGTATAGAACCAGAAATTAATCGTATTGGTATGTATGGTTATTTTCACGAACTCGAACGGATTGATAACTATATCAAGTCACACAGAAATGACATTCAATAGAAAAGAGCGCCTAGGCGCTCTTTTCAGTGGTCGTTTTCTTGCTTTGATAAAACCTGTCCTTTAGGTAGAGAATTGCACTGACCACAAGAGCCACTAAAGAAACAGTGAATAGGGCGTACATGCTGAGAATCCATGCGAATGTGGCCGTCAAGAATGCAATGAAGGAAAACATCCTGCTGAAAGACATCACATGGCCAAGTTTGTTACTTTTCATAAACGCCTCCCGAAGCTAAGTGGGGATAGACAATTGTGGTCATATGCCACACTTTTAATTGTCTGCTCTTTTGGGGCGTTTCACACAAAAAAGTGGCTAAAGATTTCTCAAAAAAGGTGAAATATTGAACTGGTAGACAAATCGTTAAACTGAGTTGCACAGATATGACTTCGGTTGTCTATCACTTCAAAGTTTTTAACTACGCAGATTAAGGGCATGTAGCGTTATTATTATCGTCTTCGAACTCTACGATGCACAATTGCAAGTGAAACTACACTCGTAAGCTCATCCCTGTCGTCGGTTACAGTAAAAGCTTTTTTCTCTTTTTAACAATACCTTAGTAACTACGGGTAATTAAACCCGTTTTTCGATCGAAACTCAGATTGCACAAAAGGTGAAAAAGAGTGCTAGGTAAGCCTTTAAACTACGCCTATAATTAGCGCCCACATGGAGGATGTTTATTATATGAACATCCTTTATTTTTTGAAACTAGCAACAAGGATCCAGTAAAACATGTTTTTCTGGTTTTGTTTACGTCGACCAAGAAGGTAATTAACACAGCAAATTGAGGTTCTAAGATGACTCTTAACAAGTACTTTGTTTTCATTCCAGCAGAATTGGAACAGGAAATGCACAAGGACAATCAAGTGATCTCTGAGAAGGAAACTCAACGTCAGGCATTAGTAAAACAGGCACAACAACAAGGCGGCCTGTAAGCTAGGTTTCAAAGAGAAAGAGCACCGCAACGGTGCTCTTTTTGTATCTGAGGTCGTAGAATTAACTTAATATGCCAAGGCTTTTCAACTTTCTGTAAATGGTATTTCGGCTCACACCAAGCATACGAGACGTTTTGCTAATGTTCCCCTGGTTAGCTTGATATGTTTTGAGCAACTTATCTTCGACGGTTGCACGCAGTTCTGAAGTTGGTTCAGCCGATGCTGCTCCTTCTTGAGCTTGGCTGAGTTTCTTACTTAGGTGGGCTGGGACGTGTTTGAGTTCCAATATTTCTTCACCTTGCGCCATTAAGGCGGATACTTTGATTAAACTATCGAGTTCACGCAAATTTCCTGGCCATGAGTAAGACAGCATCAGAGAAAGGAGGTGAGGGCAAAGCTGTTGTTCAGATTCGGCGTGACGCCGATGAATGTTCTCAATCAGTTGTCGTTTATCTTCACGCTCCTCAAAGCGAGGTAGCTCAATGATCAAGCCATTAAGGCGATAATACAAATCTTGGCGGAACAATCCTTCGCTGACCAAATGTTCCAGATCTTTATGCGTGGCTGCAATGATTTGCGTATCGACTTGAATGCTTTGGTTGGAACCCACGGGAAGCACGGTTTTATCTTGCAATACATGGAGCAATCGGCTTTGAGCTTCCAAGGGTAAATCTGCGATTTCATCTAGAAACAAAATCCCTTTGTGTGCTTGGCGAATTTTTCCCTGATAGCCTTTGCTGTTTGCGCCAGTAAAGGCACCGGCTACGTAGCCAAATAATTCAGATTCAACCAGATCTTTTGGTAGCGCTCCGCAGTTGACGGAAACTAACGGTCCCGTTTTTCTCTGGCTGTTTTTATGGAGTGCTTTCACAAACTCGTTTTTGCCAACACCAGTCTCTCCGAGAATCAACAAACTGATGTCTTTATCGATGACGCGATTGGCTTGCTGCCAACAGTGCTCAACAGCGGAGTCGCCATAATGAAGATCATTGGACGCCGCTACAGCACGAGACTTGACCTTGCTATCTTTATCGGTAAGCGGTTTTGTTTTGAAAACGAAAGGGTGCTCATTTCCCGGAGTGGATAGAATGTCGTCTAAGGATTGCCCAATGATACTTTTTTGCGCAAAAAGTTGAGAGGCTACTTGATTGTGAGCCAAAACTTGTCCGTCTTCATTTGCAATGATAATTCCTTGCCAACCACTATTCAGTAAACCTTTTTCGCACGCTAAATCCACACGAATATACCCTTGTGGAATCAAGTTAAGTAGTTGATTCTCCACTTGCTGGACCATGTTTTGTACTAGTACTTGCGTTGAGAAGTCATGTCTCTTTTGCTCGCTCGTAATATCTAATACGCCAATGAGGTTACCAAGATGATCGAAAATAGGATTAGCCGAACAGCTAATAAAACGATGGTGTTGGATAAAGTGCTGATCACCAATAACAGAAACGGGCTTTGCTTCAACCAAGGCTGTACCAATAGCGTTGGTGCCTTTGACCTTTTCTTGCCAGCATGCTCCAGAGCTTAGCGAGATTTCCGTCAACTTCTCACGAAATCTAGGCTGTCCCCAACTGCCGATGATGACACCATCTGAATCCGTCAAAATTAAGCGACTGTCGCTATGAGCAAATAGCTGATTAAACAGAGGGAGCGCAAATTGAGTGACTGCCTCTAGCAAAAAATTGAGTTGGTGACGCCTATCTTGGAGCGTTGCTGGCGTTACTCGAATATCTTCAGGGCGTCGACGCTGTTTTAAACCCGCTTGTTCACTTCTGACCCATGAAGTTGAAAGCCAATTGTTATCGCTAATGTGTTGAAGTTCCATGACTGTACCATTTTGTCACAGTGAGGGTGTGCCATTTTGGAACACTTGAACATTGGTGTTCACACCATACATCCGCTCAAACATCGCTCACTTGGTTTGTTATCGCTTGGTAATCATAGTTTTACATTTAATTAACAACAAGTGTGGCGTAGTTGGCGTGTGACTTGCGTAATGCTCTTTGTGAACAGTGCGATACGACACTGCAATAACACATTGAACGAGAAACAAAAGGAAGAGTTATGATCTATGCACAGCCAGGTAGTGAAAATGCCATTGTTAACTTTAAATCGCATTACGATAACTTTATCGGTGGGGAATGGGTAAAACCAACGGGTGGTGAGTACTTTGACAATATCTCACCAATCAACGGACAAGCGTATTGTAAAGTTGCTCGCTCTGGCGAGGAAGATATTAATTTAGCACTGGATGCCGCGCACAACATCAGAGCAAAATGGGCCAAAACCAGCGTGACAGAACGTTCGAACATCTTGCTGAAAATTGCTGACCGTATTGAGCAGCATCTAGAAGAGCTTGCAGTTGCAGAAACTTGGGAAAACGGCAAACCAGTTCGCGAAACCTTGACGGCAGATTTACCTTTAGTAGTGGATCACTTCCGTTACTTCGCTGGCTGTATTCGCGCACAAGAAGGCAGTGCGGCAGAACTGGATGAGCACACCGCAAGCTACCACTTCCCAGAACCGATTGGTGTGGTTGGTCAAATTATTCCGTGGAACTTCCCAATGTTGATGGCGGCTTGGAAACTAGCACCGGCACTAGCGGCGGGTTGCTGTGTGGTATTGAAGCCAGCAGAGCAAACCCCAACATCCATTCTGGTTCTGATGGAAAAAATCGGTGACCTTCTTCCTCCTGGTGTCATCAACGTTGTAAACGGATATGGTTCTGAAGCGGGTCAAGCATTAGCAACCAGCAACCGCATTGCGAAACTCGCTTTTACCGGGTCTACGCAAGTTGGCAACCACATTCTGAAATGTGCAGCAGACAACTTGATCCCATCGACAGTTGAGTTAGGTGGTAAATCTCCAAACATCTACTTCTCAGATATCTTCGATTACGAAGATGAGTATCTTGATAAGTGTATCGAAGGTACGTTACTTGGTTTCTTCAACCAAGGTGAAGTTTGTACTTGTCCATCTCGCGTACTGGTTCATGAAGCGATTTATGACAAGTTTGTAGAGAAACTGACGGAACGTGCACAGCTGATTAAACAAGGTAATCCGCTCGATACCGATACTCAAGTTGGTGCTCAGGCTTCTCAAGAACAGTTTGATAAGATTTTAAGTTACCTGGAAATCGGCCGTGAAGAAGGCGCAAAAGTGGTCTTTGGTGGTGGAGTGTCAGAACAGCCAGAGTCTATCAACCAGGGGTACTACATTCAGCCAACCATGTTGGAAGGCCACAACAAGATGCGAATCTTCCAAGAAGAAATCTTTGGCCCAGTGATCGCTATCACCAAATTCAAAGATGAGGCTGAAGCGTTGGAAATCGCAAACGACACTGAATATGGCTTAGGCGCAGGTGTTTGGACACGTGATGCGAACGTTGCATATCGTATGGGCCGTAATATTGAAGCTGGCCGGATCTGGATTAACTGTTACCACGCTTACCCTGCACACGCAGCGTTCGGTGGTTACAAAAAATCGGGTATCGGGCGCGAAACGCACAAGATGATGCTGGATCACTACCAGAACACGAAGAACTTGCTGATTAGCTACAGCATCGACCCGTTAGGCTTCTTCTAGTGAAACTAAGTAATTAATAAAGAAAAAGCAGTATGAATCAAAACCCCGAATCTTCGGGGTTTTTTATTAGCGTGAGCTTGTCGGCTGAAGGTTAACTTAGATGTTTAACCTGCTTATATTGTGATATCAGGAACGTTGAATTATCGCCACTTTTCGTTCCATAAGCTTTTCTACGGCGGCGTTTTGCTTGTCAATGTTGAGTTGCGGATCAAAGTCCAAAACGCGATTGCAAGATTCGAGACTGGCAAATTGATTTAAACATTCACCAAGCTCTCTTTTAGAGCTTGTTCGCATCAGACTGCTTTCTGATGAGGAGAGTAGGGTGACTTTACGGCCATGAAACGTTCCTTGCGGCACTGCATCATTTTGCTGCGCTTGTTGAACGTCATGAACCGATGAATTGGTGTATGTGGATTGGATGTCATTGGACATAAAGACACCTAAACTCTCAAGTCTAAAGTTTGTGGCATCGGTGGTGCCTCATCAATGGTTACATGCGAAGACAATAACGCTTCCCACGACTCGCTGTGCGTCAGCAATTCTGCTAAAGCTGTTTCAAAATATTCGTAATCCAGTCGCCTAATGTTAATGAGTCGGTTTAAACATAGGACATGTCGGTGGTTATCCAAACTAAAAAATAACTGGTGCTCAGGCCAGTGATAATTAAAGGCCAAGAAAGAACGATAAAGATCGGAATTTACAATTTGAAGGCCAACAATCTCAGCTTCGAGCTGCAGAGTTGTCGATTCAGGATGAAAGATGATATGCACCCTTAGATTATCATCAAAGGCTAAGCTTACTTCATTTTCCGTTAGATGCAGTGCAGGCAAGCCTATTTGATGAGCAAACTTTAGCAAAATCTCATCGATAGTTTGGCGTGCTGACATAGGAATAGTCCCTTTTGAAATTTTATCAAGGAAAATATTAGATGTATCTCTTCATGTTTATCAATATTAGTCGGTTGTTATTATATTTTGGCTTTTAAATGTGTTGAGAGAAATAGAAAGGCAAAATTAAATGTGTTCAGATGCATATCTCGATGGCAGTGAGATATATGAATATCATTTTTCTCTAATAAACTTCAATTAAGGAAGGAATGAAAGTGAGCAGAAACTGCTTTTGAAATTACAGTCCATGTTAACTACGTGTTGTTGAAAAATGCGATTTATTGTCCGCTTGTAGTATAAATATAAGTTGATCTTTTATATTTTTACATAAAGAATTGTGTGAATTTCAAATGAGCTAGATTATATAAAATAAGTTTATGGGGTCATAATGAACAATTCTATATGGGCTGGTTTTATTGGGTTATTCATACTGAGTGGGTGCAGTCAGACTGTGTCCGTTAATGGGGTGGATGGCTTTGATACACAGAGTCAGGCATCAGTCTATGGTTGGGTTTCTGTCGACGGCTACTTTCCACCTTCGATTACTTCTCTTGAAGTGGAAATATGTAAAGTTATTGACAATCAATGTCTTAAATCGGCATCTCAGAGCTACCAAGGCGTTCAGTTGCCTGTGCAGTATTCGTTTTTAATTGCACCAATTCAAGCTGGTGAAGGAAAAATGAAGATTATTGGAAAGCTTTATTCAAACGGTGAGCTCGTTGCTGAAAAAGAAAAGAACTATTTATTTTTAGAGGGAAATAAACAAGAAAACTTGATTCTTGTTCCAAAAATAAACAGATAAAATTTTAAGTACTACATTTTTATTAGAATTTTCTAATTTATAAAAATAAAGACCATATCTTTCCTGTTGTGAAAGATTTGTTGTCTTTTATAAACATTAATTACATGACTTTGAAGTCATCGGGTCAGTTGTTTTTTAGACTCATACTTGTTGCAAAAACAGTATTTTTTATGATTATATCTCGCTCCTTGAACACGTTGGCTTGGCGTTTTAGGCTATAAAACATACATTTTTATGATTTTGGAAATTTAATTTTGTTCTAGAAACGATGCCGAAATCTATTTAATTGTATTCTAATGTATAACAAAACAACCAAACTTAAATAACGAAATGATATTTAAGTTTTGGCTAATGATAAACGCTATCTGATAAAAATAATAAAGACGGACAGCAGAAATTTACTAAGTCAAACTTTTACCTTTAGGTAAAGGTAATGCTTGGGTTATTCGCTAATTATTCGGGGGGTATGGTAAGTGATAGAACTTCTATGCTCTTTTCTTTGCTTCTTTAATTCATACAGCAGTACTTAGAAATAACAACAATCAAAGTAGTGCTTTGAAAGTTTCTCAACATTTGCACTGAGAAACTCAAAATAATGAAGGGTAGAAAATGGATGTGTCAGGCCAACTAAACTCAGAAAGGGTCGACTCGAGTTCACGAAAAATTCGTAGTTTTTCCTGCTATGAAAAATCTGACGAAGTATTTCACTCAGACCAGTCTCACATTGTTGTCGTTCACAATGGTCAGCTTCGAGTTCAAACAGGTGATTGCACAATCGATGTTGCTGCAGAAAATGGGGTATTTCTATCTCAAGGGGATTACTTGTTAGAGTACTCTCCGCTAGATGGGGCATACAAAGCGTCGATTATTGCTTACGACAATGAACTCGTTAGTCAGTTGCTGCAAAAACACAGTGATCTCTTGATGATGCTGCCTAAGGTAGACAAAGTTTGTTCTGGTTTGTTTACTTTTGGTTTGAACATACTCGTTGAACAAGTGCTTTCTAGCATGCAGACGCTTGAGCAACAAGCGTACCCTGATGCCATTATGTGCCTAAAATACGAAGAACTACTCATTCTCTTGCTACACAGCAAAGGAGGAGAATCACTGTATGCGTTGCTGTCACAACAAACAAACCGTACGTCGGAACGGTTACGTCGATTTATGGAACAGCATTACTTAAAAGAATGGAAGTTGACAGACTACGCGCAGGAGTTTGGTGCCAGCTTAACCACTTTTAAAGAGCTTTTTAATGAGCACTATGGCATTTCTCCAAGAGCTTGGATCAGTGAGCGTCGACTACTGCATGCTCATAAACTGCTGTTGACGAGCAAGATGAGCATCGTAGATGTGGCGATGGAGGCAGGGTTTTCCAGTCAGTCTTACTTTACGCAGAGTTACCGTCGTCGTTTTGGAACGACCCCAAGCCGCGTACGTTCGGGAGACGACCAAGTGGCTATCGCGAAATGAAATGACTTGGGACTAAAATTTTCTGACTAATTTTGAAAGTCACTCACCAGTGTAAATTCTATTATGTATCGTGTAACAACGAACGATTAAAAATTATTACATCTCTTTCTTTCTGGATTGTTCGAAAGGGGTGCGGAGACGAACATAAATGAAAAAGCAGCATTGGCGACGCCGTTCGCTTTTTCCAGACAGCATAGTGACACAGCGGAAAGTGACTGTTTTACAAAGAGGAGCTCGTTATGAAAGCGCCTCGAAACCTACGCAGGATCTCAATGTTGTGCACGTCAATCACCGACAATTGTTGAGTGAAGGCGTCATAAATTATGAGCAGTTATCTTTACTTCAACGCTTGTTGGATAGAAATGTCGTCGATAGCCTATGCGCTAGCCAGTTAGTTAAAACGTATCAAAAACTTGGTGCTTCGATAGACCGGTTTGCCATGCGTTTATTTTTGGAAATTGGATCGCAGCTCAGTGATAGCAGCACAATCACAACGTTCGAACAAAGGCTGGACTACATCAACTCTCGTCTGGGCTTTCGCTTTAATTTGGCTGTCCCAAAAACGTTGATGCTTTGTTTCCATTTATCACTCAACGAGTGGATTAACCGACAAGTCGATCAAAGTGCTCTTCATGCTTCGATTAAAGTTGAACAACTTATCAATCAACTCGATATTCAGAAGGAATATTGGTCGAAGCTATCAGGGGAAGACACTAGTGCCGTCTTTGTTCAACAGCAACTCGATCTTATTAAGAGCCAGCAGCATCAACTTAAAAAGCAACTTGGGACGTTAAGCGAACAACAGTTGCAAGTGATTGAATGTCATCGTTTGTTAATTGAGAAGTGGCAACCGTCTTTAGACGAGCTGAAAGGGTTCGCGGAGTACACCTCTACAACCGAACAATTTATTTCTGAGTGGAAAAATTGGTGTTCGGAAGTGCGACTTGAAGCCCCTGAGCTGAACGAAGTTTGGGATGCATGCGATGTGGTTTACAACGACCAAAATGCGGTTGCGAAAGTATGGCAATGGTTCAAGAACATGCAAACTGTTGGTGATATCGATCACTACTATTTTGATACTCAAAGTGGTCAGTGCGGCCAGGCTTGCAATCACCTCAGCCAGATCTAAATAGGGCGTTAAATGTTAGATAAGATGATGAAATCTTTAGCGGAAGCGCTAAAGGTAGGGGATTTTATTGCCTCAGAAAATGGTTCTTACAACATCGAGGTTGACCAGTTATCACTGACCATCAAGCAACGTGCGTCATGGATTTTATGGGAAGCGACGTTACCCTTCCAGTTTAAAGAGCATCTAGATTATCAACAAGAACAAGCGTTACAACGTTGCATGCAGCTCTCATTAAAAACCATTCGTGAGGATGGCGGCGTACTGACAACCAATGATGATCAGCAATTGATTTTGCAAAGTAAAGTACGGGTTGAGGACTGTTCGGTGGAACGGTTCTCTGCTTTGCTTTCTAAGCACGTCAATCTATATGAGCGTTACATTGCATTATTGGAACAAGAACGCGTGAACCACACAATCAACCATACAGTGTGGTTACCATGATGCTAAAAATCTTTCCCAACATTAGGCGTGCTGTAACAAAGGCATTGTTATGCGCAGTGAGTGTTGTTCCTTTGGGATACGCGCAAGCAACAGACTTACACTGGCCCGAACAACCGTTCCGCTACTATGCAGATAATGACTCATTAAAAGAGTTGTTGAATAACTTCGGTGCAAATTATCGTGTCTCGGTTTCTGTTAGTGACAAAGTCAACGATCGAGTGAATGGGCGTTTTACCCCTGAAGATCCGGCGGAATTCCTCGATTACTTATCGCAAGTGTACAACTTGATGTGGTATTTCGATGGAGCCGTCTTACATGTCTATAAGGCGACAGAAACTCGCTCACGTTTACTTCAATTGGAATTACTTACGGCTAGAGAGCTACGCAGTACGTTAATTTCCACCGGCGTTTGGGATTCTCGTTATGGTTGGAGAGCTGCTGAGAGCAAAGGGTTAGTCTATCTTGCTGGTCCTCCACGTTATGTCGACTTAGTGGTACAAACGGCGGAGGCATTGGAAACGCGCTTGCTGCAGAAATCGAATTCAACCGACGAATTATTCGTTGAGATAATTCCTTTGAAGTACGCTTCTGCAACGGATAGAGAAATTGCATATCGAGATCAGACAATTACGGTCCCGGGCATCGCATCGGTGTTAAAACGGGTCGTGTCTGGTGTTCAAACGCAAGTGGCGAGTGCGTCTAGCAAAGAAGTTACCAGTCCAGATAAGCCTGTAAAAAGTAATAAAACCGCCTCAGTTCATGGTGGCGCAACAGTTGAAGCAGAGCCGGGCCTTAATGCGATTATCGTTCGTGATACTCAAGCACGATTACCGCTCTATCGTAAACTGGTCGCGCAATTAGACCAGCCGCTATCAAGAATTGAAGTCGCGCTATCGATTGTCGATATCAGTGCCAACGATTTAAGTCAGTTAGGCGTGGATTGGCGAGCGGGAGTGTCTGTCGGAAACAACCGCATTGTCGATATCAAAACAACAGGTGATGTGAATTCGGGGGATGTGACGCTCGGCAGTGGACAGAACTTTAAGTCCTTGCTTGATTCAACCAACCTAAATTACTTGCTGGCTCAAATTCGTTTATTGGAATCCAAAGGCAGTGCTCAAGTGGTTTCAAGACCAACATTGTTAACTCAGGAAAATGTCGAAGCGGTACTGAACAACAGCAGCACGTTTTACGTCAAGCTGGTTGGTAAAGAAACCGCAGCGCTGGAAGAGGTCACGTATGGCACGTTACTGAGAATTGTCCCACGTATCGTTGGTGATAGATTTGCTGCACGACCTGAAATTAACCTGAGCCTTCATCTCGAAGACGGTGCAAAGATCGCTGATGGTGGTGTCGATGATCTTCCTTCCGTTCGTAAAACTGAAATCAGCACCTTAGCGACGGTTAAACAAGGGCAAAGCTTACTTATCGGTGGTGTGTACCGAGATGAAGTGAGCCATCAGTTACGTAAAGTGCCATTGCTAGGAGACATCCCATATTTAGGCGCGCTGTTTAGAAGTAATACCAATACTAAGCGCCGCACAGTACGAATGTTTATTTTAGAACCTCGAATTGTTGTGGATGGTATTGGCGATAGTGTGTTGATTGGCAACGAATATGACTTGCGACCAAGTATCGGCAAGCTTAACAACATCTCCAACAATAGCGCTGAATTTAAATCGGTAGTGGAAGTATATAGCTGCACATCGAGGGTTCAAGCCGAGCGCTATCAACAAGACTTATTGTCACAGCAAAAGTCGTCTCAATTAACGCAGTGCCGATTACCAACAGGGCAAAAGGGTTGGCGGGTGAAAGTATTGGAATGTGATGACTCACAAAGTGAGTGTGTGCGCCCTTCAGAGGAGTCTTAACCGCGATGCAGCAATGGAAAATTCGTATTTTATCAGGCGTGCATACCGGAGTAGAAGTCACCTTGCCTGAAGGTGCTCTCGTGCTTGGCAGTGACGACTTTATTGCTGATCTTGTACTGTCTGATGCTGGGGTCGAAGCGAACCATTTCACCCTCGTTTGCCAGCAAGACTCGGTCATTTTACGAGGCTGCGAAGAGGCAAATATTAACAGTGAAGACATCGCTGTTGCAGGTGATGGTATCGAGTTGTCACGCCATGCTGTTGTCTCGGTCGGCGTTGTGAAGTTCGCTCTGGGATACGCGGAAGATGCGTTAATTGTGAGTAACGTCAGCGACGAATCTAGCCAACAGAATACACCTGTGGTTGCTGTGCAACGCTCTAGCTGGAAAAAAACAACGCTCATCGCTTTGCTTTGTAGTTTTGTCCCGAGTGTCATTTTTGCTGGTATGTGGTACAGCCAAGCTAACGGAAGCAACAATGAAATTGTTACAGAAGCAGAACCTATTGTTTTGGTACGTAACATCTTAGGCGAGCTCAAACTTAGCGACGTTCGTGTGGAATGGAATGCCGCCGCACGCCAAGCAGTCTTAGAGGGCTATGTTGAAGACCGAACACAGAAACTCGATCTGCTTGGTCGAATTGATGTATTGGGCATCAATTACAAAAGTGACTTAAGAACGATGGAAGAAATCCGTCGCGGGGTTCGATTTATTTTGCGCAACCTCGGCTATCACCAAGTGAAAGTCGAAAATGGCGATGAGACCGGCACACTGCTGCTGACGGGCTATATCGATGATGCAAGCCGCTGGAACCAAGTTGAACAAATCTTGGAGCGAGACGTGCCGGGTCTTATTGCGTGGAAGGTTGAACTGCAGCGAGCGGGTGCCTACATGGATACGCTAAAAGCGTTATTGACGGATGCGGAGTTACTGAAGAAAGTCCAGTTGGTCACCAGCGGTGATCGCATCGAAGTTCGTGGTGAGCTTGATGATATCGAAACGACTCGATTTTACGGTGTGACCCGAGACTTCCGGGAACAATATGGTGAGAAACCGTACTTAGTTTTGAAATCCATACCTAAGGTGAGTAAAGGCACCAACATCGATTTCCCGTTTCGTAGCGTTAACTTTGGCCAGGTTCCATATGTGATTCTGACCGATAACGTTCGCTATATGGTCGGTGCAAGAACGCCTCAGGGCTACCGAATATCCAGTGTTACACCTGCTGGTATTGAGTTGGTTAAAGGCGGGCGGGTGATAACAATAGAACTCGGATATGAAGGCGAGACGAACAATGACAAATCTTGAACAAATTTTAAATAACGACACAAACGGTGCGGAAGTGCACAAGATTAAGAGCAAGCTCTTAGAAGCACAAGCGGTGGTGAAACGTCAGTTGGATTTAGGGTGCTCACCACAGCAGTACCAATTGCTACTCAAACAGTATGAAGCTTACACAGCCGCCTATGCGGTCGTTGAATCATACGAAGCTAACTAAAAAATACGAGGAAGTCTTATGTCATTTTACGATGCTAGTAACAGTGTAAACCTTGATGATGTTAAAGCTAAGTTAGAACAACAAGCGAAAGATGCTAACACAGAAGTGACGGCAGCCATCAAGAACCTAGAAACCAATGCCGATGATCCATCAAAGCTTGCCGAGCTTCAGCACGCGATCAACAAATGGTCTGTTGTTTACAATATCAATGCGACCACGACTCGTGCGATTAAAGATGTGATGCAGTCGATTCTCCAGAAGGTGTAAAGCATGGAACGAGAAACGCGCCAACTGCTGGCTGAAATCGCGCTGATGGCAACAGGTATGCATCGTCATCAAGAAGCCAACACGATTGCAGATGGCCTTGAAGCAAGCTCAGGTTCTGAAGAGACCGTTGCGATGATTCGTGCAATGAGCCTCATGAATAAAGGCTTGTATGAAGAGGCTCATCAATTACTCGAACCACTTTGTAACGCCTATCCAGATCTGATCAGCTTAGCGGCTCTTGCTTCTGCCAAAGCCGGTTTACTGAGCAAAGCGGAAAGCTGGGTAGAACTTGCGTCACAAGGAAGCGAAGAAAGCCAAGCATTTGCTGCGAGCTTTTCTCAGGACATTAGGAATCTTGGATGATAATTGATTCGAGTAACCTAGGTCTTCAACACCAGTCTTTGCGTCAGTCGGAGTCGCGTCATTATGAGCGGAGCGATGAAGACAAGATGAAAACGCTCATGGAGCGAAGTGACAAGCAAGAGCAAGTTTCACATGTTTCTCCAAAAGAGACGCTAGAGAAAACAGAAGCGAAACTGGCGGAGATTAAAGCGTGGTACGAATCATTAAAAGACGCAGAGGTTGTCAGTAAACAAAGTGTCTTATCATCGTTAAATGAAGCGTTTTCCGACCCTCAAGTTAAACGAGAGGCAATGTGGTACGCCTTTCATGAGGCGAAGAGTGAAAAAGGCAACGAGCAGCCACAATCTGATTTGTTAAAGGTGTTGAAGCAGGAGTTACTAGGGAATTTTTCGGGACAGCTTATTGCCGAACCACCTGCTGATAAAACAGCACTAAAAGCAATGCTAGCGCAGCATTTTCCACTGGGTGCCCAGAAAGAACAAGCCTTATGGCATTGCTGGGCAGAGTTGAAGTCGTTACCTGATATGGCATCAACACTGGACATGGTTCGTGATGAACTTAGCTTCATGATCCAAAAAAATGCGATGGTGAAAAACATCATGACTCACAGTCACAAGTTAGATTTATCTTAGGAGTACATATGATAAACACGCAGTACACCGAGGTGATGCAAACCAACATTGATAAGTTACAGGATGCGCAAGTCGAAGACGGTTTAAGCGAACGTTTTGAGCAAGCCATGTCGGTTCCCGAGGCAAGTAATGGCCTGGAGGGAGGTTTGCTAGAAAACATCAGCGAGTTGAAAAACACTATCGATAACGCGAAAAGTAACCTGCAAGACAACATGAAGATGGTGGGTGATGATCCGGCGCAATTACTGCAAATGCAGTGGGCGCTGACACGCATTACTTTTCAAGAAGAGCTGATCGCGAAAACCGTGGGTAAAACCACACAAAACGTAGAAACCTTATTGAAGGCACAATAGTGATGATGAATAAAATGAGAGCAGTTTTCATCATGCTCACGTTGTTTCTGGTAGGTTGTCAGACCGAGCTATACACCAACGTTACTCAGAAAGAGGGTAATGAGATGTTGTCGATCTTACTATCCGAAGGTGTCGTTGCAACAAAAGAACCTGACAAAGACAACACCGTCAAGTTAATGGTAGACAGTTCTCAAATCGCCTTCGCGGTAGATGCGCTAAAGCGAAAAGGTTATCCAAGAGAGCAGTTTTCTACACTGAAAGAGGTGTTTCCTAAAGACGATTTGATCTCGTCACCATTAGCAGAACGAGCCCGTTTGGTGTACGCGAAATCTCAAGAGCTCTCGTCAACCTTATCTCAGATTGATGGCGTGCTGGTGGCACGTGTTCATGTTGTTTTGGAAGATCAAGATCTGCGTCCAGGAGAGCGCCCAACTCCAGCTTCTGCCTCCGTATTTATTAAACACGCAGCAGATATTGCGCTTGATTCATATGTTCCGCAGATCAAATTATTAGTGAACAATAGCATTGAGGGGCTGAACTACGATCGAATCAGCGTAGTGATGGTACCCTCATCAGAGGTTCGAGTTGCTACTCAAAACAATCAATTTAAAAGCATTTTGTCGGTTCAGGTCACCAAAGAGACGGCGAATAATCTTATCGCCATTTTGGTGTTCTTGGTAGCGGCACTCATCGGCTCGAATATCGCTACTTTTACATGGTGTCGTAGGAACACGAAGCGTGGTTAAACCAGAAACACCACTCGCGCAGGTACAACACCAGTTTAACTATGCGCCTTGCCAGTACATCCATAGAAGTTGGATAGAGCAAAAGCAGCCTTGGTTACTAAATATCGAAGGCTGGAGAGATAACCCCATGTTTAACCAATGGTGCATAAATGAGTGGGCGTTATCTCCCGTTCCTGAGACGGCTTTTAACAAACCTTGCCATAGCTTGGCGTTGCTCCCAGCGGATGCGTTGAACCAACTCGTATTGATGGTGGGCGGAGCTTTACACTGTGTGGCAATGCGAGGCGTTGTTTTAAAACGCCCGAAACAGGTTCTGAACAACGTTTTTGGTTTGGAAGGCGCTCGGTTCTTAATTCAAAACGGGCCGATGCTGTTATCCAGCTGGCCGCAAGGCTGGCAGCGTTCGTTACCAGAACTATTGGATGAAAGGTCTGTTGAAGCAAGTATGAGGGCGCTGGGATATTTTTGGATGAGGTTTATTTTGATTAACTCACCAGAAGATGTTGTTCTTCGTTGGCAATTCAAATTAGAAAAGCAACTTAGCGAAAACGCGGAAACAGCTAACTGGTTGGAAGCGGATCAACGAGATCTGGCGTATCGACTCACAAAAAAAATCGCAAAACAGGTTATTCCTCAATGGTTTCATTTGTTGAAATAAAAACAGACAATTTGCAGCTGGCACCTGGCTTAAAGGTGCTGAAAGCGAAAGATTATGCCAGTTATCTGGATTCGCAACACTTAGTTGAAGCCGCGAACTCCAAAGCTGAAAGCATCATTGCTAATGCCCAACAAGCCTACGAAACCGAAAAACAACGTGGTTATCAAGATGGCCTTGCACAAGCCAAGATTGAAAATGCGCAAACGATGGTTGAAACCTTAGCACGTTGTAATGACTACTATCAGCAAGTCGAAGAAAAAATGACAGGTGTGGTGTTAGAAGCAGTACGTAAGATCATCGATACCTTCGATGATGTCGATACCACGGTGAGTGTAGTTCGAGAAGCGTTGCAACTGGTGAGCAACCAAAAGCAGGTCATTTTACATGTCCACCCAGAGCAGGTTGTTGAGGTGAGGGAAAAGGTGGCTGGTGTATTAAGTGATTTCCCTGAAGTCGGTTACGTTGACGTGGTAGCAGATGCGCGCTTGAAAAATGGAGGCTGCATTTTGGAAACAGAAGTTGGGATCATCGACGCCAGTATTGATGGACAGCTGCATGCATTAAAGCAAGCCATGGTGAAGCAGCTCAGCGAGCGTAAAATTACGATTCATGAATAAACCTCAAAAACTCAGCACTTGCTGAGTTTTTTCATTTTAATGCCTTTAAACAAAAAAAATCCGACCATTTCTAAAATATTCACTGCCATAAATCCTTAAGAATACACCTAAGAAAGCTGCTTAGTTGATAAGTGTTGCAACCAAGCAGCGCCTCTAAAACAACAAAAATAGGATTATTTAGTCGAATGGCTAATGGATTTATAACTTCTTTACTGACAGATTTTGCCAGCCGCTGCCAATTGGAGCCGTTGGTTTTTGATGAAGATGATTGTTGCCATCTACTCGTTGAGCAAAACACAGCAATCACAATTCGCGCACAAGAAGATCGTGTGACGCTTATCGGGCTGATTTCAGGTGATAAACCGAGTGCTGATATTTTGCATCAACATATGAAAGATGCCTTAACGCAAGGCTCTCCAGCGGTATGCTGGGAGGAAGAGACCGGATATATCGGTTTCATACACCTGCCTCAGCAACTGCTAACTGCATCTTTTTTCGATGAGTCATTTGCGAATTTCATCGAGTGGTTAAAAAGTGCGAATACACAAGAAGTAACCAATAAAACAATCGAAGTACCGGAAACGAATACCACTCATTTTTCCACATTAAGGGTTTAAAGCATGATCAGTTTTGAAAGTGTTAGCGCGTTGCAGGCTGCTATGCCGCAAGCTCGTAACGAGATACTTAACGAAGGTAAGCTGAGTATTGGTGGCAAAGAATACCAAATCAACGCAGCGACCCAAGAATTTACTCGCGCCAATCCTACGAATGGTGCAGTAGCGCGATTTTTTGAAGCGACAGGAAAACTGTTTCGCGAAGGTAGCCCACAATCGGTAGCGAAAGCCCTTACAAAAGCCGTATTTGATAATGAGCAAGGACAAGCTCAGCGTTTACAAGCTGCTTCTTCTGTTGAGCATGGACAAATGTTCTTCAAAGATGGAAGCATAAAAACCGCATCAGATGTCTTAAATGCCTTTGCGAAGTTAGACAGTAAATCAGTTCAGTCGAACTCTGCTGAGCTAAACCAGTTAGCAGAGCGAGCGATGACAGAGGCAATGTTAGAAACCGATTCTGGTAAAAACCTCACATCACTGATTGGCGAAAGTGCAGCGAAGTCGCTTGCTGGACGTGTAGTAAAAGACTACGGCGGTGGTGTATCTGCAGCGCAGAAAAACCCGGCAGGTAGCATTAATCAAATGCAAGCGGTGTTTGATATGGAGGTGATGCATCTTAAATCGGCGCAACGTCATATCGAAGGTCTAGCAAGCACCGATCTAAGCCAAGGTGTATACGCTGAAGGACTGGCGGAGGATGCGTTTAACAAAAGTGGCGTAACCAATAATGTTGAAAGAGCTGCGGCGTGGATCATTAATGCTTCTAACTCTAAAGGAAACGATGCCGAAAATATTACGTCTTTACTGAAAGAATACGCGTCTAATGGTAAAGATTTATTGAATATGGAAAACCTAAAAGAGCTACACGCTCGATTGGTGCCTAATGTTGAGCGTGATTACCGAGGGCCAAATATTTCGGGTGGCACTTTGCCGTCAAGTATTGGCGGTGAGGGCATGTTAAAGCAGCACATTGAAGGCTTTTTGAAAGAGAACCCTGTAGAAGATAAAGACTTAGGTAAGCATTTGTTCGCCGGAGTTATCGGGTACCATGGCTTTACCGATGGAAATGGTCGCATGGGTCGCATGCTATACGCGATAGCAGAACTTCGTAACGACTCGTTCAATCCTTTAGCTATGGATGCAGAAAATAGCCTTCACGGTATTAAGTGATTTTTTACTTCTATTTAATTTTTGGAGCGGCGATTGCCGCTCTTTTATTTTCCAGCTTAACCTTAATTTTTCTTCTCAATAAAACGGCTAATAGCAATAAAAATGAGACGTTGAAATAAAGTGTCGGTTTCTATCTCGCCATAAAATCTCTTTTATCCTTATTCGCTTATTTAAATGAGCCGTTATACCCAAGTGGCTTCGCTGCAATAAATATATCGATGTCACTTAGTTATAATAAATTAGACAGGACACAACATGGATACAGGAAAGATTAATATGCTTCTCTCTGAGCTAGGAGAAGTGCTGAACCTTGAGCGCGTGACAGCGTATGACAATCAAATGTGGTCACTGCATTTTGCTGAAAACAACAGTGTCGATGTTCTGCTCGTAGAGGAAAAAGGCGAGTTATTGATTTCCAAAAACCTGCTTATAGAACAAGATGATATTACGCTAGATAAACTTCAAGTTTTACTTGAATACAACTTCTTGTATCGAGAAACAGGTGGTGTGCAGTTTTGTGTGAATCCAACACGCAAAGACGTTGTTCTTCAAGTTGCTATCGCGGCTGGAAGTGAACTCACCAACATTGCTAACTTAATCATTCAGTTGAATGAATTAGTTGATACTTGGGTACAGTTATTTCAAAACAACACGGTTGTAGATTTTAGCCAAACAGACGTACACGCATTTATTCAAGTTTAAGGCATCACACATGGTCAATATTAATACATCGCACATGCACTCGTTGAGTCAGTTAACGTCACATTTGGCGACACAAAATCAAGCTGACGACAAAGAGGTTCGAGCACACAACGGCAAAGATATTTTTGTTAAAGAGGGTGCACCAAAAAATAAAAGTATCAGCGCGCGTATTAGCCACCAGAATAAAGCGAAAGATATTGTAGTGAACCTGGTTACTAAGCAGGGTATTCCTAAAGATGTTGCGAAGCTCATGCTGAAAAATGTGTTGAACGGTGAAAACAAGTTAACGCTTGGGAGCCTGAAAAATCTTGAGAGATTGTCGTCTGGTCCTAGCTCAAATTGGCCCACTGCACAAACGGCAGCCTCTTCTTCCAAAACCAATAAAGCCTCATCGAGTGTCGCGCTTATCAACGAACATAAAGCCAACCTTCAAAAGCTTGGTGATTTTGCCTGTACGGACTTAAATACGTTCGGTGTTAAGGGGTCACAGTTTTATGAAACAAAAGGAAAGCCACGACTAAAAGAGCTTCACGCGGATCAAGCGCGAATCATGCAAGATCACAGAGCGACGATGTCCGCAAACGGAGTTCAAGCTGCAGCACAAAGAGGAACCGCACCGCAATTAAGCACTCTACAGAACATTGCTAAGGCAGTACAAACCGCGAAAGCCGGCTGCTGTACTACATTTGCCTTTGCTGCCGCCGCTGAGATGATTCAAGGCATGTCAGGAACACCTGAAAGTGAACCCAAAGTAGAAGTGGTTGCGTTTAAAAAGGGTCATTCAGGTACACACCTTTATGTACTGGTTGGTCGACAAGAGGGGAGCGACATAAAAGATCCATCAACGTGGAGTAAGGATGTGAAAATTGTTGACCCGTGGGCGACATCTGCATTCGGTGCACCAATGTTTGGAGATGCACAACGACCACCTGTTTCGAATATGTTCCCGCCAACAGAAGTCATTTTTGATAGCCATAAACTGGGTTAGTCAATCTGCAAAAGAAGTGAGCAAATACACCATGCTAAGCATCTAACCTTTATTGAAAGAGCAGCTCTGAGCTGCTCTTTTTTATTACTCTGGCAACTCGATTTTAGAGCGAGATTTCTGCGGAAAACCTCACAATGAAGGCGAAAAAGTGACAAAAATAAAGCCATTACCGACATCGTTCAATCTGCAATCGTTGTTCAATAGAGTTATTGAAACAAAAGGAAAAAGTTATGAACACGATTCAACAACTGCTCTTGGAGTTTTGCCAACTCAATGAGTTGCCCGAACTGAATTTTGAAGAAAATGAACGTTGTCAGCTACTGGTCGATGATCGCTACATGTTGTATTTCATCGCGACAGATACGGATGATTTGATGTTGTCTGTAACGTTCGGAGGGTTAGAAAAATCCGGTGAACAACGACTAAAAGGCTTAGAGCTTCTTGCTCATGCTAACTATCAAGGAATTGGTAGTGGCAGCCTCGCACTTGCTTTAGCTCCAAATGGTCGACAGCTTGTCTTAGCAGGACGTAAACCCGTTGAGCATCTAAATACGACGAACCTTACCGCTTGGTTTCACGAAGTTATTGAACAGGCCGAGCTGTGGCAAGCGCGTTTTGCAATGTTGGATCAAGCGATTCCAACCACCTCTAATCATGAACAAGCTCATGTTCAATCACTTCGTGTGTAGGAGAGAAAAATGGTTAATACAACACAAAAAATCAGCCAAAGCCCAGTACCTGATCTAGAACAGTTTCGTGCAGTTGCTGCGCAAAAAGATGACCGAGTGATCAGTAAAAGAGGTGAAGTAAAAGAACCTTCCACATTCCACAAAGGTCATAAGTTTGCTTCTATTCACGAAGGCGTATTGAGAAGCAAATACACTAAGTTTTTCCAAGAAAACATCAAAACTCACCTTGATTTAAAGCAGGCGCTACTTAAGCAAGAAAAACCTGAGGTTGCGCTGTTGGCTTACTCCCTAGTGAGTCCTTCAGGCTATCGCGGTGAGCCACTTACTGAGCGTAAAATCTTAGAAGTTGTCAGCCTATTGGATGAAATAAAAGTGAGCAGCGATGCGTACCAGCAGCTTAAAAATACGTTTGATGCGATCAGCAAAGATCCGCGTATGCAGGTGAGTTTAGAAGCCCAGTATCCAGGAAAAATGGATGGCTTCGCTGCTGAACTGTTACAGATGGGCAAAGAAAAGCTAAAAGGTTCTGGTGTGAACGCCGTTATTAACTTGGCATTACCTGGCGTTGGCTTATTGATTTCTACAGGTCGAGAGCTACACAAAGCGGCCGTAAATGGTGATGCTGAGGCTTACCATCATCAGTTAGAACAAATTTCACAGCTGCCAGGGCGAGATCAACGTCTTTCTATGCCGATGCAGCAAACCTTGGCTCAAGGTCATGCGATACTGTCGGCTGAAGGTGGCATTGGAGCTACGTTGGGTATGGCGACGGGGAGCCTGGGCACGTTCGGTGTTAGCTCTGTAGCAACGGTGGGCGTCACACCGATAGCAAAAGAGGCAATCGGTTCTGCGGCAACGACTGCTATCATGAGCGGCGGTGGCTTTGTGGCGAACCAAGCTGGGGCATACGGGTTAAATACGGAAGTAAAAGAGCAACTTATGCAAGGCGAAATGTCTGGTGTTTTACCTAGACTTGAAGTTTCCAATGCAAAAGGAGACTTTACCTTCAGTATGCAAGATCCGGCTTCTGTCCGCGCATTAATGGCGTACCTTGGCCCTAAGGAGGATACTGCAATGACTTCTCCTCAAGCGCCTAAAGAAGCACAAGAGATGGAAGCCGCTCGATTAACACTGAAAAAGATGTTGGGTTCAGAGCCAAGTGAGCACTTGGTTCCTGACGTAGATTCTATCTTGAAGCTAAGCCCAGAGGATGCACCAAGTAAAACCGAGTCTATTGCTAACGGGGCGTTTAAAAAACTGTTAGGAGAAGATTGGGATTGGCTCATGCCAGCTGTTCGAGCGATTGATAAAGGGGAAGCAAGTAAAATCAACGAAAAGCTAACCTACAAGCTCCCCCTAGATGCAGCAAACGGACGAGTTTATCTTGATAAATGCCCAAACCTGAGTGACGTCCAGTTAGATGCGCTAGAAAAATTAGGCTCACCAAGTCAATTGCGATTGATGTACTTGGCAGAAGGCTGGGTGTAATTTCAAATGGTAAAGTAGGGGGTGGGTGCTGCTCCTTACTTTATCTACCGTCTGCGTTACTTTTTGGGGCTGGCTCATCTCCATTGAATTTAACTTTTCGACTGAAGAAACAAACACACAAGTGTCAACGTTATACCAACCCAACCAATGAAAGAAATTTCTTCCCCAACAATCGCAACTGCTAGTGCTGCTGCGATAACAGGTTCAAATAGCGTGAGTATGCTAGCTCCACTGGCTGTAACAAACCGTAGCCCAAACCCAAAAGCGACGTAACCTAACCCCATTGGAATCAAGGCCATGTAGAGCATGACCGTCGTATTAGTTGATGATGCAAATAGATTATCGCCCGTGATGAAAAGTGTTGGTAGAAGCAAAACTCCACCAATACCAAAAACACTTCCCATGGCCGTTTGCGATTCAATGCCGTGGTCAATCATAGCCTTTACTCCCCATGAATAAATGGCGTACGTCAGACCTGCAAATAGGCCAAGTAATACACCCCAATGCTTCATATCCTGATCAAATAAGCTATTTGCGGATGACTCAGAAGCCAGCAACAAGGTAATGCCAATGACCCCGATTGCGAAACTCATCATCCAGCGCTTGGTTATGGTCTTATTTCGGCTAAAGAGACACTCTAACAAAGCAGAAAAGAAAGGTGCAGTGGAGATAGAAACAACCGTACCAATAGCCACACCGGCGAATCGCATTGATGAATAAAAAGCCAGTGGGTAGGTGGCTAAGGCGATAATACTAACCAGTAACGTTTTCTTCTTATGTGCGACTTTTCGAAAATCTCTCTTCAGTGACTTCGCAGACAGACATGCTTGCATAAATCCACCAATACCCATAGAAAATGCGCCAATGGCGAGAGCACTGACATCCGGTGCCAAGCTGGCAGCGGTGCCCGTCGTTCCCCACAGGGTTGAAGCAAAAAGTATGGATAAAGTTCCTAATTGATAGTCGGTGAAATGTTTTTTTAACACTGTAATTTCTACCTAGTGAATGGCTGTTTTAGGGTAGAAAGAATAAAAGAAAGCGATAGAGATTTTTGTGCTGAAAAGACGGAATACTTGTTCCAGAGGACTATTTTAGTGACTACCGGGAAAACTCTCTAGGAGACATACCAAAATGCATTGAAAACCGTCGACTAAACGCGGAAAGGTCACTATAGCCAACTCGTTCAGCTATCAACTGAACTGGAAGGTCTGTATGAGTCAATAGTGCTTTGGCTTTTTCCATACGTTGTAGTGTAATGTACTTATGGACGCTCATTTTTAGCTGCTCTTTAAAAAGCTTTTTAAACTGCGTCGGACTCAAGCAAGCGGCATTCGCTAATGAGGCAATGGTGAGTGGCTGATCAAGCTGCTCGGCGATCACAGCCTGTACATCTCGAATACGCGAATCTACGGAGCGAGACCGCTTTTGTTGCTCCAGCAACAGATAGAAGGTTGCAACCATTGAGTTTTCAATTTCATCATTAACCTGATACTCAAGTTGCTTTTCGACAAACTGGATAAAGCTCAGTAGAGGCGGGCTAATCGAAAACACAGCCACACTATTATCCATCAAATGAGTGGGCAAAGTGGTCATATCCGCAACAATAAAGCGTGATGACTCTTCGGCATTAAACCCGTGAGCACAACTTTTGGGGATGACTATGCAGTCGCCAACCGCCACCTTTCCGACATAGCTATCCATATCAATATGTATGTTGCCCTGGAGAGGTAGCACCAGTTGATGATAATCACTATGAGTATGTCGGCTCATACGTTTCGTGTAGGAGCGAATGCTTAAGCTAGATTTCATAAAAACAACATACAGTTAAAGGGTACCGCATTATAGCGTTGAAAGTATCGAGGTTGAAAGCTGGGCAGTTGTAAGCCCAGATCTTGAATGGGATGTGGTTTGTTAGTCCGCCTCGGACTCTAACGAAGCCAACCAACGAAGCACTTCCGCAGTTGCCTCAATAAGATCGCTTGGGATGTACTGGTCGACGTTACCGTCGGCGTATAGTGCACGAGCAAGAGGGACTTTTTGCATCACAGGCACGCCTTCCTCTTTAGCGATTGCGACCATACGTTTGGCTACCGCATCGGTTTCCATCAAAGTGATGACGGGCAGGGGCGTTTCGCCTTTCTTGTAATAAAGGCCAACCGCGATATGTGTTGGGTTTGTAACTAATACATTAGAACGTTTAACGTTTTCACGTTGATTAGAGGCTTGTAGCTCTTGGTGTAACTGACGACGTTTGCTTTTTATTTCTGGACTGCCTTCCATCTCTTTGTATTCGCGCTTCACTTCGTCCTTGCTCATTTTGAGCTTTTTCGTGTGATCAAACTTCTGGTACGCAAAATCTGCGGCAGCGATGACGATGAAGCCTACCGAAGAGATAATCATTAATTGTTTAATCATGACGCCAGTAATGGTCGGGACACATTCTAGCCCACAAGTTGGAATTTGCATTAAAGCGTTGATGTTACCGCGTAATGTCACCCAGATAATGCAGGAAAGAAGAGAGACTTTAAGGATCGACTTGATAAACTCAATCACACTCTTGAGGGAAAAAATGCGTTTGGCACCTTCGACGGGATTGATCTTTTTGATGTCGGGTTTAACGGATTCACCACTAAATAGGAACCCGAACTGCCCCATATTGGAAAAGATGGCGACGAGTGCAGCAACCAGAATAATCGGAGCGAGTAGATAGGCAATTTCTTTTGCGATGGCGATAGCGACATCGACTAGCGCATCTTGGAAACCCTGATAAGCAAGCTTACTTGGTAGGAGAATAAGCGCTGAGATGTGCGACATGTAATAATCGGCGAACGCAAACAGTACAATTATGAGCGCCAAAATTAATGCAGACGATACGATTTCTTGGCTTTTGGCAACCTGACCTTTCTGTCGAGCATCGCGTAACTTTTTTGCGGTGGGTTGCTCAGTTTTTTCTGCACTCATAAAGAATCCTAAGCGTTATTGCCAAATGGTATTGAGTTGTTCTGCGAATCGGGTAATGCCGTAAAACTGTACTTCAAAGTGATCCATCATTATTCCGAGATACACGATCAGTAAAACACTCGCGATGGCACTTTTTATTGGCATGGCAAGGAAAAAAACATTCAATTGCGGTGCAAAACGACTGATAAGCGCCAGACCAAACTCAGCAAGAAACATTGCCAACACTAGTGGAGCGGACATCAACACACCAAGCCACATAAGCTGTTCAAATTGCGCGTAGAAGAAGCTAACCCATGCGTCGCTAACGGTTGGGAAAAAGTCCACGATCGGCCAAGATGTATAGCTTTTGAATAACGCATAGATAAAAGTGACAAAGCCCCCGCCAGAGAAGAACAGGGTAATCAACGTTTGGGTCAGCAACACGGCTGTTGGTGTGGATTGTGAGCCTAGCGTTGGGTTAAACATACTTGCCATGGCAGCACCACGTTGGTTGTCGACCAGAAAACCGGCCGCTTCTATCGCCCAAAAGGGGATAGCAGCAACAAACCCTATCAATAGCCCAATTAATACCTCCTTACCCAAAATCACTATCAGCCAAATGCCGTCGGTTTCTGCGGGCAAGCTTTGCTGATTAATCATCGGAAATATAAACAGCGCGAGTGAGCAAAGCACACCATTTCTCACCATGGTGCCGCCTAGCATTTGCTTGCTCAAAATAGGCAAAAAGATGAAGCATGCCATTAACCGAGGTAACGTCAGACTGTACAAAAATAAAACCTGGTGTAAGTCGTGATAACTCATCGTATTTGAGGAATTTTATCCATAGCAAGCGAGGCGAAGGCGTGGAGCTCTGCCCCTAGCCATTGCGTTGTGACGAACAGTGTAATAATGACCGCGATAAGCTTGACCACAAAGCCTAACGTTTGTTCTTGGACCTGAGTTAACGCCTGAATAAGCGACACCAATGTACCAACCAATGCTGCGACTAAAATCGGCGGTAATGACAAGTACAACACTAGGGTTAATGCTTGAGTCGTGAAATGAATGATTTCAGCAGAATGCATACTTTCTCCGTGATTAACCGTAACTCAACACTAAGCCGTGGTTGAGCTTTGTC
The DNA here is from genome assembly GCF_033338535.1 of Vibrio sp. Vb2131. Taxonomy (NCBI): domain Bacteria; kingdom Pseudomonadati; phylum Pseudomonadota; class Gammaproteobacteria; order Vibrionales; family Vibrionaceae; genus Vibrio; species Vibrio sp. Vb2131. The sequence continues at coordinate 93,764 of NZ_JAWOSW010000016.1, forward strand.
CAGCCGTCAAGCAAGACAAAAAGCAACAATTTGAAGGGGAGGGAAATCGTCATTGGCGATACCATCATCATCCCCATTGCGAGTAGGATATTCGACACAATTAGGTCAATAGCGATGAACGGTAAGTACAACAGAAAGCCAATTTCAAAAGCGCGAGTAAGCTCGCTGACGGTAAATGCGGGCAGTAAGAGCAATAAACTGTCCGACTCTAAACGGTCTACGTACTTCTGTGGCCACAATGTGCGTGCAGCATCAGTGAAGAATATGGCTTCGGTTTCCCGAATATGCTTTTTCAAAAATTCTCGATAAGGCTGTAAACCGCTTTCAATGAGGCCTTCTACACTTGCAGAATCTTCAAGGGAGATATCATGCTGCTTTACGTAGTCGTAGGTTTCAAACCCGACGGGAGCCATGATGAAAATTGACAGAATGATGGCCAATCCGTAAAGCGCCATATTCGGCGGAATTTGCTGTACACCGAGAGCGTTACGCAGCAGTGAGAATACAACGGCCAGTTTCACAAACGACGTCGCCATCATGGCGATAAATGGGAACAGTGCCAGCAGTGCTAAGCTGACAATGAGATTGAGCTCGTCGGGTAACTGGATCATGCTGGCTCCTGCGTGCCACCGAACAGCTCCAGTACGCGCACACCTAAATGTTCGTTAACATTAACCAGTTCACACTCACCAATGATTTTGCCGTTGGCACGCAATGTTACCGGCTTAGATACAGGCTGGTTTAGCTCGAATACGTACCCTGGCTGAAGCTGGTTAAGCTGCTCTAGCGTGATGGTTTGATGGCCGATATCAAACGTGAGTTCCACAGGCAGTTGCTGGTGGTCGGTTAACATTTCTGAAGTGTTTACGTCATTCATATTGGTTTCTTTTTCCATAATGTGAAGAGTTTGGTCATCCAGTTGGCAGCGCCAGAGATTCTGGTTAGATACTTGAAAAATGGTTTGTTGCTTGGCGATGTAACCATCGTCAAAAAAGATGACATCTCCCAGCTCGAGCGAATTAAATTCGCTTAACGTCAAATGGGTCCTTCCAAGACTTAACCACACAGGTAAAGCGAGGTGTCGAGCTTGTAGAGCAGCGCTGTTTGGTAGCGCATCCAACAACACGTCTGATCCTTCGCTAACCCACAAACAAAGAGAGCCGTTAGGCTTATTGAGGGTTAACATTAAAGTATGCTCTTGGGCCTGGCTCGCCTCTAACGGCTGTAGTTGACTAAGAATGGGTAACTGACCAAATAGCGCTTTGATTGCCTCACTATGCGGTTCTATCTGTGAGCTCAAAAGTGCTAACTGGAGGGAGTTAGGCAGGGACTCAAACGCAGTAGCATTTAAGGTCGATTTCAGCCAATGTTGGAGCTGCGCACGAGAAAAGTCTACTTGTAGGGTTTGCCCTCCAATCAACGTGGTTAAACGGAACCCTTCAAATGAAGGGATTTGAGCAACAGTAATCGATACGCTCTGACCATCAGTCCCTTGGAAGTGGCACTGTTTTGCACAAAGTTGATTGCTGAGCGCGATACTTTCTGCATCCACTTTGGGGATTATTAACGGCGTCATAGGTCATTCTCCGCTTGCCATTCTTCATACACGCTGCGTTGTTGGCGTGAGTGTTGTTGTTCATGTTGTTGTTGATCGAGCTGTTGAGTTTGTTCGCTGATCGCTAAGCGAAGTGGCTGCTCACCGCCGAATCGGTTTAGCCGTTCAGCAAGATCTTGTCTAGCTTGCTGGCTAATAATGGAAAGGGCATGCTCTTGTCGAATCGTCACGCTATACCCTTGAGCGTCCAACTTGATGTGGATTTCACCACCTTTTAATTGCCCTTCACTTAGAAACAGCCGAACCTCTTTGTTGTCCGATGCGGTTGGCAGAGCAACATAGATTTTGTCCACCAATTGCTGGAGTAATTGGTTTACGTCTCGCGTTGGGCTTGGTTGAGCCTGCGAAGCAACACTTTTTAGGATGACATCGCCTTGTGTTACCGCACTTGCAAAGGGCTGAGAAGGCACTTTTTCTTCATCCGTTTTAACGGCGAATAGTGCGCTTTTCGTCTCGATTTTTTCAAGAGGCTTGGTTTCAGGCAGGCCATCAGTTTGGTCTGATCGTTTGCCTGTATTCTGTAGCGGCGGAGTTGCACGCTTATTGTGCGTTTTTTCAGTTTGCTTTTTCGTTAGGCCAACAATGTTAATCCCATCTTGAGCGAGCTCTGTCGCTGTCGCACTTTGGGGGAGCAAGCCAGATTCAAGCGTAGAGAGACAATCCGGTGAGATACGTTTATCCATCGGCGTCGGTTTGTCATCTTTCAAATGAGCTTGAAAGTGAGGATCAACAAGCTCGGTAGAAGGGGAGCTTAGAACTGTGTCGCCATCGCTTTTTCCGTCATTTTTAAGCAGTTTATTGTTTTCGCTAATTATTTCTTCGCTATTTGCTGCGTCGTCTTGCGATTTCTCTACGTCTCTCTTAGTGACGACGTCACTTTGACCGTTTAAGGTGGAGATGTTTTTGTCAGCGTTGGCTTCTTGGTTCGATAGGTTATGTTTCTTATCTAGACCTTGAGATGTCTTATGCCTTAGCGGTATGTCTTTTTCACCAGTATGATTTTTTTGGGGATTCCCAACGATAGACTCCTTTCCCTTGCTAGGCTTCTTCGTCATTGCATGCTCGAATTGTGATTGAAGCTCGGCCTCCTTCTCGAGAGGCGCTTGTTCTGGCGTTGATTTGTGCAGCGTATTCGATGCTTCAGTTGTTGGGGTAATGCGCATAGTGAACCTTTAGATAATGTCGACAGTGCGAAACTCTTCCTGTTCGAGTTCTTCTTGGTATTGCCTTTCTCGCGATTTTTCCGCGACTTCTTGTTGCTGCAACTGAACGAATTTTTCTTTGGTTTTATGGGCTTGTCGCGCCTCTTTTTGCTTTTCTTTAAGTGCCGAGCGTTCGATTTCAAGCGCTTTTTTTGACTCGGCCACACGTTGTTTAAGTTCGGCTTCTCTCTCTCTTAACAACGCGATTTCTTGTCTTAATGTTTCCAGCTCTTTGAGAACGAGCGTTTGTTGTTTTGCTTTAGCAAAACGTCGCTCTTCTTCTTCCTGGCGCCAAACGTGATAGTCCGCGACAGAACGTTCGGCCTTTTGAACCTGTGCTGCGGCGTTTGACACTCGGTATTCTTGACGCTTGACGGCTTTATCCGCACGGTCAGCGCGAATTTTTTTGATTTCTAATAAACGTTCTATCATTGTTTCGCCATCCCTTTAAGTTGAGCGATAGCGCCATCAAGATCGCTTGGTTCATGAGTGCCTTGGCGTAAAAAGGCGCGTATATCATCACTTTGTGCAATGGCCATATCTGCTAGGCTATCTGCGCCATGTTGGTATTCGCCAATTTTGATTAGCAGCTCAACTTCTTCATACTTAGCTAACATTTCGCGAATATGAGCAGCAGACGCCTGATGATCGGGTTCAACGATTTGATTCATCACTCGGCTTGCTGACCGAAGTACATCAATGGCGGGGTAATGGTTCATTGCCGCAAGCTTGCGCGAGAGAATGATGTGCCCATCTAAAATGGAGCGAGTTTCATCCGCGACAGGCTCTGTCATGTCGTCACCTTCCACCAACACGGTGTACAGTGCTGTAATTGATCCTTTGTCTGATTGTCCAGCTCGTTCCATCAGCTTTGGCAAAGCGGCAAAAACGGAAGGCGGATAGCCACGTCGTGTTGGTGGCTCGCCTGCGGCTAGTCCAATCTCCCTCTGTGCGCGGGCGAAACGCGTTACAGAATCCATCAGCAGTAGCACGCGTTTACCTTGGTCACGAAAATATTCTGCGATAGAAGTGGCAACAAAAGCGGCTTTGGCGCGCTCCATTGCTGGGCGATCAGAGGTAGCGACCACTAAAACCGATTTGGCCATTCCTTCTTCGCCTAGGTCATGCTCAATAAACTCGCGCACTTCGCGTCCGCGTTCACCAATTAAGGCGAGAACGGTCACGTCAACTTCTGCGGAGCGAATCAGTTTTGCCAGTAGGGTACTTTTACCCCCGCCAGCCGCTGCAAAAATACCCATGCGCTGACCTTCACCACAGGTCAGTAGCCCATCAATGGATCGAACGCCAAGAGAGATTGGCTTTTCAATCAGTTTACGTTGCATTGGTGGTGGCGCATCGCGATAAACAGGATACCAAGCACTTGGTTCCTGACTTTGCGTACCATCGAAAGGACGCCCAAGCCCGTCAAGCGTTGTACCTAACAGGTGGTCGCCAACACCCACTTCGTGCATTTTACCCATTGGGCTTACTTCTGTATTTGAGGAAATCCCAAACATATTTCCTAACGGAGTGAGCAAAGCGTGATGCTGCTGGAAGCCAACCACTTCCGCTAACAAAGACAGAGTTTGATCGGGATTACGCAACTCACACAGTTCACCTACACGAACGCCAGGGACGACAGCTTTGATAATGGTGCCGGTGACTTGTGTAACGCGCCCGCGAATTTGGATCAAACGTGTGTGTTTAATCGCAGATTGTTGGATATCAGTGATGTATGAGAAATCGTTCAAGGTAAAAATATGCGCAATGATTGATGCTGAGAGGATAGAAAGTATAAGAATCAATTTATAGTGAATATTAGTCGGGAGTTTTTAGAAAACTGAAAGCGCACTAAAAAAACACGTCTGATTTTGACAGCTTCAACAAAGCGCACTTTCTATAATTCGCCTGTATTGTGCGGAAGGAATGCAAGTGAATGAGTATTATCAACAATCATATCGCAACAAATCCAAAGTTTGATGCGTCTATCCAAAACGGGTTGGAATCGTCTCGCCCCGACGTTTCACAAAAAGGCAATTATCGCGGTGAAACCGTCCGTGTTCACAATGCTACACAATCACTTTTTGATGCGATGGAAGAACTCACTTCACTCGGTTCCGAAAAAGCAGAGAAAGATCTGACTAAGCGCAAAGTGAAAGACAGTGGTGTTCGAGTTAATGAAGCACATGAACTCGTTTCGGACTATTTAAGAAAAGTCCCTGATCTTGAAAAGAATCAAAAGATTAAAGATTTGGCTACAAAAATGGCGGGAGGAAATATCTCGACCATCGCGCAATTACAAGCCTACTTGAATGGGTTTTCCGAGGAGAAAAGCCATCAATACCTCGCGCTAAAAGCCGTTAAAAAGTTTTTGAGTGCGAGTCCAGAAAGTAAACACCTACTAGCGCTGATTGACCAAGCACTTCTAAGAATCGAGCAAAACCCAGATACATGGTCTCAAATCGATACGGAAATCCGCGTCTCAAATTTTGCTGATGAATACAGCCAAGAGCAAGAGTTTAGCTCTTTGCATCAGCTGCGCGGCTTCTACCGCGATACCGTTCATAGTTATCAAGGGCTCGGCGCGGCTTATCAAGATGTTGTGGCGCGCTTTGGTGAGCAGGAGGTATCGACCGCTGTTGACTTTATGCTGCAAGGCATGAGTGCAGATCTTAGTGTTCAAGGTAGCAGTATCGATTCGGTTAAGTTGAAGTGGTTGATGTCCGATATGCAAAAACTCAAAACTCTAAATACGTTGCAAGATCGTGTGAGTCAGCTGTTCCAAATGTTTAAACCGGAAAGGACGAATTATGGCTTATCAAGTTTCTAATTTGATGGCTGATGTGATTGCGTTGGTAGAGCAGCGATGGGTAAGCAGTGATGAGATATGGAAAGTCGTCAACGCAATGGAATTGACGGCGGTAGAACAAAAAATCGATTTTTTTCGAGAGTTCCATAAGTTAGTTCGCGCAATCCCAATTGACGTATTCGCCGATGAAGAACAACGACAGAATTTAATCCAAGCGGTACAAAAGGCGCTAGACGAAGCCATTGATATAGAAGAAGAGGAAGCGTGGGAAGATGAGTTGGATTGATGCATCCGTCGATGAATTTTGCCGAGGAATGGGGCTCGATGCCGTCGATTTCTCATCAGCTGGACGGGTGCAGTTGGATTTTGAGCAAAGTGGTACGCTGCATATTGAGCGACAGGGTGAGCAGTTATTCTTGATGTTGTCTCGAGCGTTATCTTGGCATCAAACCAGTGACATGATTCAAAGTGCACTGTGTTTGTGTCATGCCGATCAAGGCTGGCCTTTCGAAATTAAAACCGGCTTGTTAGATGAGCAAACTCTGGTTTTTTCAGCAAGGCTAAAAGGAGAAGAAGTAACACTTCCGACCTTAGAGCAAGCGTTTACGCTTTTGGCTCGTCTACATAACGATGTGGCAGGCTCATGACTCGAGTCAGCACTTTAAACGTAGGCATCGAAGCCTTTACGCATGTTACTCATAGTGAAGTTAAGGCCGATTTCCCAGAGCGATTTCAACTGCTTCCTGATGGGCAGGCGGTCGCTACACATTTAGAGAAGCTCTATGACCTCCGGCCTTCAGACCAATATCTCATCGCGTTAACTAAGCCCAAGCTGCTGCATTCAGAGTTGTTGCGTCCAGAAAAATACCGTCAACAATTTGATGAAACGTTGGCTCAGCTGCAAGTTCTTGCACAGGGCTCAGGCTCCGTTTCTTTTATCAAAGCATCCGAAACGCTACAAAGTACGCAACTAGATCAGCGTTACCTCACTATGGCGCTCAATCTCCTTATTCAGGTCTAACCAACATGTTGAGATCCAAAGACATTGAACTCTTACTTGTTCACGCTGCGCTACAAGTTCAATACCAAAAGCCAGAGCATGCCATTTCTATTCTGGATGCGGTTCTAGAAATAGAACCGCAGCACAAAGAGGCGATGCAAACACTTGCTGTGGCGTGTTTACAAAGTGGTCGATATACCCGGGCGATTGAGGTGTGTGAGCACTTATTAAAATCCGACCTTCATCCTGACTCGGCAGGACTCTGGTTTTGTTTAAGCCAAGCGCGTTGGAAACAAAATGACGTCGATGGCGCCCGTCAAGCGCACCGACGCTATCTGCAATCTTTAAATAGTGAATCACATGAATAAGTTGATCGATATTCTAAACAAAGTAGGGCAACGCAAAGACATCATGCTTGCGGTGATGTTACTCGCGATCGTCTTTATGATGATATTGCCACTTCCTACCGCACTGGTGGATGTGCTGATTGGCACCAACATGAGCATTGCGGTGGTGCTGCTTATGTTAGCGATTTACATCACCACGCCACTTGAGTTCTCTGCATTTCCTGCGGTGCTATTGATCACGACATTGTTTCGTCTGTCTTTATCTATCACGACAACCCGCTTGATCTTGCTACAAGGCGATGCTGGTCAAATCGTTTATACATTCGGTAACTTCGTTGTGGGCGGTAACTTAGTGGTCGGTATTGTTGTGTTCCTGATCATTACCATTGTTCAGTTTATGGTGATCACCAAAGGCTCAGAAAGGGTAGCAGAAGTTAGTGCGCGCTTCTCACTCGATGCGATGCCTGGTAAGCAGATGAGTATTGACGGTGACATGCGTGCTGGAGTAATTGACGTACACGAAGCTAGGCACCGACGATCACTGATTGAAAAAGAAAGCCAAATGTATGGCTCGATGGATGGCGCGATGAAGTTCGTTAAAGGCGACTCCATTGCGGGTCTGGTCATCATTGTGGTCAACATCTTAGGTGGCGTCACGATCGGGGTAACGCAAAAAGGCATGAGTGCTTCTGAAGCACTTGAATTGTTTGCGATTTTGACCGTTGGTGATGGTTTGGTATCGCAGATCCCGGCACTCTTTATCGCGATTACCGCCGGTATTATCGTGACGCGTGTTTCTCATGAAGACTCTTCTGATCTTGGATCGGATATTGGTGGGCAGGTGATTGCTCAGCCACGAGCACTTCTTATTGGTGGTGTGCTTTTGGTGCTGTTCGCACTCATCCCTGGGTTTCCAAAAATCACTTTTCTGGTCTTGGCCGCCGTGGTTGGTGGTGGTGGTTTCTTCCTTTTCTATCAACAGAAAAAACAAGCGGAATCAGATAGCACCGACTTATCAAGCTTTGTTTCGCAAGGGGCCGGTTCGCCAGCAGCGAAGCCAAGCAAACCTACGCCCTCTAGAAACAGTAAAGGTAAGTTAGGTGAGCAAGAAGAGTTCGCCATGACGGTCCCGCTGTTGATTGATCTTGACGCGAGCCTTCAGGAAAGCTTGGAAGCGGTCGCATTAAATGAAGAGCTAGCAAGGGTGAGGCGCGCACTATATCTCGACCTCGGCGTGCCTTTCCCGGGTATCCACCTGCGTTTTAACGAGGGGATGCAAAATGGCGAATATTTAATTCAGTTACAAGAAGTTCCGGTTGCACGAGGACGAATTGTAAAAGACCAACTCTTGGTGACAGAAGGGAATGAGCAGATCGACTTATTAGGCGTGCCTTATGAGCAAGATGAAGATTTTCTACCCGGTATTTCTAGCATTTGGGTGGCACAGAGTTATGAGCAAAAACTCGTAGCCAGTCATGTCGGTTTTCTCACACCCGACAGGATTTTAACGTACCACTTGTCTCATGTTCTTAAGGAGTACGCACAAGACTTTATTGGTATTCAGGAGACGCGTTATCTGTTGGAGCAGATGGAAGGCAGTTATTCGGAGCTCGTTAAAGAGGCCCAGCGTATTGTTCCGTTGCAAAAAATGACGGAAATCTTGCAACGCTTGGTTTCTGAAGACATTTCTATCCGAAACCTTCGCGTGATCTTGGAAGCGATGGTTGAGTGGGGCCAAAAAGAGAAAGATGTTGTACAGCTGACGGAGTACATTCGTTCTAGCTTAAAACGTTACATTTGCTACAAATACGCGAGCGGACAAAACATGTTGCCCGCTTACTTATTGGATCAAAATCTCGAAGACACGATACGCAGCGGTATTCGTCAAACCTCAGCAGGGAGTTACTTGGCGTTAGATCCGTCAGTAACGCAACAATTTGTCAGTGATGTGAAACAGACCATTGGTGACTTAAGCCGCATGCCGAACAAACCTGTGCTAGTTGTGTCTATGGATGTACGCCGATATGTGCGAAAGCTTATTGAATCGGAATACTACGATCTGCCCGTTTTGTCATTTCAAGAACTAACCCAGCAAATCAATATTCAGCCACTTGGAAGGGTGGGGATGTAATGAAAACAAAACTAATACTCTCGCTGGCGCAAGCGGGGATCGAAGTGACGCCATACTTTTGGCAACAAAGTGAAATTCAACTTGGTTATCGAATTGAAGTTGAAGGCTTAGAGCTCGTTTTTCGGGTGGAGGACGGTGAAATCATCATCGTTCTTCTGAAACGCGTTCGTCCAAAATTGGGGTTGAGTAACCCCTTTGCCGGCTTATTTCTCTTGGCTGAACATGCCATTCAACTTTATCCCTCCGATTGGGTCATTCGCGGCAACGTCGATGTGTTACGTGGTAGCAACATGAGCAGCCAGCGATTGGCACAGTTCTATCTAAAAGCATGCGGTGCAAGCCATGATGAGCTAGACGACTGGTACTGTTTACGCCTAGCAGATTATAGACCTTTGAAAAAGTTGAAAAAGTAAAAACTCACGACTGTTACTGACAGCACCGATGAGATGACCCGCTTTAAGATAGGAATCAAGATGAAGCAACCGTTTACCGATGCGATTGAGAACGCTGAGCTTGCCATTAGAAAAGCTGAAGACAGAACCGATATTTTTAACGAGCTATTGGAAGGCTTAGGTGTTGGTCCTGTTGCGGGGGATGTTTTACTTGACGGCATAAAAGCGCCAGTAGATACCATGAAACGTGCAGAGCAAGAGCTAATAGACGAAGTCCAGCGCCGCCGGCAACAACAAACTCAGCTACAAGGTACGTCAGGTAAACGCAGAAAGCGTCCCACAGTGATGCGCGGCATGATGATTTAGAGGTTTGGAAATGACGAATATGAAAACGACTGGCTCTACGACAGGAGCAACAGACACAGCTGCGAGTAGTGCACCATTACCCACTTTCCAACAAAACTTGATAGAGGCATTTACCCCTGTACTGGGTGAAGCTGAGACTCAGCAACTTGCCTCTCTAATCTCTTCATTGCCAACTATCTCGGGACAAACGGAATCACAAAGCATCGCGCTTTATGTTGATACACTTGAAAGCCTAAAAGCGAAAAATAACGCGTTTGCTGGTATATCATTGACCGACACCGCATCTGTCTGGATAAAGTCGCTACAAAGTTCTAACTCAGATGGCGAATTAACCGCAGCCGAGTTTAATGCTCAAACAAACCAAACGCTATCAAATCAGTTTCAGGCTTGGTTTAGTAAGTTACTGACGGAAAACGTAGATAGCTCGTTGTCTACTGAGTTTGTTAGTCAATTTAATCTGGGCACTCAGAGTAACCAAGCGGAGCAGATCGCCAACCTCTCCGAGACAGGTCTGGCTAATGCCACCAAAGAAATTTCTCTTTTTGTTGCAGAGCTTGCTAATCAAATGAGCTCCCGTGAAGTGAGAGATGCTTCTATTTCTTTTCTTCGCAATGCCTTTAGTAGCTTAGGTTCCGTTAATCTCGCGCAACTGAAGAGCTCGGATTTCCTGTTGACTAAAGAGAGTTTCGCTCTTCAAGTCTCAGCTCAATTAAAAAGTAGTTTTCAAGGCATCGGTATTACTTTAAGCACCGATGACGCAAGTGCGTTAGCTAATCGAATCACTTGGACTCCCGGTATTTCTAAACAGCAGCTTAAAGAGGCGCTAAATGAAATGGCCGCTCAAGTGAAAGGCCAATATCGCGCAGCTTATGGGGAGGCGGCTGGAACAAACAACCTTAAAGCAGCACTTAACACTGTCATTGGCGGAACCGAGCCTTTGACCCTTTCTAGTCTGTTCGCCAACTTCGCGGTGAGTTTAACAAATATAGAAATCGACGACTTTTACCAGGACAGCGCGATAGCCGATGTCCAAAAGACACAAATAACGTCAGCTCAAGTTACTTTGATCAAAGAAAACACCGAACGAGACATCCGATTACAGTTTGAAAAAATAGTAAAAGGTGAATCTACCGGGGCTTCATTTACTGAGCGATACGAGGCATTGCGCAAGAACTTAGGGGCATTGAAAGAGCGTCTACTCAATATCACCGACAAAGAGAAAGCGGATCGCGAGGTGAGAGCAGAGCACTCTCTAACGGCTCGTGATTTGTTGGCCGTTGTTGAGTCCAGCATTGGAGACCGTTTTGATGAGCAAGTGCTGCTTGCACTAAATGAGCGTCGTGTTAACCGTTTAGAGAAACGTAATGACCAGAAAGAGGCATTAGAGGATCTCACAATACAGCTTAAAGTTTTTGGTGTTGTGCAATCAAAAATTCACTCTACGCAAAGTGTTGATGGGGTTTATAAACCGGGATATCCAGAAAGTAACTTCAAAGCGAGTGACTTTAACTACAGCAATCAAACGGATTTTGAAGCTTCACCTGAGTACAAGTATTTGACGGATAATAAGATAACAAACCATCGAGACTTCCTTCAAACACAAGGTATTACTATCGGTGATGGTGCGTCGTACCAAGACGAAGAGAAGTCGAAAAAACTGTCTAATTTTTCTAGTTCTGTCAGTGCTAAATCCAAGTTGCTTAACGATGAAGTGCAAATCAAAACCACTGAGCTGAACGACACCAGTTCTCAATACAACTCGACCGTTGAAGCGATGAACAAGTTTGTTCAGAAGTACCACAGTATTTTACAAGAAATCCTACGAGCCATTTAAGGATAACCAACCATGACTAAAACAAACGCGACCGATCCATCTCAAATGCAAGCAGAAGAACTGCTGTCTTTTTTGGAAGAGGGAGGCACGCTAAAAATGTTGCACGATGTGTCTCAGGACACCATCGAACACATTTATGCCGTAGGTTACAACTTTTTCCAATCGGGAAAGATTGAGCAAGCAGCGAAAGTATTTCAATTACTCAGCATGCTTGATCATTATCAGGCGCGATTTTTCATTGGCCTTGGCGCGGCTCGTCAGGAGTTGGGTGAGTATCTGCAGGCAATAGACGCCTACAGCTACGCAGCGCTAGTGGACGTAAATGATCCACGCCCACCTTTTCACTCTGCTGAATGTCACCTTAAACTGGAACAACTGACAGAAGCAGAGAGTGGGTTTTACAGCGCGAAGGAGATGTCTGCCGGAAAATCACAATATGCAGATTTGCATGAGCGTGCAGGCATCATGTTAGAAGCGGTGAGAAATAAAAAGGAGTAATTAGACTATGAGTTCTATTGCACTTGACCGCATCCAGACACAGGTTTATAGCCCTGAATCTGGCCAAGCCACGTTAGATAACGTGCAGAAAACGGCGCCTACAGCGACGCCTTCTGTGACGGTAGAAAACGTGAAGAGTAAAGATGCAGATGTACTGAACACCGGAAAAGTAAAAGTTCAGTTAGATGCACCTAACGCAGCTGTTAGTGACAAAGTGAATGATTTGACGCTAAAAGCCATGGCACAGCTGCAAAAGATCGTCGATACCATTGCAAAATCTCTCCATGCAGTTGCAGACCAAACAGGTTCGATTGCCGTCAAAATCATCGCAGGATCTGCTGATGATTTTGAAGTAGAGCTTGCTGCTATCACGGATAAACTGAAAAGTGCTCAAAACGAGCTGAAAATTCAGGAAGTGAAGGTCGCAAAAGCTAAACACGAAAAAGAGATGGTGGAAAACCAAGACAAAATCAAAGAATCGGAAGCCGCTGCAAAAGAAGCCCAAAAATCAGGCTTAGCAGCGAAGATCTTTGGTTGGATCAGTGCGGTGGTTTCTATTGTTGTTGGTGCCGTAATGGTGGCAACGGGTGTTGGTGCAGCAGCCGGTGCACTTATGATCGCTGGTGGCGTTATGGGAGCAGTGAGCATGGCGTTGCAAGAGCCAGCCGTTCAAGATGCGCTAAAAGAAGCGGGCGTAAATGTCGATGTGCTAAACAAAGTCGTAATGGCATTAGAAATCGCCGTCGCGGTTATCGGAGCTGTTGTGACGTTTGGTGGTGCAGCAGCTGGCGGTATCGCGAAACTTGCAGCGAAAGGTGCTGGTAAGGTAGCTCAAAAGGTCACGGAAATCGCTACGAAAGCCGCTGCAAACATGGCGAAAGTGGCGGATATGGGCACAAAAGCTGCGACAACAACAGCGAAAGCGATTCGTTATGGCGCAGAAACCGTCGATCTTGCCGTCAACGTGGGTAAAGGCGCAACGGACAGTGTTCACGCTGCTAACAATGCTCACGTGACAGAGATTCAGGCTGATATCACAGACCTTCGAGCCAAAATGACGTTAAGCCAGGCTGTCATTGATAAGCTCAAAGAAGAGATTGGTAAGTTGATGGAAGACTTCCAAGAGCTGATGAGCCTCATCATGCAAATGATTCAAGCGAAAAGTGAAACTATGCAAACGGTGTTAAGCCGTCCTGCAACGGTATAAGGAGTTTAGTATGCTAGATAAAGTAGGCGGAACGGGTCGTGGTGAACTATACGGTTTAGGCGACACCATTAAAACCAACAAAGCAGAAAAAGCGCCGGAAACAAAGCTTGAAGCGGGCGCCGTTAAAAGCCAAAGTGAGTCAGGTGTTTCTGGTGCAGCACGCTACCAGTTAGAGACACCTAAAGCTCCTACAGTGAGTAATCAAGCTCAAGTTGTTGCAAACTTAATGAGTGCTCTTGCGCCGACGGTGAGCTCATTAATGAGCACAACGATGAAAGCACTTAACGGTGAGGAGGTGATCAAGTCACCATCAGATGCGGTATCACAATCGTTGACGCTATTAACATTGTTGTATCAAGTATCAAAGCTGAGCCGTGAGCAGCAAGTGCTACAACGTGAAATTGCTGTTGAAGCAAACGTCGCGAGTTTAGAAAGCCAAGCGGCAGAACTCAACAACTCGGCAAGCGCAATGATCGCGATGGCAGTCGTTTCGGGTGTATTAGCGGGTGCTACCGCAATTATTGGTGCCCTTGGTTCTTTCAAAGCAGGGAAAGAAATCAAGAATGAAATGGCGAGCAATAATGTACTGAAAACGCAAAAAGCTGGCTTCGATCAAGCAGAAGAGTTATTAAATAACAATAGCTTGTCTAAAACTCAGCAAGATCAGGTTAAGCGTGCGCACTCACTAGCGAAAGACAATATCGCAGACACGACAGCGCAGCTGACAAGTGGTGGCCGTAAGTTCGATAAGTTGATGAGCTCAAACCAAGCAAAGAACGCGATTCTTCAAGCTTTGGGCCAGATGGCAAACTCAGCATCGAATGTAGAGCAAACCAAAGCGCAAGCGCGCAGCAAAGATGATGAAGTACAAGCGACTCGCGCACAAGCAGCCAAACAGAAAGCCGATGAAAACATTGGTTTCCAAGAAGGCTTATTGAAAGAGCTACGTGACTTGTTCCGATCTATCTCAGATAGCCAGAACCAAGCGTGGCGAGCATCAGTCCCAACGGTATAACCATCCGTTTCACTAACTACAAAGCGTTGTTTATACAACGCTTTTTTTATTTCAGCTATCTAAACTAGATACAGATATTTACTGGGTGATTTGTTTGTAAAGCAATATAACGTAGTGAGTTACATTGCATAAAAGTTACTGTTTTTGTTGAACTCAGCTCAAAGCTAACAACTTCATAGTAGCCTTGTTGCGTAAAATTAAGTTAAAGTGCCATTATTATTCACAAAAAGTGTGTTTAAGAATTTTTTGTAGTGAAGGGTGTAATTAGATACTCAATAACAAAATATGGTAGTTCGACTGGTGAGTATTTGGGAACAGAATTATATAAAACTCAACTTAATAAGTAGTCGAAGATGGAAGATATCAGTTTAGCATCAGATTTAGTGATTTATCTGACTACGGTTGGAATTTTAGGTATATTTGCTTGGTTTTTGTTTGTTATTTATTTGAAATCCAAGTGGTTGAAGTATCTTGAAGATGCTCTTGATGATGGAGTTCGATACTACACTCTGAATATATTCTTATCAGGTCACGGAGTACTACAATATGGAACTGTTTTTCTGAGCACTTTTCATGCGAAACGATATAAAATGTTAGAGAAGAGGGATAAGGTTCCAATTCATATTCAACGATTGTTTGTTCTCTCATTCGTATTATTTATTTCAAGTACATCATGTCTTCTGGCTGGAGTTATAACTCATCATATTTATATAGAATAAAGGTTATTTAACAAGATTATAGTAATTTGACCTGAGTATTTCTATTTAATAGATAATTTAGAATGGACATATCAGTCTAAAGATTTAATTTTCTAGACTATACGGTTTACGCTTATATAGAGCCATTATATAACGGCAGAATATGCCAATAAAATGGTGATTACTAAGCTAACCGCCAAGGATGAGAACTCAAACGTTATCAAATTGTTAACGGTTGCTATACTTAAACGGTCATCAACACAAGTAAAAGGGATGTTCAATGTTTAAGTTTAAGCAAATCGCACTTGCGGCTTCTTTGGCTGCACTCACAACAGGCTTTTCTGCGTCTGCGGAGGAAACGTTTGTCACGATTGGTACCGGTGGCGTAACAGGGGTTTATTATCCGACTGGTGGCGCTATTTGTCGCTTGGTTAACAAATCGCGAGAAGATCACGGTATCCGTTGTTCGGTAGAAAGTACTGGGGGGTCGATTTATAACATCAACACTATTCGTGCTGGTGAATTGGACCTTGGTATCGCGCAATCAGACTGGCAGTATCATGCTTACAAAGGAACCAGTAAGTTTGAAGAAAGCGGGCCTTTTAAAGAGCTGCGCGCCGTATTCTCCGTTCATCCAGAACCGTTTACTGTCGTTGCACGTAAAGACGCGAACATCAAAACTTTTGATGACTTGAAAGGTAAGCGCGTCAACATTGGTAATCCTGGTTCTGGTCAGCGAGGTACTATGGAAGTGCTAATGAACCAGTATGGTTGGAGTAACGACGACTTTAAGCTTGTCTCTGAGTTAAAAGCAGCAGAGCAATCAAAAGCACTTTGTGATAACAAAATTGATGCGATGATTTATACCGTTGGTCACCCAAGTGGAGCGATTAAAGAAGCCACTACGTCGTGTGATAGTAATATCGTAACGGTAGCTGGACCTAATGTAGAAAAACTGGTTGCAGACAACAGCTTCTATCGTGTCGCAAATGTCCCAGGTGGTATGTATCGTGGCACAGATAGTGATGTTCAAACCTTTGGTGTGGGCGCGACGTTTGTTTCTTCTACTGCGGTACCAGAAGATGTGGTTTATAACGTGGTTAAAGCGGTATTTGAAAACTTCGATGATTTCCGCCGTCTCCACCCAGCGTTTGCAAACTTGAAGAAAGAGGAAATGGTAAAAGACGGTTTATCTGCGCCTCTTCACCCAGGTGCGCTCAAATACTACAAAGAAGTAGGGCTGATTAAGTAAGCGTTACTTTCTCTTATTATTGATGTAAAACGCCATCTTTCTCGATCAATGCCACTCGTTTAACCGCGAGTGGCATATTTCTATTTCTCGTCATCCTGTACAGCGACGAAGGAGCGTGATACAGGATCTTCTATCCGAGCACTTTGTGATCAAAATGGTTTCATTAGCCGCTCAGTGTAGTGATATTAGATTCCTAACCTCGCTGGAGTGACACAAAAATCGTTAAGCTATCTGCATTAATCTTTCGCGCTGGTGTTTTTGTAGGATTGTTATCCACTTGTACAAGTTTTGCTTAAACATAAACATCAATGAAAAAGTAGATAGTGATGAGAATAGAAGAAAGAGCAACAAACCCTTTAACATGATTGGGATTCAGTTGACGAGATACACGAGCTGCAAGATACCCACCTACCAACGTACCGACCAAAACAACACTACCTGTGTGCCAGTCAATGGAGCCATTGGCAACAAAAATCACGATAGCAATGAGTGAAACACACGTAGATACGAGCAATTTCAAACCGTTCATTAAATTAATGTCTTGGTGGCCAGCTACTACCAGATAGCTCAGAACAATAACCCCTAAACCTGCGTTGAAAAAACCACCGTAAGCAGAGACACCAACAAGTAGTAAACCCAACGCGATTGCTCCGAGTATGCCAGCATGTTTGTGCTCTTTCGCGACAGTTTTGATTAGCATTGTTAAACGAGAACCGATGAGAAAAAGCACGGTGGCAAATAAGAGTAACCAAGGGATAGCTTCCATAAATAGCGATTCTGGCGTGTTGAGCAACAGATATGCTCCGACAGCGCCGCCGACTAAACTGAATGAGACTGTGAACAGCAGTTCATGCTTGTTCTTCATGATCTCTTCTCTGAACCCGACGGCTCCGCTAATGTAACCCGCACATGAAGCATACGTGTTTGTTGCGTTAGCCATAATAGGAGGAACACCAACTGCCAATAGAGCCGGAAAAGTAATAAAGCTTCCGCCTCCCGCTATGGAGTTAATGATCCCACCAATTACGCCAGCAACGAATAAAAGTGCTAGTTCTAAAAGCATAAACAATCCTTGTTATGTTCTTTTTCATTGTTAGAGCTTCAGATGCTCTAACCCACATGCTCTAATGTTCTGATATGAGGTTTACTTTACCCGCTCTAAAACAAAATTGTTCAGTTCTGTAACGTTTTTGATGACATGAACGGTTTTACTTTGAGAGTACCCTTCGAGGCGAGACATAAAGTCATCATTCCAGAATGCAGGGCATTGCTGAAGAACTTTGTAGCTTTGTAACGTTCCTTTCAGTACCGAACTACCATCAGGCCAACCTTCAGGTTTTATGAATAGTCCTTTAAGGAGACGTTTCGTCACAAACCAATAGCTTACGGAGTATGGTAGATCAATATAAATGAGAGTATCGGCTGCATCTAAACGAGCGTTGAAAGAGCTGATCGGTCCAAGGCCATCTATAATCCAACGATCTGAGCTTAGTATATTGCTATGGGCTTCATCAAAAACGTTACGCTCAACGGGATCACCGTTTGGTTTATAGACTATTGAATCTAATTGATGAAGAGGAAGACCGGTAGCAGACGCGATTGCTTTACTTACCGTCGATTTTCCACTGCCGGGTTTACCAAAAACTGCTATTTTTTGCATTGTGACCGCCTCCAAGAGAGCTTTTCCCATACGGTAGAGACAGAAAACCCACCGCTATGGGTGGGTTCGATAAATACTGAGCGCATCAAAAAATCCCACCATTCCTATGGAATGATGATAAATCGTTGGTTAAGTTGCGCTAAGTGTGTGTTCATACAATCACCTTCATATAACGACAGTGATTTGTCAATACCATCTGCACAATAAGCGAACGATTTGGAGGGCGGAAGATAAAGCCATCACGATGGATGGCTTTATCTAGGTTGAAAGAGACAGCGATTACTGCTCAACGCTGACTGGCTGTGCTTTAAACTTTTGAATCAGCTTTACGATTAGTGGACTTGCCAATACCAATACAGCTAAAACAGTAAAGGTAAGGGTAATAGGACGCTCCCATAGGAAACTCAGTTCTCCATCTGAAATCATTAATGCGCGGCGTAAGTTCTCTTCCATTAATCCTCCAAGGATGAAGCCCAGCAATAAAGGTGCGAGCGGGAAGTTAGCGAGCCGAAGTGCAATGGCAGCCATAGCCACAATCAGCATCACGAACACATCCATAGTGTTAAAAGAGACCAAATAAACCCCGGTGATTGAGAAGAATAAAATCATCGGTAGAAGCACCGTTCTTGGAACCGCCAAAAGCTTTGAAATGTACGGAATCAATGGTAAGTTCAGGATCACAAGTACGATGTTGCCGAAGTACATGGAAATGATCACTGACCAGAACACATCTGGGTGTTCAACAAATAGGCGAGGGCCAGGTTGAATACCATAAGCGATCAGCGCACCGAGCATTATTGCTGTTGTACCAGAGCCCGGAATACCAAGCGTTAATAGCGGTACAAATGAACCACTAGATGCTGCATTGTTCGCAGACTCTGGCGCAACCAAACCACGGATACTGCCTTTACCGAACTCATCCTTTTTCTCTTTAGGTGCGAGGTTGCGCTCCATACCATAGCTTAAAAAAGCAGCAATGGTTGCCCCTGCGCCAGGAAGGACGCCAGTGAAGAAACCTAATATTGAAGAGCGAATTGAAACAGGCGCAACATCTTTGATTTCTTCCTTGGTCACTTTCATTGAGCCAATGTTGCTCAGCTTTTCTTGTTCTTCATCGCTGGTGTCTTTTGATGGTTTAAGAATGCCCATCAATGTTTCACCCAGTGCGAATGTCGCCATTGCAAGCAACAAGAAGCTAAAGCCATCCATTAAATCCGTTAAACCGAAGGTAAAGCGTTCAACGCCTACGCCTTTATCGATACCAACTGTAGATAGCATCAAACCAAGAATGGTCATCATCCACGCTTTGATTACCTGACCTTTCCCCGCAAAAGCCGCGACTGCTGATAACCCAAGTAGCATCAACGCAAAATAGTCCGACGATTGGAAGCTAAGGGAGACGCTAGCCAATGCTGGTGCGGCAACAAGCAACATAATGGCAGATAGCGTACCGCCAGTGAAAGATGAATAAGCTGCCAAAGCTAATGCTTTACCTGCCTGGCCTTTTTGAGCCATTGGGTAGCCGTCGAATGCTGTCACCACGGTTGAAGAACAACCCGGCGCGTTAATTAAAATCGACGATGTAGAACCACCAAATACCGCACCGTAATAAACACCCGCCATTAAAATAAGGCCAGAGGAGGGCTCTAGGCCATAAGTAATTGGGATCATCAAAGCAATGGCTGAGATCGGCCCAAGTCCAGGTAACATGCCGATAAATGTACCGACGAAGCAACCAACGATCACCATCATAATGTTCATTGGCATTACTGCGGTGGATAAACCTTGTAGAATTCCATCTAACATAATTCAGTCCTTTCTTTGACTACCAGATGGTGAAAATCAAACCCGGTTCGAGATAGATGTCCAAACCTTGAGTGAGTAATAAGTAGAACGCGATCACGAATGGAAACGACGCGCCAAACAGAACGGGTTTACGTCTTTCCCCGAGCAGATAAAAGCCAGCCAATAAAAAGAAGCCAGTAGCTATCACAAAACCTAGATAAGTCAGGCCCACGCCGTAGAGCGCCATTAAAATTAAAAAGGCAATCAGTAACTTCCAATTGAAGGTCAGCACTGCGCCACTTTGTTTATCTGGTTGTCCTGTCACCAGCAATAGCAAAGAAAGGCCGACACCAACGTAAGTCAGGATGGTTGGCAGAGTACGTGCGGTGAATGGTTCATACTCATCACCTGGAAACAATGGAATCTGCGAGGTTTGATAACCGTAGCAAAGACAGAAGAGTAGAAAGATCATTGCGCCGACGCGGTCACGACAGAGCAAATACTCTTTGGTGAAAAAGTTGGTTGAACGAGGCATATTCAACTCCTAACAAAAGTAAAAAAGACCGCATATGGACGTCAATGAATAAACTAAACCATTAACAATTAAGCATTTCGCTGCTAGTCGAGCCGCTTTGGGTATATAAACAAAGGAGTGTGCATGCCGATTGTCGACAATGTCCATATGCGGTGAAACTTAGAGTGCAAATACATGGGGAAATACCAACCTATGTTATTCATTGAGGTTGGTATCTGAGGGACCCCAATTCGACTGTTACTTCAGGAAGCCTAACTCGCGCATTAAGTCACCCATCTGTTGCTCTTGATCTTCAAGAAACGCGAAGAATGCTTTATCCGCTTTATAGTTGTCGATCCAACCATTGCGGTCTCGAACGACTTGCCATTCGTCGGTGTTATACATTTTAGTAAATGCGGCATTCCATTCATCTAGCTTTTCTTGGCTTGTGCCTGGTGCTGCAAAGAATCCACGCCAGTTAGCAAAGACAGTTTCATTACCATATTCGGTGAGAGTTGGAATGTTAGGCGCAGCTTCTAAACGTTTTGGCGCTGTAATCGCTAACACTTTCACTTGCCCAGACTTAGACATTTCGAGTACTTCACCTAGCCCTGTAGAGAGCAGTTGTGTTTCGCCTGAAAGTAGGGCAGCCATGGCTTTTCCACCTGCATCATAGGCAATGTAACGAACTTTGCGCGCATCAAAACCTTCACCTTTGAAAGCTGCTGCTATAACCAAATGATCCATAGAACCACGAGCAGAGCCACCAGCAACCTTCACCTTACGTGGGTTTTCTTTAAAAGCTTTAACGACATCTTCCCAAGAGCTGTAAGGAGAATCGGCTGATGTAACAATGGCGCCATAATCGGCAACCGTTGCGGCAACAGGAGTCAAGTCGCGGAAAGATTGTGGGAAGATCCCACTGAGCGAGCGAACGACGATCGGTGTTGAGTTCACCATGAGTGTATCTTCTTGACGATCAGCCGTTTCAATCAAATGTGCGATTGCTTTGCCACCGCCGCCACCAGATAGGTTTTGAAATGATACGGTTTCGACGATGTCTGACTTTATTAATACATCACCAGTACCTCGGGCGGTCATGTCCCAACCGCCACCGGCACCTCCAGGGATAAGAAAGTGCATTTTTTCAATATCTGCAGCAAGAGCGTTGAATGAAAATGAAGCTGCGATGATTGAAGCGGCGAGCGTTGGTTTGAGTACCTTTAACATGTTCACGTTCCTTATGTTAGCGACTCTATTTAGTTGAGCCTTATTGTTTTTGCTCAGTTGTAATGCCTTGTAAGCGTTAAAGCTGAACTTGGTGTAAAGGTTAATTAAGTGTTAAATATCTGTCTGTAAAAGAGATATAAAGAGAATATTGAGCATTTCGGTTATTTTGTTCATAAAGTTCACGGCGAGAAGTTGGTGTTAGGTCACGCGGCTTTACGCTTTGGTAGGCCATAATAAAATGACGGAAAATGAACGAGGAAAAGAGAATGAAAGGGACGTGTTTGTGCGGCGCAATTGAAGTCATCGCTGAGGTTAAAAATGAGGTTAGCCTGTGCCATTGCTCTATGTGTCGAAAATGGTCGAGTGGCGCACTTCATGCGGTGCATTGTGGGCCTAACGTGACGTTTAAAGGTGGCGAACCTAAACGTTATCAGTCGTCAGACTGGGGAGTGAGGGGGTTTTGCGGTGAGTGTGGCACAAACCTTTTCTACCATTTGTTGCCGACAGGTGAGTACATTCTTTCCGCTGGTTTGTTCGATAACCCAGATTTCAAACTCACTTTAGAGATTTTTACCGATGAAAAGCCAGCTTATTATGACCTCAATTCCGCTTCACAAAAGATGACTTCGCAACAAGTCTTTGATCAATTTGTACCTAAAGAATAGTTTTTTATCCGATTATTGTTCGACAGCTGAGCTTTTAGTTTTTAGATCATAAGCTTAAAGGTTTATAAGTTGTCGACAATATGAACTCACCATTCTTTATTTCTGCTAAAAAAGGCACTTAATGGGCATTTTAGGCCCATTTAAATTACGACCTTAGTCTAAATTGTCGACAATTTACTTGATTGTCGACACTTTGATCGACTACTTTATATTCAGGTTAAGAAATTGTAGACATTTCGATGTCGGTAACAAGAGTATCTGAATATGAACTCTGAGTTGAAAGCTCGTTGTAAAGTGCTGGGTTCTGAGAAAGAACACACCAAATCCGAAACGCTGACCGAAACACTGATTGAAGTCATTGTTAATGGCGATGTGAAGCCTGGCCATAAGATATCAGAGCCTGAGCTAGCAAAGAAATATCAAGTCAGTCGTGGGCCTTTGCGTGAAGCATTGATGCGCTTAGAGGGGCTAGGGCTCATCGAGCGAATTCCTCATGTTGGGGCCAGAGTGACCACTTTTTCTCCGGAAAAGCTGATAGAACTTTATGCCGTTCGAGAAGCATTGGAAGGCATGGCAGCAAGGTTAGCTGCGCGACACATTACGCAAGAAGAGCTCTTAAGCTTGGAAATGCTATTGTCGACACATTCCAAGCATATAGACCAAATGGAAGGCGCGTCTTACTTCCATCAACATGGTGACTTTGATTTTCATTATCGCATCATCCAAGCGAGCAGAAACAGTAAGTTAATATCTCTGCTGTGTGATGAACTCTATCACTTATTACGGATGTATCGTTACCAGTCGCCACGTGCGCAATCTCGCCCGAATGAGGCGCTCACCGAACACAAATTCATTTTGGAAGCCATTCGCAATCGCGATGAAGAGCTTGCAGAAATGTTGATGAGAAGACACATATCAGGAAGTCGAAAGCTCATCCAATCTCAAATTATACATACAGAAAGTTTAGACAAAGACTAGAAGGAATTCGTCATGAGCTTAACACCGGGAGCGAAATTCAGACTCGCCATTGAACAAAATAATCCACTACAAATTGTCGGCACTATAAACCCGTATTGCGCCATGATGGCAAAAAACTTGGGTCACCAAGCGATTTACTTGTCTGGTGGCGGTATCGCAAATGCGTCATACGGATTGCCGGATCTCGGTATCACAACATTAAATGACGTTTTGGTTGATGTTGACCGTATTACTAACGCATGTGATTTGCCTCTTTTGGTTGATATCGACACGGGCTTTGGCGGTGCATTTAACATTGCTCGCACGATCAAAGCGATGGAAAAAGCGGGCGCGGCAGCGGTGCACATGGAAGACCAAGTCGCACAGAAACGTTGTGGTCATCGTCCGAACAAAGCAATAGTCAGCCAGCAAGAGATGGTTGATCGTGTAAAAGCCGCGGTTGATGCACGCAATGATGAAAGTTTCGTGATTATGGCTCGTACTGACGCGTTAGCTGTTGAAGGCATGGACAGCGCAATCGAGCGCGCGATTGCGTGTGTGGAAGCTGGCGCAGACATGATCTTCCCAGAAGCGATGAACAAGCTGGACCAGTACCTTCAGTTCTCAAATGCGCTTGAGCAAGCGACCGGAAAGCACGTTCCTATTCTGGCGAATATTACAGAATTTGGCGCGACACCGCTGTATGGCTGTGATGAGCTAGCGAAAGCAAAAGTGGACATGGTGCTTTATCCATTAAGTGCGTTCCGTGCCATGAACAAAGCTGCTGAAACGGTCTACAAACATTTGCTAGAAGTGGGTAATCAGGAAGCACTGGTTGATTCGATGCAAACACGTAAAGAGTTATATCAGCACCTGAATTACCACGACTACGAAGACAAACTTGACCAGTTATTCTCTGAAGGGAAATAGCGGGGGAAAAGTAAAAATAGACGGAAGCCCAAGAAAAAGATAATCGGAATTTATCTCATCTAATAACGTGAAATTCGTTTGGCTAAAAACACCCCAGAGAGGGAAAAGTCAGACAGAAAAGGAGTTCAAACAATGTCTCAAACTGCAGAAAAGAAAGCAGAATTAGGTGGCGCAGGCCTTCGTGGTCAAAGCGCAGGAAGCACAGCTTTATGTACTGTCGGAAAAACGGGAACTGGTCTAACTTATCGTGGATACGATATTACTGATCTTGCGAACAACGCACAGTTTGAAGAAGTGGCTCACCTTCTGTTACGCGGTCACTTGCCGAATCAACAAGAACTTGATGCGTACAAAACACACCTACTCAGCCTTAGAGGTTTGCCAGCCGAGCTAAAACAAGCTTTAGAGTTGATTCCTGCAAGCGCACACCCAATGGACGTAATGCGCACGGGTTGTTCTGTATTGGGTAACCTAGAGCAGGAAATGAGCTTCGAGGAGCAACTGAAAGCAACCGAACGTATGCTAGCCTTGTTCCCTGCCATCATCTGTTACTGGTACCGCTTTAGTCATGATGGCGTGCGTATCAACACCGAGGATCAGACTGAAGATTGCATCGGTGGTTACTTCTTGCGATTACTTACAGACAAAGCGCCATCTGCGCTGCACAAACAAGTGATGCATTGCTCGCTCATTCTTTATGCTGAACATGAGTTTAATGCTTCTACATTCGCAGCACGCGTTTGTGCATCAACGTTGTCAGACATTCATTCTTGTATCACGGCGGCAATCGGTACGCTTCGTGGGCCACTTCACGGAGGTGCGAACGAAGCGGCGATGGAAATGATTGAAGATTGGCAAACGCCCGACGAGGCGGAAGCGAACATCATGAAAATGCTAGCCAATAAAGACAAGATCATGGGCTTTGGTCATGCGATTTATCGTGAAAGTGACCCTCGCAACGCCTTAATAAAACGCTGGTCCAAAGAGTTATCGAAGCAAGTTGGTGATACACATCTATATGCGGTTTCTGAGCGTGTTGAATCAGTGATGAAGCGAGAGAAAGGTCTGTTCTGTAATGCGGACTTCTTCCATGCATCGGCTTACCACTTCATGGACATTCCAACCAAACTATTCACCCCAATCTTTGTGATGAGTCGTTTAACGGGCTGGGCTGCACACGTTTATGAGCAACGTGCCAATAACCGCATCATTCGCCCAAGTGCTGATTACACGGGCCCAGATCATCAAGAATGGGTGCCTATCGAGAATCGCTAGCGCGAAGGTCAACGAGGGCATTATATGCTTTGGTTGACCACCTCCTTCCTTTGTCATTCTCTCTAGCAGAGGAAGGAGAACCTCTCATCACTGTGTTTCTGGAGCAATGGAAAACCTTGATGAAGGCAAGATGTAAAGACTGAATGGAAGCAAACCATGAATACAAATATTAATATCCAATATCGTAAGCCGCTTCCGGGAACTCAACTGGATTACTTTGATGCACGCGAAGCCGTCAATGCCATTTCTCCTGGAGCCTATGAAACACTCCCTTATACCTCTCGCGTGCTAGCTGAGCAACTGGTCCGTCGCTGTGACCCGAACACATTGACAGATAGCCTGAAACAGTTAATTGAACGCAAACGCGATCTTGATTTTCCTTGGTATCCAGCACGCGTTGTTTGTCATGACATTCTTGGTCAGACCGCTCTAGTCGATTTAGCGGGTCTACGCGATGCCATTTCAGATCAGGGCGGCGATCCTGCAAAAGTGAACCCAGTGGTTGAGACACAATTGATCGTTGACCACTCTTTAGCGGTTGAACATGCGGGCTTTGACCCTGATGCCTTCGACAAAAACCGCGCGATTGAAGAGCGCCGTAATGAAGACCGATTTCACTTTATCGAGTGGTGTAAAACAGCGTTTGAAAACGTCAGCGTGATTCCAGCTGGGAATGGCATCATGCACCAAATCAACTTGGAAAAAATGTCTCCTGTGGTACAAGCAAAGCAGGGCATTGCCTACCCTGACACCTGTGTGGGTACGGACAGTCACACGCCTCACGTAGACGCTCTTGGTGTTATTGCGATAGGTGTCGGTGGTCTGGAAGCAGAAACCGTCATGCTTGGCCGACCATCAATGATGCGTCTACCAGATATTGTCGGTGTCAAACTGACGGGTAAACGTCAACCGGGCATTACCGCAACGGATATTGTCCTCGCGATTACTGAGTTTCTGCGTAATGAGCGTGTGGTATCTTCATATCTTGAATTCTTCGGAGAAGGCGCACGTGATCTAACGATCGGAGACCGCGCAACGATTTCAAACATGACACCAGAATACGGCGCAACAGCTGGCATGTTTTATATTGATGAGCAGACCATCAATTACTTGAAACTAACTGGTCGAGATGAAGAACAAGTTGCTCTAGTAGAAAATTACGCAAAACAAACCGGTCTTTGGGCAGACGATCTTGATAGCGCCGTTTACGAGCGCGTACTTGAGTTCGATTTATCATCAGTTAGCCGTAACTTGGCGGGTCCGTCAAACCCTCATCGTCGTTTACCAACTTCTGAGTTGGCACAGCGCGGCATTTCTGGAGCGTGGGAAGAGAAAGAAGGCGAGTTGCCAGATGGTGCAGTGATCATCGCTGCTATTACCTCATGTACGAATACTAGTAACCCAAGAAACGTGGTTGCTGCTGGCCTTGTGGCGAAGAAAGCCAACGAACTTGGTCTTGTACGTAAACCTTGGGTGAAATCGTCTTTTGCTCCGGGTTCTAAAGTTGCACGCTTGTATCTGGAAGAAGCGGGCTTATTACCAGAGCTAGAGAAGCTTGGCTTTGGCATTGTTGGTTACGCATGTACAACTTGTAACGGTATGAGTGGTGCACTGGATCCAAAAATCCAACAAGAGATCATCGACCGTGATTTATATGCGACAGCGGTGCTTTCTGGTAACCGTAACTTTGATGGTCGAATCCATCCGTACGCCAAACAAGCTTTTTTGGCTTCACCACCATTGGTTGTCGCTTATGCGCTAGCGGGTACGATTCGTTTTGATATCGAGCGCGATGCATTGGGCACGGACCAAAACGGCAAACCAATTTATCTCAATGATTTGTGGCCAAGCGATGAAGAGATCGATGCAGTTGTCGGTACTCATGTTAAACCTGAGCAGTTTAAGCAAGTTTACATTCAGATGTTTAAGCTGAATGATCAAGAGCAAAATCCCAACCCGCTGTACGACTGGCGTCCGATGAGTACCTATATCCGCCGACCACCGTACTGGGAAGGTGCGCTAGCGGGAGAAAGAACATTGTCTGGCATGCGTCCATTGGCGATTCTGGGCGACAACATCACCACTGATCACTTATCACCATCCAACGCGATTCTCGCAAGCAGCGCAGCAGGTGAATACTTAGCGAAAATGGGTGTGCCAGAAGAAGATTTCAACTCTTACGCGACTCACCGTGGTGACCACCTAACGGCGCAACGCGCGACCTTCGCTAACCCAAAGTTGTTCAATGAAATGGTGAAGGAAAACGGCGAAGTCGTGCAGGGATCTCTGGCGCGTGTAGAGCCAGAAGGGCAGGTGGTTCGTATGTGGGAAGCGATTGAAACCTACATGAATCGTAAACAACCATTGATCGTGGTGGCTGGCGCGGATTACGGTCAGGGGTCATCCCGTGACTGGGCAGCAAAAGGCGTTCGACTGGCAGGCGTAGAAGCCATTGTTGCTGAAGGCTTTGAGCGTATTCACCGTACTAACTTGGTTGGCATGGGCGTACTACCACTGCAATTTAAGTCAGGCGTTAACCGCAATACGCTAGAGCTGGATGGTACGGAACTTTACGACGTGGTTGGAGAAATCAAGCCGGGCGCTGATTTAGCGCTGGTTATCACACGCAGCAACGGCGATAAAGTCGATGTTCCGGTTACTTGTCGCTTAGATACCGCTGACGAAGTTCACGTGTACAACGCGGGCGGTGTTCTGCAGCGTTTCGCGCAAGATTTCTTGGCACAATAAGGAGTGCGTATGTCAAATAATACTCCGAATCAAACAAGCCAAATAAAAGTGCCCGCGACGTACATGCGTGGCGGCACGAGTAAAGGTGTCTTTTTCAACCTAGAGGATTTACCTCAAGAAGCGCAAGTGGCTGGAGCCGCACGTGACAAACTGTTGCTACGCGTTATTGGCAGCCCTGATCCTTACGCGAAGCAAATTGATGGCATGGGGGGCGCGACGTCAAGCACCAGTAAAACAGTGATTGTTTCGCGCAGCAGCAGAGCCGATCACGATGTTGACTACTTATTTGGTCAAGTGTCGATCGACAAACCATTCGTCGATTGGAGTGGTAACTGCGGCAACTTGTCTGCGGCAGTTGGTCCCTTCGCCATTCATGCTGGGCTGATTCCACAAGACCGCATTCCAGAAAATGGAATTGTGACGGTGCGTGTTTGGCAAGTGAACATAAGCAAAACGATTTTGATTCACGTGCCAATCGTCAATGGTTTCGTCCAAGAAACCGGAGAGTTTGAACTCGATGGTGTCACGTTTCCAGCGGCAGAAATTCAAGTGGATTTTGTTGATCCTTCCGATGGCGAAGGAAGTATGTTCCCAACGGGTAACTTAGTTGATGATTTGGTGGTGCCGGATGTGGGTACGTTCAACGCGACCTTTATTAACGCGGGCATACCAACCATTTTTATTGATGCTGAATCGATAGGATATCAGGGCACCGAGCTGCAAGACGATATCAACAACGATGACACAGCATTAGCGATGTTCGAATCCATCCGTGCATATGGCGCGTTAAAAATGGGCCTGATTTCTGATTTAGAAGAAGCTCAAACACGCCAACATACGCCGAAAATAGCATTTGTTTCTAAACCGAGAAGTTACCTTTCTTCAAGTGGTAAAGCCGTAAATGAGTCGGATATTGATGTGCTTGTTCGCGCGCTGTCGATGGGCAAGCTTCACCATGCAATGATGGGAACAGCAGCCGTTGCTATCGCTTCTGCTGCGTGTGTGCCCGGAACGTTAGTGAATTTAGCCGCTGGTGGCGGTGAAAAAGAGTCCGTGACTTTTGGTC
Source organism: Vibrio sp. Vb2131 (assembly GCF_033338535.1). NCBI lineage: Bacteria > Pseudomonadati > Pseudomonadota > Gammaproteobacteria > Vibrionales > Vibrionaceae > Vibrio > Vibrio sp. Vb2131. The sequence goes on from NZ_JAWOSW010000016.1 coordinate 122,960, forward strand.
ACCCGTCAGGAACGTTAAAAGTTGGGGCACAAGCGAAGCAAACTGAGCAGGGCTGGGTGGTGCAAAAAGCCATTATGAGCCGAAGTGCGAGAATACTGATGGAGGGATTTGTGCGTGTACCCTTCTATGTCTTCGATTAAAAGAGACGATCTTTGGATTAAAATAGCGATCTTTGAGTAGAACGAGAGCAATGTCAGGACATACTGGAGGAAGCAATATGTCTTCATACGAAAAAGAATACTTATGGGCGAAGAATGAACCGGAGAGTTTTTGGCGCGCTCAAGCGGAGAATCTCGATTGGTTCGAATCTCCTAAAACTATCTTGAAATCTGATGAAAACGGCATAGAACGTTGGTTTCCAGATGGTGTAATGAATACGTGCTGGTTAGCATTAGATTACCATTGCGAGCAAGGACGCGGTGATAATACTGCACTCATTTATGACTCGCCAGTGACAGGTCGTAAAGCCACGTACACCTATAGCGACCTACGTGACCAAGTAGCAAAAATTGCTGGCATGCTGTCTGCTCAAGGTGTTGAAAAAGGCGACCGAGTCGTTATTTATATGCCGATGATCCCAGAAGCCGCAATGGCGATGCTTGCCTGCGCGCGTTTGGGGGCGATTCATTCCGTAGTATTCGGCGGTTTTGCTCCTAATGAGCTTGCTGTACGAATTGAAGATGCAGAGCCGAAAGTGATCATGACGGCGTCGTGCGGGATTGAGATCAACAAAGTCATTCCATACAAACCAATGGTAGACAAAGCCATTATGGACAGCCGTTGGAAGCCTGAGAAAGTGTTTGTTTTCCAACGTCCAGAGTGCGACGCTGAGCTAAACCAAGATAGAGACTTAGATTGGCAGCGAGAGTACAACCAAGCGCTGCCACATGGTTGTGTTCCGGTGTTAGCAACCGAGCCTCTCTACATACTTTATACATCGGGTACGACAGGTAAGCCGAAAGGCGTTGTGCGTGATAACGGTGGTCATGCTGTCGCGATGAAGTACTCCATGAGCGCAATCTATAACGTTCCTCAAGATGGCGTCTTTTGGGCGGCATCTGATGTGGGCTGGGTAGTAGGGCACTCTTACATTGTTTACGCTCCACTGATTCACGGTTGCACTACTATCCTATTCGAAGGCAAGCCTGTTCGAACACCGGATCCTGGCGCATTTTGGCGAGTGTGTGATGAATATAAAGTAGATGCGTTGTTCTCTGCACCAACGGCGTTTCGTGCGATTAAGAAAGAGGACCCGGAAGGTGAGCACTTAAAACAGTACGACTTGTCGAATCTGAAAACCATCTTTATGGCGGGAGAACGCCTCGACCCTCCGACACTGGAGTGGGTTCAGAGCAAAGCGGACAAGCCCGTTATTGACCACTGGTGGCAAACCGAGACGGGCTGGGCCATCGCTGGCAACCCGACAGGTGTCGAAATGATGCCAGTTAAAGCTGGTTCTTCGACGAAGCCCATTCCGGGTTATCAGGTCGAAATTCTGAATGAACTTGGAGAGGCTGTCGGGCCTAACCAACAAGGCTTTGTAGCATTAAAACGTCCGCTACCACCAAGCTGTCTGCCAACGGTTTGGCGTAATCATGACCGTTTTGAAACTGGTTATCTTAGCCAATTCCCAGGCTACTACGTGTCAGGTGATGGTGGCTATCTGGATGAAGACGGTTACCTGTTTATTATGGGACGTATTGATGACGTGATTAATGTCGCGGGACATCGATTGTCGACAGGTGAAATGGAAGAAATAGTAGGAGGCCACCCAGCGATTGCAGAATGTGCGGTGGTTGGTATCCACGATGATCTAAAAGGTCAGCTTCCACTTGGTTTTGTTGTACTGAAAGACGGCGTCAAAGTGGATGAGCTAGACCTTGAAGGTGAGCTTGTTGGCAAAGTGCGTAGTGAGATAGGTGCAGTTGCTTGCTTCAAGCATGCGTTGGTTGTAGACCGTTTACCGAAAACACGTTCAGGTAAAATTTTGCGTCGAACTATACGTCAAATAGCTGATGGTGAAAAATACACCGTTCCGTCAACGATTGATGACCCAAGTAGCTTGAACGAAATTGAGCGAGTGCTACGACGCTGATAAAAACTCAATTCTAACTAACCCCTGATCCTCGAACTCTGTAGGTTGGTTCTGCCTCTGTACGTTTATTAAGTACAGGGGCCTTTTTGTTGTTCAAACAGTAAAAACGTATCGTGAAAGCATTTGTGACTTGCCAATACGACGTTTTCCTCACAAACTACAGCCATTCCATTTTTAGTGACCCTTTGTATGACCACGTTTGCGATTAAACCTGCGTGTTTTAGCGACCTAGAGTTGCTCAACGATCTTATGTTCGAGCTTCATGATGAGCATCATCTTCAATCTCCTGAGCTTTTCAAAACGGCAGAGGAGATAGAACAAGAAAAAAGCATTGCTCGATATATTGACGACCCTGAGTGCCTTGTTTACGTAGCAAAACAAGGAGATGAAATTATTGGCTTTATTTCTGGTCACTTCTGTGAACTTATTTCTACCGTCAGCCAGCCAGTTATGATGGGAAGCGTGGATGAGCTCTATGTGCTGCCTGAATATCGAAAACAAGGTACGGCGCAGGCTTTGATTAATAAAATTGAGTCAACGTTCTCTGATTACGGTGCAAAACAGATGTTTGTTGAAGTATGGCATTTTAACCAGGGCGCAATATCTTTGTATGAAAAACAAGGGTTTGCACATCATATCCACTATTTAAGAAAACCGCTGAACGAATAATCGTATTTAACTTTAATATTGTGATTTAGGTTCTATCGAATTGAAATCATTCAGTTCGTCAATAGACTTTTCTCTATAAGTTGCTCGCAATGTTAACAAATTGATATGCACCCACATTGGTATCGGCGTTTTTGTCTGCTTGTTTATTAGTAGCACGAGGATCGTGCTTACAAAAACAAGAGGACAATATTTTGAAACTAACAAAATCGTTACTTGCTTTAGCCGTTTTGCCAATGTTCGCAAGTGCTGATGATTTGTCACAGACGCAAAATCATACTATCCAACCCCAGATCGTAGGCGGAGTAACTGCCGACCCACGTGACTGGAAATTCTACACCCAAATTGTTAGTCGTTATGGTAACCGATCATATTGTGGGGCCAGTTATATCGGGAATGGTTACGTCCTGACTGCTGCGCATTGTGTTGAGGGTGATTCTCCGAATCAGATAGCGGTTAAAATCGGTGGCGTTGTTTATAACGGTAGTGACGGTGTTCGTGCAAACGTCAGTGAGATCCATATGCACCCGGCATATCGCCGCGCGACGCTTTCTCATGACCTCGCGGTATTGAAGCTCGACTCTGTGCCTCAAGGTGTTTCTTCAGTTGAGATTGCGAATGGCAGTCTAACGCAATACGCGAGCATCGGAGATTGGCTTAGTGTTGCTGGCTTAGGGCGAACTTCTGAAGGAGGAAGCTCTCCGTCTCGATTGCAAGAGGTTGACGTCCCACTTGTGTCGGATATGACTTGCCGTCAAGCCGGTGGCAACTACACAACGGTTGGAGAAGTGTCATTTTGTGCGGGTATTCCTCAAGGTGGGATAGATTCTTGTCAGGGAGATAGTGGTGGTCCAATCGTTATTAATCGCAGTGGTGTAATTACTCAACTTGGTGTGGTCAGTTGGGGAATAGGTTGTGCTCGTCCTGGTATGTATGGGGTTTATAGCGATATCGCTGCTATGCGCAATTTTGTCGAAGGTGTTATCGGAACAGCAACACCACCAAAAGAAAATGTTTCTGTTGGATACACCACCGAACAGACACTGGCATCATTTAATGTTGGGGAATTACAGCAACATAGCTTTGTTATCCAGAATTCAGGGAACACCACGTTCACTGTGGAAAATGTTCGCGCGTTTGCTTCGGGTGTTACTGATGCAGCTGTTATTGCCAATGATCAGTGCTCTCAGGCGACGTTAGCAATGAATGCAAGTTGTCGTGTTGATGTTGAATTTGGTGCTACTCAGAGCGGAGAAGCAAGAGTGGCTTTGAACTTCAACGTTGATAAGACCAGCACACAATACCAAGCGTTAGTATCTGCTCAAGCGAAAACGGTGACAACGCCTCCCACAGATAGCTGTACAACTGTATGGCAAGCCAGCTTAGTGTATCTCAAAGGAGATACGGTCACTTGGAATGGTAAAGTTTGGCAAGCGCAGTGGTGGACTCAAGGTGATAACCCAGCAGACTCAGGGCCTTGGGGTGTTTGGCAAAAAGTAGGCGATGCGAATTGCACGTCTAACTAACGATCGGGCCAGTGAATTTGATTCGTTGACCATGAGATAAGATTCATTCTTGGTTTCAACGATCAGTACATAGTTATCATAACTGGGGTTTATTGTTTGCGAATAATAAGCCCTTTTTTATTGTGTCAACTATGAGAACCCACAAAATGTGTATGACTTTGTCCTGACGTTATCTTTATATAACTGGCAGAATTGCGATCAACATTTTATGTTTTGTCTGATCTTTGTCAGGTTTGCATTAAATTATTCTCCAGTGAGCGTTGAGATCGGGTTTTACGCGATCAACTCAGTTTGGCATAACTCGTTACTTAATTTTTGTCGAAAAAGATAAGATTAACTGCCATGATTCATTGGTTATCATTATGTTTATTTAAGGTCATATTTTGTGTTGAGACAGCTGTTATTACTCATCCTTTGTTTTATTTTGTTACCTGTTTCACCGATCTCTACGGCTAAAGCCACTGCGAGCGAAGTTAAAGGAGCGCTCTGTATTGTTCGCGCTGATGACAAGTTAGTGCTAGTTCATGAAGTATTAACGGATAAGATTTCTCTACCTGGCGGAACCATCATTGATGGTGAGTCTCCACAAGTTGCTGCTCAACGAGAAACGTGGGAAGAAACCGGTATAGTGGTTACGGTTGGAGAGGAGCTTGGCAGAACGGACACTGCGGTTTTTTACGACTGTATATCAGACTCTGACATTATCGCTTTTTCTATGAATAACTCTTTAGGTGGAAATGAACTGCCTATTTGGTTTGCCCCTCATTATGGAGTAGAAGTTGCGTCAGCTATGCTGCTTAGCCCATCTGAATTACCATCATCTTTGTATCGTTATCCTGAGCAATGGCCACAAGTCACTCAGTTTTTTGATCAAGCTACAAAGCAATCTGTATCTTATGTGACTCAGCTGATTGAATCCGCGCCTTCATTTCGTCAGGTTGAATTGGCGTGGCTGATAGATATACAGAGTTGGGTAGGGGCGTTGTCAGAAACGAGTTACGAGGTAGCTAGTCAGATCTCGAAACTCGTTATAGATCTGACAGAACCAACGGTACTACTCTTTCTATTTCCTTTTGCCATGATGCGCTTTGGTAGCCGGTTTGTGTACCGACTTTTTTTCGCAATTAGTGCAACGTCGCTTATGGTGCTTGTCGCTCAACAAGGCTTTTCGCTACCGCGCCCACATGTCTATATACCAATGATGGAGTTAACGCACAGCTTTGGCTTTAGTTTTCCTAGCTTGCCTATCGCTGTGTGGTTTTGTGTGCTGACGTTCTTGTTTCATAGAACCCAGTATTTTGGTTTGAATGGAACAACGGCAGTCTTCGTGTTCATCACTCTTACAGTGGTGTCAGGTAAGTTTTTCCTCGGCAGTGCCTTTATTTTAGATATGTTATTTGGCGCGCTGTTAGGCAGCTTGGTGGCTTGGCATGTTCTTCGACTGGAAACAAATCAAGATGTGAACGTTGATCAAGTTCTAAGCTCAAAAGGCGTCTGGTTAATTATGACTGCGGCAACAGCGGTCATCTCCGTCATCTGGCCATTACCTGTGTTTGGTCGCTGGCTAGCAATTTTAATCACTGCATCAGCGTTGGTCATGACATTTAAAGAGTCGAAAGCACATTTAGATACTCGGCAGATGATCTTTGTGACGCTGGCATTGTTGCTTGTTGATCAACTCTATTTGTACTCGGCTAATATCGTATCGTTTAGCGGTTTGTGGTCATTAGTCTTGTCGACGTTACATTATCCATTATTAATGTTGTTATTTATGCTGCTTGCAAGGCAGCTGACTTGTGAAAACCAACCGAGCAAAACGTTGCTAGATTGATGGCTGTATTTGTTATCTATTAGTATTTTAGTAAAAACAAAGCCTTGCATTACAGCAAGGCTTTTACACGTTTAGTCCACGAACAACGCCGCTTGCCTATCTTGGACGGCTAGGGGTGTTAAACGTAAGAGGCTTAACGCAACAGACATGGCGGAAAGGGCTATGCATTGAGCACGAACTTTTCTATAGCTTTAGCGACACCGTGCTCATCATTACTTGCCGTAATGTAGTCAGCGATTTGCTTGGTTTCTTCCATTGCATTTGCCATCGCGATACCAAGGCCAGCGTATTTCAGCATGTGGTGGTCATTTTCTGCGTCACCCATACAGATAACTTCTTCCGGTTTAATTCCCAGATACTCGGCAATTGCGGCAACACCAATACCTTTGTTGCTCACAGGGTTAAGAAACTCAAGGAAAAACGGAGCGCTTTGAACAACCGTAAACGCTTCGCGCATTTCAGCTGGCAGTGCTGCTATAACTTCTGTTAGTTTGCTTGGCTCTGCAACCATCATAGCTTTGATGATTGGATGATCGTCTTCTAGTGATTCGAAGTTCATCTCGGTGACATTTAAGCCATTTATCTTTGCTTCAATATCGGTGTAAGGGTTGTGTTCGTTGGTGATTAAACCATGAACTTGACTAAAAGCATGGACGTACGCACCTAGCTCTTCGGCTTTTCGCGCCACCAATTTTGCAGCTTTACCATCTATGATTTGCTGGTGGATGATGTCGTTTGTGCCTACGTTCTTGACCATCGAACCGTTGTAGTAAAGAACAAAATCTCGATCGGAATGGATATTCAGTTCGTCGAGCTTGTCTTGCATTCCTTCTAATGGGCGACCAGAAGCGAGAACGACAGTAACGCCTGCTTCTCGAGCTTTTGCGATCGCTTGTTTGTTTTCTTCAGAAATGGCTTTATCACTATTGAGTAGCGTGCCATCCATATCTAGTGCGATCAGTTTATACATCATTTCTTACCTTAAAGTTTTTTGGGAGCTGTCAGTGAATAAGGCTTGGTTTAACGTTAACCAGAAACCTATATTCATTACGCTATGAAACTACAAAATGGTCTATTTTAACAATTAATTTTTGGTTTAAATTGACCTAGACACGCGTGTCCATTATGGTCTTCGCCTCGAAATGTTATGAGTTGAGTGAGTTCTGCGTTGTATAAGCTAAATGAGATGTTTGAAACCATCCAAGGGGAAGGGGTTTTCACTGGAGTCCCTGCTGTTTTTGTCCGGCTTCAAGAGTGTCCGGTTGGTTGCTCATGGTGCGATACCAAACAAACGTGGTATGCAGATGAGAATGATCAACGTCAAATAGGCGATATTCTGGTGAAAACGGAAGATTCTCCGACGTGGTGTGTTGCATCTGCCGAGAACATCGTAGAGCAATATCAACAGCAAGGCTTTAATGCTAAGCATATCGTGATTACTGGTGGAGAGCCTTGTATTTATGATCTGCGCCCTTTAACAAAGGCGTTTGAAGATATGGGGTGCCAATGCCAAATTGAAACCAGTGGCACATCAGAAGTGATTACTTCAGAAAATACGTGGGTGACAGTGTCACCAAAAGTGGCAATGAAAGGTAAATTGCCAGTGCTTAATAGCGCGTTAGAGCGAGCAAATGAGATTAAGCATCCAGTCGGCACCCAGAAAGACATCGACCACCTTGATGATCTTTTAGCAAATGCGAACGTAGCGGCTGAGACTATCATTGCACTACAACCAATTAGCCAGAAGCCTCGTGCTACGCAATTGTGTATTGATACGTGCATTGCCCGCAATTGGCGTTTGTCTGTTCAAACTCATAAATATTTGAGTATTGCTTAGACGAGAGACTCGTCATCATTCGAGGTAGCTTTGCTATCGAAACATTGTCGATATATCTAAACAGTTTATAGCGTTGTAAAAGCTAAGAAGTGTTGACTGCTGTGGTGTGGTGCTATCTTTGGTTCGACAATCGTTTCGCATTTAATTGATGCCACCAATCTGGCGGCATCAAAATGAAGCTCTGTTGGCTGGAGTTTCACGCTGAGATAAAGCGTTTAAAAGCTAACGCAAAAGGTTTCATCCCACCGCTATTACCGTTAACAAAGACTATTTGCTCGCTAAGTATTCTTCTAAGCCGCTTTGTCGCAGTAGGCACGCTGGGCATTCACCACAGCCTTTACCAACGATTCCGTTGTAACATGTTAACGTATTGTTTTGGACAAACTCCAACATATTGTGCTTATCAGCTAGAGCCCAGGTCTCGGCTTTAGTAAGCCACATTAAAGGAGTCTTAATATTGAAGGCTTTATCCATACCTAAATTGCAAGAGAGATTTAGAGAGCGAATAAAGTTGTCTCGGCAGTCAGGGTAACCACTAAAGTCTGTTTCGCAGACTCCCGTAATGATGTCTTGAATGCCAAGCTGGTAAGCATGGATACATGCGTAAGTAAGAAAGAGAATGTTTCTCCCTGGAACGAATGTATTGGGTACGTTAGCGTCGCTTAAGTCATTAGATACCGGAATGTTGTCTCTTGTCAGAGAGCTTATCGCTAACTCATTAATTGATTTTACATCCAGGACTTTGTGGCTTTTGATGTTAAGTTGCTTACCTAATTCGATAGCGATATCTATTTCATCTGAATGACGCTGGCCATAATCAAACGTTATAGCATGAACTTCATCATATGTATTTAATGCATCGATTAAGCAGGTCGTAGAGTCCTGCCCACCGGAAAAAACCACAAGTGCTTTTGTTGTAGCCATGTTGAACCCTTAGTTATGCTCTTTGATTCTTTGGTATTGATACGTATTCTTAGGCGTTTAATCCCAATTACGTACTCGACTTCGTGGCGATTGCGTCTGCAATCAGCTGGGCTGTGCTCTCAAGCACTCTTTGCTTGTCATCATTTGACAGCTTGTGGAGATTCACAGCAAGTTCAGCGGTGATTTCATCTTCACAAAAAAAATAGTTTAGAGGCACGTTTAGCTCATCTGCGATAAGTTTGAGCGTTTTTACGTCGGGAGTATGGCGCTCCCTTTCGTATTGATTCATCCTTGCACTTGCAGAACTATCATCCATGCCGATACGGATGCCCAGTGCTTTTTGGGACAGATTCGTTTGTTTACGCGCATGCTTAAGGCGGGCTGGGAGTGGGTTATTAAACAACACTTAAAGTTCATACGAAGGACTTGGATGACTAAGATTATCTTAGTTTTTCTGATTTGTGTATACTAAGTAATGCTTAGTTATTGCCGAGGTCGCCAAGGCCGTGTATGTATAGCTAAACAAGATTTCGTATCTTTAGGTTGATTAAGTGACGTTGAATCTACTTCTTCAAAAACTGCCGTATGGGGGCGCGGGAGGAGCGAGTAAGGGCACGAGAAACCGCAGCGATTTGTAGAGCAGAATTTGCTCTTCACATAAACGTAGTCGTCTAAGTTGAAGAGCAATATTGTTCTTGATGATCAACTATATACTTAAGTAAATAACTGTGTCGCACAATAGATCAGAGCTGCTGCTAAGCTCATATTGATGACTTTGCCATATCTCTGGAATTGCGATTGAAGTAGCTTTCCTGCAACGGCCCAAACTACGTTGCTAAGAAGTGCGATCAAAGCAAGAATGAGGCTAGTCGCTAAGATCCAGTAGATATTCTGAGTGTGGGGCAGTACGAACGTAGAAATAGAGGTAATTCCATAAAGAATGATTTTCACATTAACGAACTGCAAACCGAAACCTGTTAAGAAACTGATACCTTTAGAATTATCCGATGAAGTTTTGATCTCACTCGTAGCAAGCCCCCAAGCCAACCAAACAATATAAGCTGCTCCAATCCATGTTAGCCAAGGTGTAATCACGGGCAAGAGGCTGATCATGTTATACGTGAAAGCGCCACAAAGTAGCATCAAAACAACATAGCCACAAAACATCCCCGAAATCACTTTTGTTGAGCGTTTTAGTCCATATTGCGTCGCGATGCTGAGCGATAAAATGTTGTTTGGCCCTGGTGTAATTGAAGTAATGATTACGTAAGTAAAAAATGCGGTGTAGATGGCGGTCATCTCTATCTCTCCTGTTTTTACTGCACTATACTTCGCTACAATTGATTAAAAAATTGAATAAATTAAAACTTAGACTTTTAATTTATTGAACTGTTGGTTGTGGAGTCTAGTCATGAATCTAAAACGCTTTCTTACTTTAAAAGCTATTGTTGAAGAAGGATCGTTTCTAAAAGCGTCACAGAAGCTTTATTGCACGCAATCAACCGTCACCTTTCAAATCAAGCAGTTGGAACAAGATCTGTCTTTGCAGCTGTTCGAAAAAATAGGGCGTAAGATGGTTTTGACTCAAGCAGGAGAAAAGATACTGCCTTACGTCTATGAACTGGCGCGAGTGATGGAAAATATTGAGGGAACAGCACAGCAAGAAAACTCGGAGCCGACCGGTGAATTGAAAGTGCTGGTTGCTGAGACTCAACTTGCTTATAAGATGGCTAATGTTTTAAAAGAGTTCAGGATCAGAGCGCCCAATGTCAGACTCTCTCTGCAATCACAAAATTGCTATCAGATTCGAGATGAGTTGATAGCGGATAAAGCTGATTTAGGTGTGTTTTATCGAGTAGGTAATGACGATACGCTCAAGGTCCACGAGTTTGAGCAGGAGCCACTGGTATTGGTTGCTTCACCGCTTTTAAAAGGGCTAGATTTAAAGAAGAGAGAGCAACATATTGATTTAGGATTTATAAGCAATGGCCCTAAGTGCCTTTTTCGACAGATGTTTGAGAGCATTATTCAGGAGCGTGATATTAGCATCGACAACATGATCGAACTTAGCAGTATTAATACGATCAAAAACTGCGTTGAGAGTAATATTGGTATCTCTTATTTACCTCGTTTTACGGTTGAAAAAGAGTTGCAAGAGGGCAGTTTACAAGAGCTTGAGTTCACCGAATTTTCACAGATGATCAAGCCACTCTGCGCTTATCATGCTAGGAAGTGTGTGACGCCGGCGATGGAAGTCTTTATTGATTGTATGCGTAAGGAGTATGAACGGTTTTCTACTCAGAGTCGGTGATCTTTAATATGTTCTATCTGACATAGTTTCGTTTTTACTCCTTTTTATTTTTTAAGTGGTTGATTCTAATTAATTGATTTTTGGTGTTTTATTTTACAGTCGACTAATTTTGGATGATAGATAAGATCTGATGTGAAGAGCTATTTATTGACAGAAAGAGATAAGATATAAAAACGACGGCGTGTGATAACTAGATTAGATAAGGTTACATAATTAACAGTGTAATAAATGCCATTCTTTATGGATTATTTTCAACGAGACTTAATTGTTACGGTTCGTTATTATTAACTCGTTAACGCATCCATTGCTAGGAAGTTAACTTACGCATATTGTTTTTTTCATCATTTGCAGCAAATTATATTTGCTGCTTTTTTTTAACCAAAAAAAAGTTCAAATCTTGAACTACAAGCTCTGAACTTTTGTTTATACTTAGTGGTTTTCTACTTTAATAAGTAAAACACCGTTTAAAAGTATCGCGTAACCTAGTAACTCTAAGCTTTCTTCGACCAAGTTTTTCACGTCTCTATTGTATGAGTTCCCCATGAACTCGACCCAAAAATCACCATACCCTGCAAAGCGTGAGAATAAGAAAACAATAAAAAAGCCAATCGTTAATGTCGTGAAGCTAGAATGAGAAATGAAAAGTTTTACCTCATTTTTTATGTTAACTATGTTATTAAAACAAAAATAACAGACCGAGACTATTATAATCCAAGCAGGATACTTCCATGAACCGTGAGGGAAATACTGCTCTATGTGGTAGTCCATTTCTCTAACGAATATAACCATAAAAAATGAAGACATTATTACTAATATGTGTTTGAGTTCAAGATATTCCTTAGATTTATACAAACACATTAACGATGAAAAAAGCACAAATGCTATTTGATTCATTTCTATAAGAGAGTTCTCCGATGTGCTTTTGTCCATTTGTACGCTAAAATAAATCGTTGCTAACGTGTAAATAACCAAAAGAATAAGATAAGATATTTTATATACTAACAAACTAGTGACCGAGGTGTGTTTTTCTTTAATATACATCGTAACTTGTATAGGTGATGGATTTGTTAGTATTATAAATCAAGAATGTTTTATATTTAGTGAATTAAGCGCCATTTAGAATGGAACTTAATTCACCTAACATTAAACTTCTATGAATCTTAAATTTTCCTGTTTTAACTTATTGATTTTTTTTGATTTTTTATTAGCTGTTAATTTTGGTTAAATAGAATCATCTAGCTTTTATTGAAATGCTTTTCCCATATTGGTGGTATGCCAATTTCTTCTTGAACGATATCAATGAATGCCCTAACCAATGGTGATTGCTGACGGTGTGAGTACATGGCATAAATATCACCAAAATCTTGAGTTTCATATTCTGGTAAAAGTTGAACTAAATTAGAAGACTCTAGGTTGTTAGGGAGCATAAATTGACCTATAAGTGCTGCGCCCAGACCTGACTTTACGCTTTCAATTATTAGCTCAGCTTCATTTACCATGTATGACCCTGATATTGGGTATGTATCTAAACCATCTGAGTTTGCTTTGTCGTAGAATTTAAGCTTATCGACAATAAAATTACCATTTGAATAAATAATAAAAGGTAGCTTAACTAACTCATCAGGCGTTTCTGGGTTACCATGTTTTTCAATTAAATTTCGAGAAGCAATGATTGCAGTCGTATTTTTTGCTAATTTTCTTGCTACCATTGATGAATCCCTCATAGGTCCGATTCGAAAAGCAATATCAAAATTACTTCTAATCACGTCTACATGAAGATCATCTAGCATTAGTTCAACACTTGCTTTTGGGTACTTATGTAAAAACTTCTCTATCGAAGGTTGTAGATAGAGTTTTCCAAATAATGTTGAGCTTGAAATTCGTACTTTCCCTGAAGGCTCAGTCTGAAAGTTCTCCGCTATTTGTTGAGTATCATCAAGGAGTTGAGATATTTGGTCTGCTTTTTCAACTATTTGCTTGCCGACTTGTGTTAATGAAAGAGAGCGAGTTGTTCTGTTTAATAGCCTAACGCCTAAGTGCTCTTCTAACTGCTTGATGTGTTTAGATAAAACAGAGCGGTCGATATTCATCCCATCTGCTGCTTTTGCAAAAGATCCAGCTTTAGAGACTTCTAAAAGCAGGTGTAGTTTATTTGCTAAATCCACAATGTTTATCCAGGTTAGATATTAGCGTATTAGTTTCATGTATAACTGCTGCTCTGTCTAGAAATTATTAATATACTTAATAACCAAAAGAAAAGGGAGCAATAGCTCCCTTTAGTATGAATATAAATGAGTATTTATATTATGGTTATAGTGTTTGACGTTTTTTGTTTCGACTCACTAACATGTAAAAAACAGGTGTGAGTAGTAATCCAAATACCGTTACGCCTACCATACCCGAGAATACGGCAATACCCATTGCTTGTCGCATTTCCGCTCCGGCCCCTGTACCAATCATTAATGGAATAACACCAGCGGTAAATGCAATTGATGTCATTAGAATCGGTCGAAGACGTAAACGACATGCTTCCAAAATCGCTGATAAGGTATCTTGGCCATTGTCTTTAAGTTCTTTAGCGAACTCCACCATCAAGATGGCATTTTTACACGCTAGAGCCACAAGGACAATCAAAGCAATTTGCGTGAATATATTGTTGTCACCACCAATGAACCAAACACCTGCTAGTGCAGAAAAAATGGTCATAGGAACGATCAAAATGATAGCGAATGGCAGTTTTAAACTCTCGTACTGCGAAGCTAGCACCATGAAAACTAACAAAACAACAAGTGGGAATATATACACCATCGTGTTACCAGCCAAAATCTGCTGGTAGGTTACATCAGTCCATTCATAAACCATTCCCTCTGCTAGGTTTTGATCCAGTACTTCCTCAATAGCCGTTTGGGCTTGGTCAGAGCTGTAACCAAAAGCAGGACTGCCGTTTAGTTCTGCACTAGGGTAGCCGTTATAGTGCATCACGCGGTCAGGCCCAATCGTGGGTATGATCTCCAGTACAGCGCCGAGAGGAACCATTTTTCCGGCAGCATTTCTTACTTTGTAATTAAGTATTTGGTCAGGTTCGAGACGATAGTTCATGTCTGCCTGGGCATTCACTTTGTATGTTCTACCAAACATATTGAAGTCATTGACGTATAATGATCCTAAATAAACTTGAAGCGCATCAAAAACCTGCTCTAGAGGAACACCTTGCAGCATCGCTTGTTCACGATCTATTTGGATGTCCATCTGCGGCACTTGTATGCGAAATGTAGAATATAATCCCATCAGCTCGGGTCTTGTTGATGCCTCACTTATTATCAAGTTCAATTGCTTGAAGAGCTCATCAAACCCTTTGTTCGCACGGTCTTCGATTTGAAGTTTAAAGCCGCCAGTAGAGCCAAGTCCTTGGATTGGTGGTGGTGGAAAAATCGCAACGAAGGCTTCATCAATGATTGAAAAGCTCTTATTCAAAGATGCAACAATCGCATTTGCTCCGAGAGTTGGATCATTTCGTTTATCGAAGTCCTCAAGCGTAACAAAAACGATGCCACTATTCGGACTGTTAGTAAAACCATTGACCGATAAGCCTGGGAAAGAAATGGTTTGTGCTACGCCAGGTGTTGCCAGCGCGAGGTTTTCCATTTCTTTAATAACGGACTCTGTTCTATCTAAACTTGCTGCATCTGGAAGTTGGGCGATCGCAACTAAATACTGCTTATCTTGTTGAGGAATGAATCCTCCAGGAACCGCTTTGAATAGAGAAACCGTTCCCCCGAGTAACGCAATGTATACCACCACAACAACAAGGCTAAAACGAATCAGCTTCTTGACCAGAGCTTGATATTGGTTCGAGCTATACTCAAAAATTCTATTGAATGGCGCAAAAACATACTTACCAAAAACCGCATCCAAGAGTTTGGTTAGCCGATCGGGTTTTGCGTTCTTATCTTGTAATAGCAGTGCTGATAAAGCAGGCGATAACGTCAACGAGTTAATTGCTGAAATAATCGTCGAGATCGTAATTGTTAGTGCGAACTGCTTATAAAACTGACCGGATAACCCTGTAATAAAGGTTGTCGGGATAAACACCGCACATAACACTAATGCAATTGCAATAATTGGCCCGGTAACTTCGGTCATTGCTTGTTTCGTTGCTTCTAGTGGTGCAAGACCATTATGGATGTTCCGTTCCACGTTTTCGACGACGACAATGGCGTCATCGACGACGATGCCTATGGCGAGAACAAGTCCAAACAACGAAAGTGTGTTAATCGATACTCCGAGCATTTGCATTACAGCGAACGTACCGATTAATGAAACAGGCACCGCAATGATAGGGATGATAGACGCGCGCCATGTTTGCAAAAACAGAATAACTACGACAACAACAAGTACAATTGCCTCTAGCAGAGTATGAACCACCGCGTCTATCGAACCACGAACAAAGACGGTCGGGTCGTAGGCTATTTCATATGAAACTCCAGTTGGAAAGGCTGCTTGTAAACGGTCCATGGTTGAACGAACCTGATTAGATAGCTCAATAGCATTAGCACCAGGGCGTTGGAATACGGGCATCGCCACCGCTGGTTTACCATTTAACAAGGCGCGCAGTGCATAAGAGTTTTGACCTAGCTCTACGCGTGCAACGTCTTTAAGACGCGTCAAAGCCCCTGTTTCGTCAACTTTTACTACGATGTCGTTGAATTCATCAATATTCTCCAAGCGGCCCTTTACGTTCAACAAAACTTGGAATTGGTTTTCATTAGCGGCTGGTTGCGCACCTAATGAGCCTGCTGCCACCTGTTGGTTTTGAGATCGGACGGCGGAGACAACGTCCATTACGGTTAGATTTCTAGAAGCGAGCTCATCTGGATTTAACCACAAGCGCATTGAGTACTCGTCACCACCGAAAAGGCGCACATCACCAACGCCTCCGAGCCGAGCTATCTCATCTTTCAAGTTTAAATTAGCGTAGTTAGCTAAATAACTGACTTCACGGCTAGAATCTGGAGAATATATATGCACAACCATGGTGAGATCAGGAGAGGCTTTTTCGGCAACAACTCCTAACCGTTGGACGGCTTCTGGTAATCGGGGCAAAGCTGTAGTGACGCGGTTTTGAATTTGAACCTGAGCTTTGTCCAAGTCCGTACCCAAAGCAAAGGTTACGGTCAATGTCATTCTGCCGTCACTGGTTGCCTGCGAAAACATATATAACATGTTTTCTGTACCATTAATTTCTTGCTCCAGAGGCGTAGCAACTGATTCTGCGATTACTTTTGGGTTCGCACCAGGATAGTTTGCTGTAACTACTACTGTAGGAGGGACAACCTCTGGATATTCACTCACAGGCAACTGTAAAAGTGAAATTGCGCCTACTATTAATATCAATAGCGATAACATAGAGGCAAATATGGGTCTTTGAATAAAAAAGTGTGCAAATTTCATTCGGTTGTCTTCTTAGTCTTGAGCTAAACGTTTGTTTGGCAACGATGTTGAGTTTGAAGCCATAATCAATGAAGTATTGCTAATATCTAGCGTGACATTTTTTGGTTTGACTTTGCTATTTGGGCCAACTTTTGCTGGGCCATTTACCGCAATAATTGAGTCGGCGTTCAAGCCATTCTCGATAGCACGAAATGTTCCGTAACGTTCGCCTAAGGTTACGATGCTGTATTGCAACGTATTCTCTTCATTGAGTGTTAATACAAAGCGGTTTTCTAGATCTGTGCCAATAGAACGCTCTGGAACGAGAACTCGTTCAACTGGTTTGGTTGTTGATATCTGAACTCGGCCAAACGATCCCACTTTTAAGTTTGATTTTGTTGCATCGAATACCGCTCGAACCTGCAAAGTACCGGTGTTTTCGTTGATGGAGTTGTCGACAAAGTCAACGCGTCCAAAAAACACCTGCCCATTTTGTCCAGATAGTTCAAGACGAGTAGGTAAGTTAGAGTCGGCATTGATTGTCGAGAAGTAACGGTTCCAAGTTCGCTCATCGACATCAAAGTATGCATATACCTGATCGTTAGAGACAATGTTTGATATAACGCTTTGATTTGCGTTTACATTGTTTCCTTTAGTAATGAATGCTCTTGAAATAGTGCCGCTAATAGGGGCATATATCTTCGTAAACTCAAGATCTAACTTTGCGGATTCTAACTGAGCACGCAAAGCCATTAGTTCTGCAGAGCGTTGCTTTACTGCGGTATCTCGGGTCTCTGCTTGTTCCGCTGAGATGGCTTTTCGCTTAACCAGTTGAGCGGCTCTCTTTTGTTCGTTTGCTGCTTGCTCTAACGCAGCTCGAGCACTCTTAACTTGCGCTTCAAGTCGTGAGACCTGAGCTTTGAAGGTTCGATCATCAAGAGTGACGAGTAAGTCGCCTTTGTTGACACTCTGTCCGTCTTTGAACTCTACCGTTTCAATAACTCCGGAAACGCGTGGCATTAAAGAAACTTTCTCTGGTGCCTGAAGCCTTGTTGTAAAGGTGAACCACGATTGAACGGGCTCATAGATGACTTTGGAGACGTCTATCGTAGGTAAGGGAGTATTAGGTTGTTTGGTTATCTCTTCGTCTGCACAAGCAGCTAAAACGGATAAAAGGCCAATGCCGAAAACTTTCTTTAACATTTGTCGCGCCCTAAATGATTCTGTTCATACTAAAAGGAACGGCATTGTATTCATTGTACCTATGGGTAAATAGGCCCTCAGCGAACATAGAGTAGTGATAAAAATGCACGATTAAATATTGGCCAAAATGCTCATTTTTTGGTTTGAAAAAGGTCAGTTTAGGGTTTTAAAGACGTGGAGTATTGTTAAATGTACTAAGCCATAACAGATAGGAATAACTAAACAGAAGCTAAAGATAGCGACGAAAATTAAAGCGTTTTTAATTCGTGCATTATTTGCAATTCACTGATGCAATTTGAACCATAAAAAATTGAAATTAATTTTGTAAAATCCATTTCCCATCACATAAAGAATAAAAACTAAATAAGGAATTGTGCAGTGGATCTCGCAAGCCAACTTGAATTACTACTGGATGTCTCTGAATACGGAACTTTTGCTAAAGCTGCTGACAGAAATCATATAGATCGTTCAGCTTTGTCAAAACAGATCAAAAAGCTAGAGGATGAATTGGGCTTACGGCTGTTAAACCGTTCCACGCGTTCGCTATCCCTGACCAATGCAGGTGTTGAGATGGTGGCGCAAGCTAAGAAAGTAAGAGAGGTTCTAACTGAAACTCGTAGTATTGCTGCTACATTTCAGGATGAACCGAAAGGTAATCTGAAAATATCAAGCTCCACTTTCTTTGGCAGAGCATACTTAAATCAGGCAGTTAAAGAGTTTATAAAACAGTACCCAAACATTACTGTAGAGCTGCTGCTCGATGATAATCGAGTCGATGTTATCCATGAAGGTTTTGATGTTGTGTTTCGTATCGGACCAATCCGAGAGTCCAACATGATAGTGCGTAAGTTGGCAAGCAATAATATGGCACTGGTTGCATCGAAGAGTTTTATTGACAAGTATGGAACCCCGAGCTCTCCAGAAGAGCTTATAAAAATGCCAGCAGTAATATACTCTAATGCTAACTTTAAGGCAGATAAGCTACGTATAGCGCCAAGCCAGTCATCAAGCGACGTTAGAACGTATAATATCAATGGGCAGTACTTCGTGAATGAAACAGAGTTAATGCTCGATGCCGTAAAATCTGATCTAGGGTATGCTTTAATAGGGCAGTTCTTTCTTCAGGAGAGTTTGAGTAAACAAGATCTTGTACAGTTGCTTCCTGATTATAATCTTCCCGCGATAGGGGAAATATATGCAATGTATACTCACCGAAATCAACAACCATTAGCCAAACTGTTCATTGATACTGTTCAAAAAATAATAGGGACGCCTCCTGTTTGGATGGATTATCTCAACTAATATGAGTACTAGGACATAATGTTTTAGATTGAGGGCTTGTTTATATTTATCCATAGAATATGGTTGAATTTGCACTTTAAAAATAATTGCCACTGTTCATAATTTCACTCGATTCAAACAACACAAGTAGTGGTAATTAAATGAAAATGACAAGAACGTCGATCGCAATCGCTGCACTTTTTTCTGCAAGTGCTGCAAATTCAGCCGTAGTTTATGAAGATCAAGAATCAGTATTAAATATTCATGGCCGAGCGCAAGGGATGTATTATTTCTCTGATGATAAAAATGCAGACGGAGATAATAGCTACATTCGTGTAGGACTTGCAGGTGAGTCTAAAATAAATGAAGATCTTTATGCCTTCGGCTTATATGAGTTGGAATTTAAGTCTAATCGCAGAGAGGCTGATGGGATTGAAGATGATGAATTTGATATCCGAAAAGGCTATGTAGGAGTTGGTGCAGATTACGGAACAGTAAGTTATGGACGTCAATACGGTGCGGTCACTTTAGTATCTGACTACACGGATATTTTCCCGGAGTTTGGTAATGAAGCTGCTGGCGTAAGTGCGGATCTATATGGTACCGGTCGCTCCGATTCAGTATTTAAGCTAACGACAAGCTATGAAGGTTTGAATATTCATGTTAGCTATCAGGCTGAAAACGATGAAGTGTCAACAGATGCAGCCTCTTATGGTGCGGCGGCGGACTACAAGTTGCCATATGGCTTCAAAGTTGCGCTTGGTTACAACGAAGGTGAAGGGCAATCGGGTGCAGAAGATGCAGAGCTGCTAACGGGTGCTATTGCATTTGAATACGACAAGTTTTATGCCTCTGTTTTATACAGTGATGGTGAAAACTGGGCTAAAGATGGTTCTGAAAGTAATATTGATTACACCGGTATTGAAGCAGTTGCCACTTATGAAGTAACAGATAAGCTTTGGGCACTAGTTGGCTATAACAATCTAGAGCGTGATGATGAAGATGTCGTCGATTACTACTCACTAGGTGCAGAGTACGATTTGACTTCTAATTTTAAAGCACTAGCAGAATACAGAATTACAGATGTAGACAATGAAGACGATATTCTTGCAATAGCTGCGAGATATTCATTCTAAAAAATTAATAAATATAAAAAGCCTGAAACTATTTTCAGGCTTTTTATTTTATCGGTGTAATTTTATAAGTGCTGATTTTCATCCATATATAATGGATTATATTGATCGTTACTTGTTAAAGTGTTTTGGATATAATTGTTTTGTTAGCTAGTCCACTGCTAGTTTTCATTTTCATATTTTTTGAATGATGATTTTTTCTTTGGCAACAAGAAGTATCTTGTTGCCTTTTTTTTACGTCTTATGGTTAATTAAAACAAAAAGAGTTTTTTATATATTGCTATAAACGAGAAAAATATAACGAAAATTGTCAATCTTAGGTTGAGTTAATCTTCATAAAAAAGTGAACTCAATTTCAAGGGTCTTTTTCATTTAAGTGTGCCGTCCTAAATAAGGTTGACACTTTCCACCCCCAAAATTGGAGAGTGTTATGAAATCAACAACTAAAAGAAC
>NZ_JAWOSW010000017.1:0-120032 GCF_033338535.1 Vibrio sp. Vb2131
CTTCAATTTAAGATTTTGTTCGGCTCAATGAATACTGAACATTACATAAGTAATGTTTGAATTGACTGTGCTGAATCCGAAGATTCAATGGTCACTTCGTTTCATTGAAACCTAAATTGTTTCCGAAGAAACTATTTGGATTATCATCAACGAGTGCCCACACAGATTGATAGGTCTATATTGTTAAAGAGCTTGCTTTGCGAGAAGTTTTTCTCTCAAAGCGGAGGTGCATTCTAGCGATTTAGTCGTTAGTGTCAAACACTTTTTTAAACTAATTTTTTGTAGAAGCTTTTTACCTCTTCGACCCTGCTGAAGCCTTGTGACGTCTGCCGTGTCGATGGATGCGCATTATAGGGAGAAGATTTTCTTTGGCAATACTAAAAATGCATTTTTTCTAAAAAAACATGCCAAATGGATACTTTCCATCCAACCCTAAAATTACCCAGAAATAACACTCAGGATTTATACAATTTACCCACAAAAAGCTGTGGATAACTACTCATCACTATCAAAGAAATAAGAAATACGCGAACGCGGATTTAGATACTCTTTTACTTTATCCGGTAATTTTGACGGATGAATCGCGTTAACTATCTTTATATCTTTTGAGGCAAGATCAATGATTGGCGCTTGCGTCCTTGGTACTGATGGATCGTAAACCAAAACATTCGGGAATAATAGATGCGATGCATTCACTGAGATAACCAGGCCGACCATATTATTAGAAAGCTGAACTACGGTACCCGGAGGAAACACGCCCATAAACTTAATTAGGATGTTCAGGTTCTCTTCTTTATATAGGTGTTTACAGTTCTTATATAAATGAGAGAGTGCGGTATAAGGAATCTTTTGATCTGAGACTATCGGTGTATGACACAAGTTATCAAACGCATTGGCTACAGCAATAATTTGAGCAAACTCGTTGATCTCATCTCCTTTCAGGCCTTTAGGATAACCAGACCCATCTCTTAGCTCATGGTGCTGCGCGATCACAATTCTCGCGACTTCGGGAAAAGCCTCGATTTGACTCGCAAGATCGACGCCATATTTAGTGTGCAACTTTAAGTAGTTGGTTTCTGGCTCTGTTAGAGGTAGTTGCTTTCTTAATATTGCAGTCGGGATTTTTATTTTCCCGATATCATGGAATAGTGCGGAGAAGGAAAGCTCTTTCAACTGTGCTGCTGAGTACCCTTTAGCACGGCCAATCATCATCGAGATAACAGCCACGTTCAATGAGTGGAAATAAATATCTTCAAACTCATTTTTTCCGTTCATCAGATGTAACGTAACATTATCATCGCACATTAACTTCTCGACGATATCTTCAATAAGAAGCTTTGCTTCATCAACTGCTGCTGTCGGACGGTTACGGATTTTAGTCATGACTGAACGCATACGTGCCAGAGAGCGCTCAAACTCTTTTTCACACTGAATCACGCGTCGACGGTATGCACTTAACTTTTCTATGCGGTTCTGTTTTTCTTGCCACATTTTTTGAGTTTCATGATCTAACGACGCTTCATTTGTTATTCTGTCAGCTTGTCTTTGATCAACAGGGAGTGGAACGGCATCGCTTTGCTCTGGATTAAAGTAAACGAACTTTACGCCGAGGTGGCGGATCATCTCGACTTGCTCTTGGTCTTTAATCTTAAAGCTATTGAGTAGAAAGGGGTGATCGTTCCACTTTAGCGGAAGACGGATATGTAATCCGGGTTGAATACGATCGACCGTTAGTTTAATGGCTGCCACTTATTCACTACTGATTTATATTTCTTAAGAGAGTTAGAATACTAGTAAATTTTGTGAATAAATTCATCAGTAACTATCAAAACATCAAACCGTTATTTCTAAGCGACTCACTTAATTAGATAGAAGTAAGCTACTTTAAGGAGCGATCTGCTTTGCGTATTTTAAGCTTGGCCTCGAACACTGGCTTGTCTATTACTTCTTGATCTTTGACTAGCCCCATTAACGCTTGTACCGCTACACGGGCCATGTCACTGATAGGAAAGTGCACTGCTGATACTGTAGGGTAAAGACTTTCACAAAGATCAACACTGTCAAAGCTAGTTAATGAGATTTGCTCTGGTACAGAAATACTGTGCTCGTGTAAGTACTGCATTGCGCCAACCGTCATTTCTTCACTGCACGAAAAGACAGCCGTCACATCAGGGTGTCGTTGTAAAATTGCAGCCATTGCATCATAACCACTTTGCCGACCATAATTCCCTTCTTCACACCAGCTTTCATCAATATCTATACCAGCATCCTTCATTGCATCAATATACCCAAGCTTTCTCAATACACTGTTATGACGTTGGGATGGACCGGCAATACAAGCAATCTTTCGATGACCACCAGCTAAAAGGTGCTCAACGGCAATACGGCTTGCATGATGATGGTTAAAGGTAACACAACGCTCTTCTATTCCTTCCACGTAGCGATCCAGAAGAACGAAAGGTGTTGGCTGTTTAGCTAATTCACGTAAGTCATCATCTGACAAATAACGACTATGAAGTACATAGCCGTCACAACGTAAATCATTAAAACGCTGAATTGCCTCTTTTTCACCTTGTGCAGAATGATGGCCTTGAGCTGTAATCAAAAACTTCTTATGAATATCCAGCTCGGTCTGAACCTGCTCCATCATCTCGCCAAAGAAGCCCCCCGTATAGTAAGTCACCAATAACCCAACCATATTACTGGATGAGGTTGCGAGTGAACGAGCAATTGCACTAGGACGATAATTCAATTGCGCCATAGCTTGCTCTACTTTTTTTCGAGTTTCCTCGCGAAATTTCCCCTCTCCATTAATAATTCGAGAAACGGTAGAGCGATTTACACCGGCGAGTTCGGCTACATCTTTAATCCTTGCCATAATGCTATTGGGTCCAACTGCAATTGTTATTAAATATTCGTTTGTGTAGAACGGCTGCCAGCAATTCGTAAGGTGCTATAGGGGGCGAAGCTGGCAGCCTTTAATCATACACCGACCATTTGATTGGTAGAAACAAGCTCAGAGTAATCCGTAACAGTTATACCATGATGAGCTAACTGTTCTTTTAAAATGGGAGAGGTAAGAACTTGTAACTCTAGCTCTCGCTGAAGCGCATAGCCACTCTTTAAGATAAGCGCCTGATCGGCCTCTGCCGGGTGGCACATCACCTCAACCAAGTCATAGTCAGCTTTTAAGCTCAATAGATGTGCCATTAAGCCATCCAAGCTCACTTTTTGATCATAAAACTCATCAGTAAAGATATACCTGATTGTCATCGATTCTTGACACAAGCCACTGCCCCGCAGTGGCACTCGGTATTCATTCGCTACTTCTTTAATAACGGGCAAAATTTGAGGGTGAGTATGCGCGTGATGATGGCTATCTAAGTGGCTTAGCTCTAACCCAAGCGATAGAAAATGTTCCACCTGAGCTTTTGCTTCATCATAAACGACCTGAGTTTCGAAGTCCTGCTTACTCCAAAGTTCGTCATAATTGATAAAGTGCGTTCGGCCGTTGGTCAAGTTAGGATGCTTCGTTATAGGCACACCTGCTGTAAACCTAAGATGAACGCCAATTTTCAAGTCTGGATTATGGCGAGCTAGTTCTAAGGCATGTTGCTCAGCATCCATACCCACCATCATGGTGGTTGAATGAACCACACCTTGCTGGTGAGCTTTAACGATGCCGCTATTTACACCTCTCGTTAAACCAAAATCATCAGCATTAAAAATGACTTTCATTGGCGTCCTTCCTTAGTACTACAACGTCGTTAGTTTAAATTGAGGTAAATACGGAGCGTTCACCGCTAGGATATCATCCAGGATTGACTTGGCGCGGCCAATGTCAGGCACCAATGGGTTATTGGTTAATGCCATAAGCGCCTTGTCATAATTACCTTCGACAGCAGCTTCTATTGTTAGCTGCTCATACGCTTTAACTTGATAGAGTAATCCTTTGATATTGTTTGACAACTCGCCAACCGCAAGAGGTTTCGCCCCCCAGCTACCAATCACCGCACTACATTCAATCACAGCATCGTCAGGTAGGCCGTTGATCGCTCCATTATTTAAAACGTTAACAACATGAATACTATTACGATTGTTATAAATTGAATCAACTAGGTTCAGTGATGCATCAGAATAATAAGCACCACCCCGCTCCTCTAACTCTTTCGGCTTATGATCGAGGGTAGGATCTTGATAGAGCTTAAATAGCGCATTTTCTGTTTCCATTACCTGCTCAGCACGAGTGCCTTTTTCATCGGCACTTTGTTTCTCTTCAGCAAGCATGGCATCAGTTTGGTAGAAGTAGCGATGATAAGGACATGGTATCGCCCCCAGTGCTTTTAGAAATGCAGGATCCCACGGCTCTTCCCAGATATTCTTCATACTGAAGTTGGCACCATCACCGACTTTCTCTAATACCGTTTGAGTAATATCTTCCCCATTGAGCCATGCTTTGTGTACCCACACGAGATGGTTTAACCCAGCAAACTCAAGTTGTAGCTCTTTTGGCTCGCACTCCATCATTTCTGCAATCATCATTTCCATTGAAACGGGCACATTGCATAAACCAATACTCTTTACTTTGGTGTACTTACTGACCGCTTCGGAAACTAAACCCGCTGGGTTGGTGAAATTGAGCATCCATGCGTTTGGAGCCAACTCTTCAATGTCTTTACAGATATCAAGAATGACCGGAATGGTTCGCAGAGCTTTAGCAAAACCACCAGGGCCCGTTGTTTCTTGGCCGATGACGTCGTACTTGATTGGGATTCGCTCATCGTTAGCGCGTGCAGCAAGGCCACCAACACGAAACTGCGTCATCACAAAATCCGCATCTTTTATCGCAGCACGGCGATCGAAACCGGCTTTTATCTCAATTTTTGCGCCGGCTTTATCGACCATTCGCTGAGCCAATCCTTTGATGATCTCAAGCTTCTCAGCTCCTGACTCAATGTCCACAAAATGGATTTTCTTAACGGGTAAATATTCTAAGCGCTTAATAACCCCTTCAACCAATTCCGGGGTATAGCTACTACCACCGCCAATAATGGCAAGTTTGATCGCCTCTCTAGACATTTTCATCCCCCTTTATTTGTTCGAGATTTTTTTGTTCAGTGCGACGATTTCTACAGCCATCTCTTGAGCCAAAATCGTAGTCATTAGGTGATCTTGAGCATGCACCATCACTAACGTCATCGGGACTTTCCCTTCTCCCTGATCTTCTTCAATAAGCTGAGTCTGTATTAAGTGGGCTTTATTAATGCACTCTCTTGCTTGAGAGAGCCTCTCATCAGCCGCTTCAAAATCTTGTTCTCGAGATAAACGCAATGCCTCGTAGCTTAAACTTCTGGCTTCACCAGCATTGCAAATGATCTCCATTACAACCAATTCTTGTTCCATCATTTTCTCTCCGAAAATCGGGCCGCGGTAATTGCGGCCCATTAAGCACAGTTAAGCAGTAACGCCTTCGCCTGACGGCTGCGTATCACCTTTAGTTTCCTTCGTCGTTGGTAGTTCTTGCTCCAACATTTGCTTCTCAAACATTTTGAAGAATGGGAAGTAGATGATTAGATCAAGAATTAATAAACCAATGACGAGCAATACTGGCGCAAAGGTCCAACCGCTACCCCACGAAGCACCTATCAGTGCCGGTGTTGTCCAAGGTGTTGTAGCGACCCCCATACCCACAAAGCCGACATGCACAGCAAAATACGCAATCGTAGCGTTGATGACTGGAGCGAAGACGAACGGGATAAACAAGGTCGGGTTCATCACAACTGGGCTACCGAAGATCACAGGTTCGTTGATTTGGAAAAAGCCAGGCACCGCACTCATTCGACCAATGCTCTTAAGGTGAACAGAACGGCTAAACGACATCAGCATAACAAGAGCAAGTGTTGCACCAGAGCCGCCAATAAAGATGTAAAAATCCCAGAACGGTTGAGTAAATACGTTTGGAATCGGTTCACCTGCAACAAAGGCTTCAATGTTGGCACCAATGTTGGTCAAAAAGATTGGAGAAAGCAGTCCAACAACAATTGCAGCACCATGAATACCCGCAAACCAAAGTAGCTGGCAAAGCAATAAAGCGCCAATAATGGCAGGCAATGAGTTAGACGCACTGATTAGCGGTTTAAAGATAGCCATAACAGCATCTGGAATCAGCATGTCGTACTGGGTTTGTACGAAAAGGCTAAGTGGATATAAGGTAATGAATATCGCTAAGACTGGTAGCAATACTTCAAATGATCGCGCAATCGCCGGTGGCACCTGCTCTGGCATGCGAATCGTAATATTGTGCTTTTTCATAAAACGGTAGAGCTCCACCGAGAAAAATGCACACATCACTGCGGTGAAGATCCCGGTTCCGCCCATGTGAGACATAGACAACGCGCCATCTTTAGCTGGGGCCGCAATGAGTAAAAAAGACATTAGTGACAATACAGCACTCGTGATCCCATCCATCTTGTAAGCCTTCGCTAAACTATAAGCAACGCCCAGCGAAACAAAAATGGTCATGATCCCCATCGACATGTTGTAGGGCATCATTATGGTATCAAAATGTGTAGTGGCGAAATCGAGCCAAATTCGACCAAAAGTAAAGGTTGTATCTTCGGCAAATGGGGGGAATGCAAAAATCAAAATGAAACTACCAACAATAATAAACGGCATTGCGACAATAAAACCGTCTCTCATTGCGCGAACATGGGGCTGATTCCCCACTTTAGCTGCTATAGGGGCTATATGCTTTTCGACTGCGCCTATAATTGCGTCATAAAGCTTCATAGAATCCATCCTTATTTTAGGCAAAAGAATCCCGCATCAAATATTTATATTTGATGTACAGTTATCTTTTTTAATTTAAAACTATGGTTTAGTTAATTAATTCTAATGCTTGCTCTAGTACTTCCTCTCCCTTCATCATTCCATAATGCTGAGGAGAAATCGCGTCAATGTTTTTACCATGCTCTTGCGCCGTTTTTCTTAGCTCTTCTAGCTGAAAACGTACTTGAGGCCCGAGAAGACAAACATCGTACTCTTTAATTGCATCTTCAAATGCATTCACTGACATCGCATCAATTTTGCATTCAATTCCTTTATTTTCAGCAGCTTGCTCCATTTTCTTAACAAGCATACTGGTGGACATCCCTGCGCTACAGCATAAAAGGATCTTTTTCATAGCCTTACTCCCGTTGTGTAAATTTCAACCTGCAAAAACTGTAGCAAAAATAACCAAGACAAAAAAGCGCAACCGGTTGCATTATTCGTGAACACAATCCCAATTTAGAAAATACCACCTATTTTTTTGTAATTATTTAGGTCTAGGATAAAAGTCATAAAATAATTTAAGACATCACATTAAGTTTCAAATTATCAATATTTTACTACTGACAACGTCGTTATTAATTTCTTAAAAGGAATAGAGAATGAAATTTAATAAATTGGCTATTGCAACGCTTGTAAGTGCCGCACTATCACAACACTCATTTGCTCAAACCGACTCTAAAGGCACAATTTATCTAACGTTTGATGATGGACCAATCAATGCATCTATTGACGTTATTCAAGTACTTAACCAGGAAGATATCAAAGCGACGTTTTACTTTAATGCTTGGCATTTAGATGGAATTGGTGATGAGAATGAAGACCGTTCCCTAGAAGCCTTAAAGCTCGCATTAGACACTGGTCATATTGTTGCGAACCACAGTTACGATCACATGGTGCACAACTGCGTGGATGAGTTTGGACCGAACAGTGCTGCGGAGTGTAATGCGACCGGGGACCACCAGCTTAACTCGTATCAAGACCCTGTTTACGATGCCTCAATGTTTACGGAAAACTTATCTGTGTTAGCAAAGTATTTGCCGAACATTACAAGCTACCCGAACTACAAGGCAACAGAGTTTGCTAGACTGCCCTACACCAACGGTTGGCGCGTGACGAAAGACTTCAAAGCAGATGGGTTATGTGCCACGTCTGATGACCTGAAACCTTGGGAACCAGGATATGTATGCGATACATCCAACCCATCCAACAGTGTAAAAGCAGCTATCGAGGTTCAAAATATCCTAGCGAATAACGGCTATCAAACTCACGGTTGGGATGTGGACTGGGCACCCGAAAATTGGGGCATTGAAATGCCAGCAAACAGCCTTACAGAAGCAGAAGCATTTCTTGGATATGTGGATTCCGCGTTAAACACTTGTGCACCAACAACGATTAACCCGATCAACTCCAAAGCTCAAGAGTTCCCATGTGGTACACCTTTACACGCCGATAAAGTTATCGTATTAACTCACGAGTTCCTATTTGAAGATGGTAAGCGTGGCATGGGTGCAACGCAAAACCTACCTAAGCTCGCTAAGTTTATACAGTTAGCAAAACAAGCGGGTTATGACTTCGACACAATGGATAACTACACACCGAACTGGCAAGTTGGTCATAACTACGACGCTGGCGATTACATCTTACACCTAGGTACTGTATACCAGGCTGTAACAAACCATACTGCGCAACAAGATTGGGCACCGTCTCCAACCTCTAGCCTTTGGACAAATGCAGACCCAGCCACTAACTGGACTCAGAATGTTTCCTATAAACAAGGTGATGTGGTGACTTATCAAGGTTTGCGTTATCTAGTTGATGTACCGCACGTGTCCCAAGCAGACTGGACTCCGAACACTCAAAATACCTTGTTCACAGCTCTATAGGCTGTTCCTACTATCACCATGTAGTAGTTTGCGCGAGGCATACCCCTCGCGCTTTTTTGTTTTGAAGATCCAGATACAACAAAGCCCCGACTTCCATCGAGGCTCTGTCTTAAAATATGGTACCTGCGAGTGACTTGACTGGCAGGCACTCCTGACGCCACCGCGAAGGCAACGCTAACTTTCTTTTGATATTTACGAACACCTAAAACGACGAAAGGCCGCTATAAAAGCGACCTTTCTTTGTATGGTACCGGTGGGCGGACTTGAACCGCCACGCCCGAAGGCAACGGATTTTGAATCCGTCGTGTATACCAATTTCACCACACCGGCATCTTTGGGCTATTGCCCTTTGATGGTTGGCATTATACGTAAGCTTTTGACCTGCGCAAGCAGAAATACCTTAAATAACTATCGTTTGCTGATAATTTCGCCACAAAGTGTGACAAAGCTGTACTCATAAGAAACGTACGCTCCATTTTCTACTACTCTTCCAGATGAAAATGAGTATACGAAACTCTTTTTAAGTTCTATTCACTGTAATATCAGAAACATAACCATTCCCAATGCTCGACAACGCATTATGGAGCATCTCTGCGGCATCTTCTGCTTGCATGAAGTGACTCGTGTCCATCGTATTGCCGCTTGATTTCCAGAATTCCGTATCCATTCCACCAGGATAAACCGCGATAATTTTCATAGGTTTTCCTTTTAGCTCCAAACGAACCGACTCAATTAATCCTTTGACGGCCCATTTCACTGCACAATACGTAGACTCTTGCGCTTTAGGTTGTTGCGCGGATTAGGCTGACTTCATCAGCCTCCTCGACAGAATCAGAGCAAGGGATACAAGACCATGAATGCACCATAATGCTAAAGCAATCTTATTGGTCACTTTCGGATTCAAAATACCGCTGCCTTCGGGCGTGGCTAACTCACTTTTGGACAAAAGTGTTTTAGCTATTTTACTAACTTAGCGATTCATAGATTAGCTCAGGTATGCCAAATGGTCTGATTTTAGGCGATTAAGATTAAAACTTAATCACACTCCAGCGTGTCGCTTGGTTCCTGCCATTTTCTTTCGAGTGATAAAGTGCTGTATCAGCTCTTTCTATGGCATCTTCTAGACTACTGTCATCTAATTGGAACTCAGAGATACCGATACTTACAGTTATGTTTTTAGGGCCTGAAAAAATATATTTTTCTATTAAACTTCGCAATTTTTCGGCAACTAGCATCGAGCTGTCTTCATCTGTGTTGGGAAGCAATAGAACAAACTCCTCACCGCCCCAACGAGCAAAAGAGTCACTAATTCTTATGTTTCTATGGATTAATTTACTAAACTGAACTAGATAATCATCGCCAACAGCATGACCAAACTCGTCATTGATGCTTTTAAAGTAGTCAATATCAATCATCATTACGGTATATATGGAATTATACCTTTTTGCTTTAACGTATTCCTGTGACAATAGTTCAACCATCTTATTTCTATTTAGCACTTGAGTTAGAAAGTCTATGGTTGACATTTTAAGTAGTTTATTTTGATTTCGATAACTTTGAAAAACAATTACAAAAAATGAGATTAACACTATGAATATCATAAAATTAAACAGAAGATAGTTTCTTTTCATAAGCATTAATGTATCGTCTTCTGATATTGAAATTAAATAGGCCACGTGCTCTCTTTTAAAATTTTCAACTGATAAGAAAGATACAATCAGATATTTTCCATTCACATTGAACTCTTTTGAAAAAGTATTACCAGTTTTAATATGAGGATCAAGCTGTTTTTTAAATAGTTCAGTATCACCCTTAAGTTCAGTAAACTTCAGGTTTTTCAGGCTTTTATTTAGCACGTCTTTATCTACATAGTAATCACTGGCTATTTTACTATGTATGTAGTTATTCTTCGTATCATCAAACACTTTGTAATTCACAACATCCTTATTCATCAAGAAGAAAAAATCTTGTTCAGGATATAGATTAAACAATAAATTGACGATACTACCCATTGATAGGGATACTTCTAAAGTGCCTATCTGAATGTCATTATATACTACTGGATAAACGAATCGATAACCGTTATATATTCTACCTTCTTCAAATCCCTGTACAAATCGCTTTTCTTTATTGGATATCCTTACCGATTCTCTTATAGAGAATAAATTATCACCAAATTTTTCAGGTTTATGGACACGTAAAAAACTATCACCATTTTCAAAGTGAAAATGTAACTGTCGAAAGTTAAAATCTGTAAGAGTTTTATACTTTTCTTCCAGCATCGAGTATATTGAATTTCTATTAGATGTTCTTATGCTCTCATCACCAAAATAGGCTTCACTCATCAACCTAAAAATATCTTGGTCATCCTCAATTTCTTTAAATACGTAATTTGAAAAATCTTTATAAACGCCTAAGCTAGACTCAACTTTAGAACGTAGTTCATGAGAAGAACCAAGTAAAATTCGTTCTCTTTGAGTTTGATATTCATTAAATATGAATGTTATTGCCATCACGACTACAAAAACTAGTAACAAGCATGAATAAAGCATCTTTTTTATATTTGATTCTCTTGTTTGAATTGTCATTTTATCCACCAAGCCCACGTCTTCAACAAATCATAATCGCACAAATACTTATACGCTTAAAGGATTGAATTGACTATTTATACCTCACAACCCTTTGTCTACTCACATCAAAATGATGACAAACACACAAAAAGAAATCCTAAAGCGCCAACAAGCCTGTAGACAGGGAATTGTTCACATTATGAGCTAGTCAGAACCAGATCGAATCATTAAAATTATTTGGTCAGACATTGATACCAAAAATTGTTATGAGTAATAAATCTAAATGGGAAAGGGGCAAAACCAGCTTAGCGCAAACATCAACCCCGAATTTGATACCATCTATCAGACTCTTGAGCGACCGAACTGAATGACGGTTTTCTGGTGCTGACTTACTGACTAATCAACAATATATTGCGACTCGCTATCCTAGACCTTTCTCAAACAACCACCTAGCTCCCTTCCTCTCCCAACTAGAAAAGCCCTCTCGGAAACCTCCTGCTAACACTTAGGGGGAAGCTTCAATCGTATTCTCTCCAAGACAATCAATATCGACTGTAGGGGTTAAAGGCAAAGGACACAGAGGAACACATCCTCTAGTAGAGACTAAGGTTAAAAAAAAACTCGTATAATTTAATACACGAGTTTTAGAAGCTTATGAAACTATAACTACTTACTGTTAATAGCCCCGATGAATAGCATGAACACACCAATAGCACACGCCACTAGTGGAAAGTTGATACAAAAAACCATAAAAAGGAGAACAAAAATAAGTTTAATCATACTGTGCACACTCTTATGAATTAAAGGCCACACATTTCATCAAACTCTTGAAGAATGTCGTATTTGATCATGGCATCAGCCCCTTTTTCTTGTCGATATGCTTTTATTAGGCCATCCACACAATCTTCACCGGTTGAGTACATATCTCTGTCACGACTGATTTTAATAACTCGCTCATAAGAAATCCCTCCCAAGCTAACCAGTTCATCGTAATCAAGTCCATCTAACCTATCCATCAAATCAGACTGTCGTTGAGGATCTAGTTTTATATCTCTACCAAAGTTTTGGCTACTTGAGCGTTGCGCTAGAGTTTGGACCTCTCCTCTAGTTAAGTTAGGTCGAGATTCAACGTAATCCAGAAGTATGATTCGATTAAATGCAACAGCAGCTAATTGTGCTTCATAATCACTATCTCTAGACTCAGCAACCTCCACAACAGAGTCAATCAGTGACTCGACAGAGCTACCATCAAGCTCAGGCTCAAACACATAATTAAAAAATGAGACAGGCCACATTACCCCCTCAGAAAAATGGTCCTTACCAAAACCTTCTGGACCATTAGTTGTAAACATTGAATAGCCTGTAACAACAAAAGCAATAGCCACGTACACACTTAATATATGCTTCATTCAAATACCTATAATTTTTTTTTTAAACTTTCTCATATCTTACACATGAAAAATTTAAATTAATATTATATCTATCAAATTACAGGCATATAAATTAAGTCACATATTCACATGTGACATATAGACAGTATGTTTCAAGTAAAAACAGCCTCAGTATCTTGACCCAACGACAGATTGCGCATCTCACCCTGATTCTTAGCTAGACGAGCCTTGTCATTCACCGAGGTAACGGCTTTACCCAAATCACCACCAGAAAACGAGACAAAGCAGCTCATAATGCAATCAAGCAGTAACAAAGACCTGATCCCACTATAGGATCAGGCTCTCTATACCGCACATACAGTCAGACCAAATCGTTCACCACTACACTATCAGGGTAATACCATATTAAATCGGACCTCCTAGCGGAGTTATTTATATGTTTAGTTATACTCGATGAAAAACAGCACCGTTTTGAGACTTCCCATACCCGGTATGGGTTTCTACTTTCATCAATTGCCCCACTCTCCATACCGCACATCAAAATCTCAAAAATCATCGTTCTGCCCCTCCCACTTTCTACACAACCTTATCACTCACACACAAAACCAAGACGAAGCCACACTCATCAGTGGATGAGCTCTGTGGTATAAAGAGGGACGCATCACCCGCCAACAATGCACTTGGTTATAAGAGAACAACGATGAACAATGAAAACAAACCTAACCATGTTGAAGCCATAGATAAAGAACTCGACGAATACTTCCAAGCAGAAACCACCGACCAAACCACAGAATCAACTGACATTGAACTTGATGAATTTCTAGCTCAAGAGCAAACCAATCAATACTCAAGCAACGAAGTCGATGATGAACTCGACCTTTACTTCGAGAATGAACAACAGTCACCATGGCAAGCGCTCAAGGGTGATGATGAAGCGGTTCACATTGGTATAGATAGTGAGTACGTCTACAACGCCGAAGAGAACCGAAACGACATTCTGTCTTATCAGTACTACCTTATTTCAGGTGAACACCACATAAGCGATGTGGTACTGACTCCTGTTGCAGAAGTCATAAAGAAATCCAGAGCTGCAAATAAGAGCCGAGAGGACGAACTCAAAGCCATCAACAAGGTCAAGAAACCACGTAAGAAATTCGAAGAGTTCTTAGTTGAGATACTTCAAGCCGCTTTAGGTCGCGGGTTCATCAAAGGCTGGCCAAAATCCATCTACATCTACGCACATTACTTAAGAGCCGATATGGTTTCATTCGAGGCATTCTGGGATACCAGTCAAAAAGCCAAGTTAGAGGTTGTTAGAAGCACATTAACCTCGACCCGTGGTACATATGGCATAGATTTAGATGCTGTAGGAAGAACGAAACAAGCCTCAGAACCTGTGCACTTCACAGATAAACACGGTAAGAAGCGTGAGAGTCGCGTCCGCTTTGTAGATACTTTACTACTAAGTCCGGGACAAAGTGGACTAGATAATGCGGGGGAGCTCATCGGCATTAAAAAAGAAGTCATTCCAAAGCCTTATCGCAAAGATCGCATGGACGAATTACTCGTTGCAGATGAACCACTCTTTCTTCGCTATGCACTAAGAGACGCTGAGATCACTGTTAAATACGGTTTAGAGATGCAACGTTTCGCACTCAAAGACATCAAAGCATCACTCAAAGACAAAATCCCAGAAGACAGGTTAGAGAAACTTCAATTCCGTCACTTACCATCAACGTTAGGTAATTTCTCGGTATCACTATTCAAATCACTCACGGGTGATAAAGAAGCATTAAACCAAGCATTGGGCATGGAGACCAAAACGATTCAATACTGGAATCAAACTCAAGGTCGAGTCATGCAGAAGAAAGAAACGGTTATTACAGCAGGTCGCCGCATCTTCGAACAACTGGCGATAGACTGCTTCCATGGTGGTAGAAACGAATGTTACGTGTTTGGTGGCGTAAACTTAGGCGATTACAACGATTTCGATCTTGCTACAGCGTACGTCAATGCCTTAATGGACATTAAACCCGTAGACTTCGAGAAAAGCTTCACTTCAACCAATATCAATGACTATCTCGGTCATAAAATGGGGTTTGCTTACGTTAAGTTCAGCTTCAATAAAGACACTACGAAATTTCCATGCCTACCCGTTAGAACTGACCTCTATGGATTATATTATCCGCTAGAGGGCTACTCTTACTGCACCGCACCTGAAATAGAAGTCGCATATAACATGGGATGTGATATTGAAATTCAGTTCGGAGTGATAGTTCCATGGATTGAAGATAAAGAGCCACTTTTCAAAGGCTTTACGGAACTCATCAGAGAGCAAAGACAAAAATACACGGATGAAGGCGATAAATTCAGAGAGAAGCTCTGGAAGGAGATTGGCAATACACTATACGGTAAATTAGGGCAAGGACTCAAAGGAAAGCGCGGTTTCAACTCATTAGATGGGTTAAGCAAAAATATCCCACACTCTCCTGTTACCAATCCATATTTTGCTGCCAGTGCCACAGGGTTCGTTAGAGCGGTTCTCTCAGAGCAATTAGCAGGGATTCATAAACACCATGGCGACGACGTTACCATTGTAAGTGCCACAACAGATGGGTATCTCGTAGACTGTACTGAAGAACAACTCCATGTTTCAGGAACCATTAGCCAACGGTTCAGTAAGATATGCGAGCAAACGGGTGACGGTAAGATGATTAAGCATAAGCACCATGCTAAACAAATCATCGCAATGAAAACCCGTGGACAAATCACAGGTGAATATGGCGATACCGAACCCGTCATAGCAAAAGCAGGCGTTAAGCCACCGGAATCAGCCTTATCATCGGCAAAGGATGAAAATGCTTATATGGTCGAACTGTTCTTAGACCGTTATCCCGGACAGAAGATCCCAAACAACTCATTGATTTCACCTCGTGACATGTACCTTAAAGACATGGACTTGATAGAAATCCAACGAGAAAAGACGCTCAACTTAGAGTTCGACTTTAAGCGTAAACCCGTTAATCCTCGCATGACTAAAATCCGCCATCCTAAAGGTCACATCGTCGAGCATATCTACTTCGATACCGTACCGTGGAAGAACGAGCAAGAGGGACAACAGACTCGCGCATTGTTTGATGGATGGCGACGTGATAACTGCCTTAAAAATATGAGCGACTGGGAAGACTGGATCGACTACAGCAAAACCAAACCACTCCTGAAGGGGTCATACATCAAGTATGAGGAAGGCGGTTCACAGGGTGCCCTGCTAAAACTCGCGTTACGTGCCCTATCTAAAGAGAGCTACGGACTGACCAAAACCATTAATGGTAAGAAACTCACTCTCAAACAGCTCACTGAGCTATTTAACAATGCAGGATATAGGATTGCAGATAATGCCATTAGTAATTCACGAGACACAGCCTTCCGTCCTAACGTACTCGCTGCAACCCCAAGACTAATCCCACTATTACGTTGGTTAATTGCAACGTTCCCTGACATGGAGATAGAACACTTTTTCCATAAAGACGAACTGGATGAAGTAAAAATGATGCTGAAGAACTCGTGATAGTTGGTAACGATAGCGGAAAACGTGAAGAGAACCGCTTACACACAAACACATAACTGTTTGATTTTAATAAATTATATCAACATAAATGGATGTTATATCTTGATAGGGGATTAGGTTAAAGATTTCGTGATGGGATTACTGACGTAATCAGAGGGGAATTGCGTGACCTAATTACACTATCAAGATACAACATCCATCTTTTAACTTAATATTATGATTTATATACCATTATTCAGTCAGAACTAAGTTTACCTATCCTAATTTTTTGCCTCTATTCAAACTAAAAAAGGAGTGGACGGTATCTACCCTCCATTCAAATGCATAAAACGTGATCAGGTTCACAAAAATAACGCTAAAAATCTTGATCCAATTTGCTCTTGAAAAATCCGATACATGTCTAGCAGGCTCTTAAACCAATTCTCCCGAGTGGATTAATATCCCTTTTTAGTAACAAGCAATTCGGTAACACCCTCGTTACACGCCTTTTAAACAACGATACACCCCCTTGTAATCCACTTTTCATTTTTTCACTATAAAACACTCAAAACCATATATAAGTCGTTGTTTTAAAGGGATTTTTAGTATTGACCAAAAACTTAAAAGGGGCTTAAATGAGGGCTCTTTTTAAATATGGAGACAAGAAAAATGACTGATGTAAACAAAGCATTAGAGCACATTGAAAACCTTTTAAGCGAGTTAGCCAATACAGTAGTAAACGCATTGTCGAACGCGGGTGCAGGTCGTGTTGTTGATAAGGAACTGTGTGAGCAAGCCCAGTACGATATTGGTGCTGCAATGCATGAAGCTAAGCAGCTCTTTCAAGGGAACAAGAATAAGTTCGGTAAATGGCGTGATGAAAATATTATCGGCAACGGTAAACGTACGGTAGATAAGCGCACGCTTACACGTTGGACTAACTTATGTGAATTCGGAACGCTAGATGAATGTCGTAAAGTAGGATTTACCAAAGTTTACAAGTTATCGAGTAAACGCTATGCCCCTTTGCGTGAGCAAATTAAACAACACCTAGAACAACACCCGGATGTTGAATCCGACACTATCAATGAAATGTTCAACGATTTTGCAACTCAATTAAAAACAGAGAAGAAACAGACCACCCCCGTTGTGAATGATGGCTTAGTTGACAAGGTATCGGAACTGGAAGCTCGCCTCAAAGAGCTAGAGCAGGAAAATGCCAACCTACGTCAACAGTTAGAAGGTCAACCCACTCTTGAAGCTGCGTAACTTGTTACCGAAACGACATTATGACGTTTCGGTTTTGCTATCGACTATTAAGGAACACCCATGGCAACCGAAGTAAAAAAGAACACGGTGAATTTATTCAGTGTCAAGTTACAGGTGTCAACGAGTATCTTGGCATCAATCAATATCACTGATGGCAATATCAGTGTCAGAGCAGCGAGCGGTAAACAGCTAGCTCATTTGACTCTTAAAGATGAAGAAAGTGAGCAAAATCTCGATACGCTATTTGCTGACCTTGAGAAGCTTTGTATCCGAGACGCGAATTACTGGATAACCCTCCCAACAGGTAGTTGGGTGCGGAAAAACGCCATTCTAGGATATGAATGTCACCTTAGTGAAAAATATCAAGGACTTATCCTGAGAACTCAAGGTAACCGGATTCTTTCATTTATTCCCTGTGATGATCTAGATACACAGTTAATGATCAAACAGGAAATTCAGAAGGCTACAGCAGCATCATCACCGTCCCGTCGTTACAAACCTAACTGGGACTTCCATCAAAGCGCAGTTTAACTGCATCTTTTACTTAACTATTGGAATATAAATTATGAACATGTCTATCTATGATTTAATCGTTAATGCTTTCACCGCTGAAGCAAATCGCACTAACCAGAACCGCCGAACTCGCCTTCGTGAGGTTCGTAAAGTTGGTCAGAATATCGAGTCGAAAGGTGGCAAGATCCAACATTGGGATCAAATCCTTGATGAGCTTGAAACCGCGCTGGTGCACGACTATGACACTAAACGCGATTCTTTCGGTTACAAGGAGACAGCGAAACGCTTGAAGCAGGTGATTAGCGAAGTCACTGGTCACTAACGTGTTACAAGTTACTCTCACTACTTAATAGTTTTTTAATAGTACGTTTTTTATCAAATAAATTGCCCAGACCTTAGCGATCATTTCATGCAAGAATTTCCATACTCCATCTGAAAGGTGTTTGTTGACGGACGTTAGCAAGCACCTTTTGACCTTCTGCTTTCCACTCTTGAAACGACATAATTTCAGCTCGAACCCACCAATAAAAAAGAAGCAGAGTCACCCCTACTTCTTCCTTTACTAGATAACATCTAGCTCATCTAACGCCCCTCCGATTAATGCACCTGCGACAAACCCGATCGCTCCACCAATCACGACACCCTGTGGACCATAGCGGGTACCGAGTGTGGCACCGTACTTCGCGAATCGAACACCTGTTGACGAGCTAGGCTTAAACCAGCGCTGTTGAGGGTTAGAGTGAAAATGTGTTTTCGTCATAATGTTTTCCTTTTCTATAGATACAGAAAAGGGCGATACCTTTCGATACCGCCCTTGTTGATAAGCCTAATTTAGTGATGGGACTTAATCATCGTCATCATCAGCCATGAAGTCACCGCCAAGCCAACCATCGTCGCCCGGTTCCATGTCGAAGTCCTGACTGAAGCCAGAGTCTTCTGTACCATCATCATAGTCACCTTGGTCTTCTGTCCAACCGCCCATAACGAATACTCCTTCTTAACTGTAATCCATTGCGCCACATGTATCGCATGACCCACCCTTGGTGACCCAACCGGGACAACCTAAAGAGCGGCATGAGTAACCTGATGCCATAAGCGGCTTAATGAATGTCACTTGCATTACTTGTTTCCTTTAATTGACGTTGTAGTAAATCTACGTTGTGTAGTATCCCACTGCGACCGGACAGGATATGTCCAAGACCGCAGAGTGAGTGTGAAAATAGTCATCGTCATTGCCCTGCCTTATCCGATGAAAGCTATGCCAAACCTCAGTGCGCGACGGTTTGAAACATTTAAAAATGTTTTGCCCTCAACCTGTCCAAGGGAAACCGTACGCTAGTAGCATGAGCGATAAGAGTGAAAAGCTAGCTTTAAGGCTAGGTGACATATTGACGAGATTGTTTATGGGAGAAGTACTCTCCCCTGAGCAGTTGGTAGCGGATTATCAGGTAAGCGAGAAAACCCTGAGACGCGATTTCAATGAAAGGCTAGTCAACGCTCCGATTATCCGCACCAATGAGGGTTATCGGTTAGATCCAGTAACTCGAAATAATGGTAATGCGAATATCAACAAGGTACTGCACGATACGGGTTTGTCCGCGCTATTGCCTAACCACTACAAGTTCAACGGTCACACTCCCATTCTGTTTAAGAATCCACGCTCCGAACCCATCGGGAAGTTCGATGCGCTGTTTAGACAGCTGACCGAAGTGATTACCACTCACTCTGTTATTGACCTTACCTACAATGGCAAAACGTTTGAATCTGTCCATCCCTATCGTTTGGTAAATGACCGTGGTATCTGGTTCCTCGCTGCGACCGACTGTGACCAGCTACATTCGTACCGATTACCGAATATTTCAAGGATTCACCGCCGGGAAGATAAATACAAACCGAATCAAAAGGTCCACGAGGAGATACATAAACAAGGGATGGAGTGGCTAACTCCGGATGATGCTGAGGTGCTTGTACAGGTTGATAGGGAAGTAGCTCCACGCTTTCTTGAAGGTATGATTCTTCCCCACCAGCAGCTATTGAAAGAACTGAGCGACGGTAGTTTGTTGGTTAGCAGTCGAGTATCAAGATTGAGCGATATCTTACCTTTATTGAAGTCTTGGATACCTCAAGTCGAGGTTCTCTCCCCTGTCAGCCTTAAGCTTGAACTGATACGCGATCTCCACGCCACATTGGATCGTTACAAGTAGTCAACACGTTTTAGACTACTGAAACCGATCAGCTTACTGAGCAATTAGATCATGATGATCCAAATGCTTTATTTGCTGTACATGAGTATCGTTTCATCACGATGCCACGTTAATAAATAACGCCCTAGTGTTCTCTCTAGAAGCACAGCTCCAAGACACCAAAGAACCACGACATAATGTCGTTTCACTGCGCCGCTAAAGCCCCTCCTAACCATCAACTTGCCACTATGTACCGATTTTGAGCTTACCTATGTGGGATAAGCGAAAGGGGTGATTTAGCGAAACCTCAAACCGATACCGCGCAAGGGAAAACTCAAAATGATGCCATTTTTCGTCGTTAATTAGCAAACACTAAAATAACTCCGGTAGGAGAAGTAATTTAATAGGGGTATTACCATGATGTCTGATGCACGAACTCTGCTCCAAATCACTCAGTCCAGTCCGTATCTCTACCTAGTTGATATCGCTAACTTGTTAAGCTTCACTGCCGTTGGCTATCTACTGGGTATGATGACTGGATAAACAGAACCATGAATTGAACTTGTCACTATAGATCCCGGTGACAAGTTCCTTTTGTTACACCTAGCCTGTTTTAACTAGCTTCTGAAAATAGGTGAAAAATTTGAGTAAAAGTTCATTTGTGTCAATTCATTCACGAATATCGTTATAAATCTATCAGTTAGACTAGTGTTTTATAAGTGAAGCATGTTTAATCCGCGTATCGAAACCAAAACAAAATAGGTACAAAAACATGTCTATTTCATTCAATAAAACAGAGCATCTACTTAACGACTGTCAAAGTGAGAAAATTGCCAAGTGTGCGGCAGCAGCTTGGGGACATGAAGCAACGATGGGAACTCAAATGTTTTTCGCAGAGTCGGATCACTACTCGATTCAGATGGCAGAAGAGCATTTGGAAAACCCAGAAAGCCAAGAAGTTATCTTCATTG
Organism: Vibrio sp. Vb2131; assembly: GCF_033338535.1. Taxonomy (NCBI): domain Bacteria; kingdom Pseudomonadati; phylum Pseudomonadota; class Gammaproteobacteria; order Vibrionales; family Vibrionaceae; genus Vibrio; species Vibrio sp. Vb2131. The sequence goes on from NZ_JAWOSW010000017.1 coordinate 21,159, forward strand.
AATTTCTAGCTTACAGCGACCATGAAAAGTCACGCACATCTGCGGTTGTTTACGAGAAAGAAGACCTCGTATTGCTTTGTCATTGGTTTTCATTTGAGGATGATGAGGAAGAATATTTTGAGCCTGGATACCCTATGACCACTTCCGGATTCTTCAGCTACCTGAACTCTCTACCAAATATAAAGAGACATGTTCACCCATCTGCACTAGATGACAAGTATCAGCTAGGGTTGTCTCTACTGGACGAACTAAGCCAGTAAGTTATACCTAATTCTGTTTGTACTGGGGTAAATTGGATAAGTTGTCATTTCGTATGGCAACGTTGAAAATGACCAATTTTTCGAGCCAAACTACGAACATAAGATTAAGGGGCGCCTCTCGTCGCATAATAAGGGCTAGCCTTTACCCCTAGTTGCAGAGATAGCATCAGACAAATCATTCTCTCGGTATTTTCTATAGGCTTCCCGTCCCTTACTGCTCCCATTGCTTCGACATAGCAATGGGAGCTTTTAATAACAAAACACCAGTGTAAACCAACCAAACTCGTTAAAATTAACGCTCCCTTCCTTGGTGTTTCCACCGTTCATTGCAATCCAGCAACTTAATCCCCTCTAAATCCCGAAGGCAACGGATTGGGTAAACGTTGCTAAAACTTGCCCCAATGAAAAAGGCTTCCCATCACACCATGATTAACATGGAACAATGGGAAGCCTTAGTGTCACTAGGAAGTGAGTCGACTATTTTATGGTACATACATGGTGCTTTCTACTTGGTTTGTTGCCGATAGACTAATCTACAGTGACTTTTATCTCATCGAACACGCCCATTTCGACGTAGCTAAGAAAGTTGGATTCCCACATTGAGTAGAACTCCATTACCTCACTACTTGTTATCGGCAGCTCCGGAACATAGGAAAAACTTGCTGTTCCAGATGAGAAGTTAAAGTCCACTTCTTTAACTAGTTCGGGATAAGGACCAGCGCAATACGCAAAGTCCGTGATGTAATCAAAGATCCACTGGTCGTAGAGGCGGACAAGCCTGATTTCAACAGGGTGCCAACCGCCGTTTTCCGAACTGTAGGATGAATCTCGGAAGTTGATCACAACCGATTGGATCATGGGTGTCCATTTACCTGATTCGCTGATCACTCGGTTTAAAGCATCTTGAAGACTAGTTGATATCGGTAACAAAAGGCGCTCAGTATCAAAGACTAATTTCATAATAAAATCTCATTTAAATTGTCAGGGAAGCACTCTTGCTAAGTGCTCAGTATGAAAGCCAGAGTTGGCTTGGATGGTAATGGGTAATGTGGTTTTGGGGTTATTTCGCTTTGGTTTCAGCGTCCACGAGAGACAGCAACTCATCACGACGTTGCTCGTAGTCTGGCGCTAGAACGTGGAGAAACACTGACTTCTCCGACTGGATGATAAGACCAAGCCCCCTACAGCAAGCTGCCATAAAACCCGCGTTGTTCGCTGACTGTCCAGAAAATACACACTTCAGCACAGAGCTCTTGAACGGCTTATCACCCTGCACGTCTAGAACAGCGGTGATATCTTTAAGCGGGATCATCTCTTTACTATGCAGTCCAGAGCCCTGATTTCCAGTCATACGGATATAGGGTTCGTTTTCCTCGTCATGTAAGGCGATTTCATAGAACACATGGTTTTCCGTTTTCGGACTTAACTTCTTCGCTTTACCCTCGCGCACGATATGAGTGAAAGGGTCTACTGGTTGATCGTCAGTGACCGTGACTTGTTCATTGCCTTCTACAGCTTCAGGTTGAACTACTTCTTCTTTTTGATTGGTTTTGCGTGCCATAGGGCACCTCCTTTAAGTTGGAATTGTTCAGGTTTAATTTGGTTTTAAGATTCAGCTTGGTCAGCTAACTTGGCGACAGGGAACGTTAGACTGTTCAATGGGGCACAGCAGTACACACCACCACCTTCCATGGTCACGATGGCAACCGCTAGAAGCCAAGGACAGTCATCATCGTTTAACAACAGCACCCATTCAGGGTAGTTAGTAACAAAGCGAAGAAAGTGCAGATCTTCCTCAGATTCTTCACTCAAGGTTTCGTTGGTATCCCCTTCCTCAATCAAGTACAATGTCGTACCGACCTCATCCCAGAACGCTTTCGTACTTTCTTCATCACCGAATGGCTCTATCAAGTGCTCTAGCAGCTTTGCTTTCACTGAATCAGGCATTGGCAGTGATTGAATGTCTTCAAACTTGTTTACTGTTTTCATTTCTAATCTCCGTTTAATAATGAAAAAGCCCCTGTTTAGCTCGTCGCTAAACAGGGGCTTTTCTAATGTCATTTCTAAATTAACTGGTTAAACCTAACTTCTTCATTCCCAACGTATCTCTGGCTTCGCAGTCACCATATCCGACAAACGAGAACCAATCTCCCTCCGACGCCCTACAGTCAATTTTGAGTAGCGTCTTGTTGATGACAGGTCAGCGTGATTCAACTGCTTGGCTATGTCGTGTAACGAGACTCCTTGGCTAGCTAACAAACTTCCAACCGTATGACGAGCTGAATGCAGGGTTAGATTCGCTTTATCTCCGGGTATGTCGGGCAGTCCCATCTTGGCTTTGATTGCCTTGAAAGCATGCCTAGGTTGCCCTACTGGTTTACCCTTTTTGCGTCCAGGAAAGAGATACGGATTATTCGCCACATGAGGCACCGACCTCAAAATCTCAAGCATGTAATCACTCAGATAAATAACGTGACTACTACCGTTTTTCGTATGCGGAATAGTGAGTGTTTTCTCCTCCCAATTCACATCGGATTTCAAGCGCAAACGCAGTTCCTTATCCCTCGCGCCAGTCAAAAACAGCAAAGCTAGGTATGCGCCAATACTTTTGTCTTCATGGTTCAGAGCGTGACCTATAAACTCCTTTAGCTGTGACTCGGACAAGTACCCAGTTCGCACGTTATCTTCTTTCAACAAGCTCACCTTGTCAGCAATGAGCGGAGCATCCATCAACTTGTATGCTTGACGATTGATCGTTTTCAATAGAGCCAAAACGCGATTAATCGAAGCAGGAGCATAAGGCTTGCCTTTAATCGTAACGGCGTTCTGCATCTCCATTTGGACTTTGATGATATCGGCGGCGGTTAGGTCATGAATTGATATGTGATGTATCGACTTTGCCAAACGAAATCGTGCAACATCATCCTTCCAACTGCGTTTCTGTTTAGCGAGAGGCAAATAGACTTCATCAAAGAACCGTTCAAGAGTCATCGTCTTCTCGGTAGTCTGATTGTCACGTTCAAGCTTGGGATCAACGCCTTCTATAATTTGCTGGCGATACTCTTTGGCTGTTTTGCGCAATGTGGCGAGGTCAGTTTCAGGATGCTTACCAAGACCAATAGATGCCTTCTTACCTGTTACCGGACTGGTATAACGCAGCAGGAAGCGTTTCCCACCAGATTTACCCACTAAGCAACGTACACCAGTAGGTAAGCCACTGTCTTTCATAGCAGACAAATTGACTTCGTAATCAGTGGATTTAGCGTTAGCCGGATTGGGTTTAAGGTTGTTGAGGAAAGTAGTGGTGAGTCGCTGTGATTTACTCATTCAAACCTCCATTAACTAGATATTCAATTAGTTAATATGTGTTTGAATGATTGTTTGTTACGGCAACGCGATACGGTTGAAGAAATGACGACAATTACGCAAAAATTCCGTATAACTAAATAAAAACCTAAATATACCAATCGACCAAAAAGGTTTATTTATGTAAAATTTACGCAGAATGACATTTAAGCTCAATAACTCTCTTCTCATGTGAAAAATCTCCCAAAAGTAACGAATGGCAAGGTATCTTTAAGCCAAAAGCACCTTAAAAACACCAAAAATTTCTTTATTAATTTCTTTAAAAAGAATAATTACCTTTTAATTTCAATCAATTGCAAAATCACATTTCCGTAAATTTTCCTTTTATTTCATTCTTATATGCATTTATAGTCATTTCAAACTTAACCCAAAAAGAGGTGTCTATGTCAGAATCAATAACCCACAATCAAAAGCTTGATAAGGACTGCGCTAAAAGCATTGTCGAGCAACTAGTATCTTTGAATATCCCTAGGTCAGAAATAGCCCGCAGATGTGGAGTCAACCAGTCCAGAATTAATGGATGGGAAAATGGAGAAAAAGCGGGTAGTGAAAATCTTCAAAAACTAAGAGCATTATTAAACCTCCGCTTACCAAACCATAAAGCGGAAACATTCCAGGTTTCCAAATGCGTGCGTTTAGCTTTAGCTAAAGAAGATCTAGACCTATTTCTAGTGAAGCAAATGAAAGCCTTTATAGGAGAGCTTCCTTCACTTCCCTTCGAGTTGCGTGAGAAATTCGACAGTGCAGAGTCATTAGAATCATTAAATGAGGTTATCGCGACTCAGTATCACTTGTATGTTTGCAAGAAGGTTGATTCCGACCTCTATTTCACTAAAAGACAAGAACATGTAGTTAACCAAATGGCGCCATACGTAAAACCATTTGGCGTATTACCATCAAGTTACCAAAATACCATGCACTCAGTACTCGAACAGCTTAAAAAAGCGATTCAAGAGGCAGAAGAACAGATAGCAAAGAAACAACATCGAGAACAAGAAAATCAAAAATTCTTCAGAAGCGCCGTTGAACATTCGATTTCAAACACTCTACAGAGAAGTTTTGCACTTCATACCAACGCTGAAATAAACCTTGAAAATGTACAGAAAGAGCTTCTTATTCATATACATAAAGCACTAGAGGACTTTCACTTTCAATATTCAGGTTCATATTTCTCCCATCCGCTGTCTGAGCTTGTTCGTACTATGGAGAGAGTTGCCCAGTTTCTCGATGACAGTCAATTTGGACCTAAGTACGGCACAATGCGACTAGATGGTCAGAATATGTATTACTCTGACTCGATTAAAAAACCAGAAGGTTTTATCGAATTTGAAGATATCGAGTTCGCAATTGATTCTGCTAAAAAGCTTCAGGGTAATTTTGAAAAGTTCATCGAAGAACAGCAAGAACGCTACTCCGCTCTTTTCAAACTCAAAGAGAAAGAACTGGAACTCTGTTCCAAGCTGGATAGCGGCAAAGTATTCCGCCAAAAGATTTGTGAAGCTCTAGTATCTGGTAAAGAACTTGGTGTACAAGACGCTCGTCTGAGCAACCTAGCGGTATTTGCAGACAGCATTTTGAAATGTGACAAACTACCAATAGCTTTAAATGGAAAAAAACATGAATTAGAGCTATTAAACGGACTCAAAGAAATGCTCAATGATATAACGCCAGAGCCACTCATCCACCCCGTTCAAATAGGTGGTCACTTAGTCTTCTCTAAAGAAAGAGAAACCAAAGGAAAGACTTTGATATATTCGTTAAATAATAATGATCTGGTTCTTCTGCAAGAAGCTAGCATCTGCAACCAACAAATCTTGACAATACAACCCAAGCTAGCAGCAGAAGAATTACTCACTCATATTGATGCCGATATCAAAGAGTCAGCGAAGCAATCACTACTAGAACACGGCTACATGTTCAGCGACGTCGAGGTTCTAGGGTAGAGGCGGAAACTATAAGTACGCAACTTCACGCGTGCTTATCACTCTGAGAACAGACTCATGGAGTTGGATATCCGCTTAAAAGTCCATACTGATCAAGCACTTTCTACATCAATTATGTTTTGAAATTCACAGCCAGACTCAAGAACATACCATTAATAATAACCAGTACAACAGCGGCCTACGGCAAGCTGTTGTACTGGTTATTATATATTTAATATCAAGATCCTATCCCAACCCTAGCTCTCAGTTCATTTCGCAACATTCGCACAATCACCAAATCACAGACACCAGAAGCAAAGCGAGTCCCTATCTCTCGCATAGAAACTCAACCGCAAGCATATAGTTCAGAGCACACCGAGAGTCGAGACACTAATCCCGTACAATTACCGCCAAAAGGTACTCTAGTCGTCACCGAACGAGCTTAGAACGGCGATATTCACACACTGATGGTTAGTAGTAGCGATGGAAAATACTACCATTTATTACACTTTAATGAGGTCGGTAAGCTAGTTCGCTAACACCTTGTACCTAATCACTATAAGTGATACTTACAATTACCGTACATTCACCTAATCCACCTGATAAGAAACTAGAAATAAAGTATGTCTGAGGAGAAATAAAGTCACCAAGGTGCCGATTGTTAGCCTCGTAATTTGATAAGTCACCACCATGAGCTAAGTAAATCAACCCATTTAGATTATGCAGTTTTTGAGTGTCAAGGAAATGATACAACTCTTGATAACTATTAAAAGCAAGTACGTGACTTGACTGGTTACTGATCTTCCGAATGTCACTAATATCGATATTATTCGGCATCTGTCGTACAGTAAGCTTCTTTGCTATGTTTCTCATAACATTATTAACAACCTTATCATCTTTTGAAAGGCTATCGACGAACACTACATCACAACAGCTAGATTCACACCAAGGTCTTATTTTCCGAATTTGTGTTTCACTAACACTACCAACTAATAGTAAATCTAATGTTTTCTCGGTTATATATTGCGCCGTTAAATCGTCAATTGCCACTTCTCCATATGTTTTCAAACAGTGGACAACCTCAGACGACGCAATCGCAACATGAACAGTTTCTTCATCCATTAAAGGTTCAAACATTTACCAACACTATCTTTATTAATTTTTTAATTTTAGGTTGATAAATAGTATATTATTTACTTTTAATTTTATAGATTTATGCATTTTCAAGGCACATGAAAATCACTCAATGTCTAAGCTAGGCTATAATTTTTAATCAAACACACCCACGCAAAAAGTTAAAAATACAAAGAGAACAGCGTATAAAACCACAGTACAAAATGGATGCTTATTATCTACAACATTAAATCTCTCAGCTAAAACCAAGGAAAACTATATGAGATTTGAAGATATCGTAAGACTACACGAAGAAAAGATCGCCCTAAAATTACGCCTACAGATAAGCCAAGAAGATTATGAAAAATCATTACTTCCCTACATAAGTGATATGGAAAGCTTCTTAATGGGGCAACGTGGGTGTGTAACTGAAATCTTTAATACATATAGTGAAAATAAAACCGCTATTGACAGTTATGTAAGAGTCTTAAGAGCACTTAAAATAGATAGCTGGAAGGAGAAAAAGAAACAGGTTACAGAGTGGTGTGATTTCATCTGGGAAACTAATGATATATTGGATACCTCCCAAGAAAAATCGAACCAGAAGGTAGAAACTAAGCCGTATACACCGCCTCCTAAAACAAAGGTAGAAACTAAGCCGTATACACCGCCTCCTAAAACAAATGCTAAAAATAAAAACGATAGAAAAGAACCTAGTGTCATCGCCGAGACAGGGTTGTATATCGGTAATATTCTATTGCAAGCTGTTATTGCTGGCATAATGTTCTTTCCAATGATGTTGTGGATCATGCTTAAGTCGATAGTTAGTGGACCCGACGAAACTACGAGGGAGGTGGATAGAAATATACGTACATTACAACGTGAGGGTGCTTATGAAAGGATGAAGAGAGCCTCAAACCAACGTGAATACGACTCAGCCAAACAAGACTATGAACGATACGACAGAGATTATTAACTATTCGGCAATATATGAGTAACTGATACTTCCAAATAGCTAGCCAAAGCAATCTGAATAATAATCATTCACTGAAAATGATTGCCAACAGCGGTAATCATTTTTGGTTGGCTGCAAGCGATGAGTATTAACGTCGAGACTCAATTAGCTTTGTACTTGTTAATAAATAGCTACATCCATATATCCCCAACGCACTTACTACACACTTAGAAACCGCCTATAGCAAAACGGTTTTCAACAATCCATCAAAACGATCAGTTGTCCATAAAGGCAAAGCCAAAACCTCATAGCACCGTAAAGTCACCATGGTCGTACCATGGTTCTTCTCGATCGAAGCCCTTAGTAATACTGGCTCGCAAGATTGCAGTTACTTGGTGTTGTTTGGGAAATAAAAAAGAGTAAATTTAGAAGGGATGAACCATGTATGCACCATAGTTCGGTATGAAGGTAGTTTATTACAGACATAAAAAAAAGCCGCTTTAATTAGCGACTTCTTAGTAATGCTTTGGTGATAAAATTTTTATTTTTTGTATAACGACTTGATTTAAAACTTTTTTTGAATCCGTCGTGTATACCAATTTCACCACACCGGCATCTTTGGGCTATTGCCCTTTGATGGTTGGCATTATACGTAAGCTTTTGACCTGCGCAAGCAGAAATACCTTAAATAACTATCGTTTGCTGATAATTTCGCCACAAAGTGTGACAAAGCTGTACTCATAAGAAACGTACGCTCCATTTTCTACTACTCTTCCAGATGAAAATGAGTATACGAAACTCTTTTTAAGTTCTATTCACTGTAATATCAGAAACATAACCATTCCCAATGCTCGACAACGCATTATGGAGCATCTCTGCGGCATCTTCTGCTTGCATGAAGTGACTCGTGTCCATCGTATTGCCGCTTGTTTTCCAGAATTCCGTATCCATTCCACCAGGATAAACCGCGATGATTTTCATAGGTTTTCCTTTTAGCTCCAAACGAACCGACTCAATTAATCCTTTGATGGCCCATTTCACTGCACAATACGTAGACTCTTGCGCTTTAGGTTGTTGCGCGGCTGTGGACATGATCATGACCACTTTTATTGGATGATCTTTGTAACGCTTTACTAACTCTCTTAGCACATGAATCGCAGAATTCAGGTTGTTATCAATCAACTTTTGAATCTCTTCCGGCTCCTGCTCTTCCAGTAAGCCAAAATAACCACTTCCCGCACTATGAATGACCATTTCAGGGGACTGTTTCACCCCATCAAAGAGCTGTTTCACATTTTGGTGCGATGAGAGGTTGCAAGCTTGATAACCAACGTTATGAGAGAGTTGTTTTGCTAGTGCGGATAGTTTTTCTGTATTTCTTCCTATTACATACGTCTCTTTGCCTTCCGCATCATAACGCTTTGCTAGTTCCGCCCCTAAGCCGCTACTTGCACCTGTAATTACAATCATGCGCTACCTCTTTTCAATCACATACTTTTAATTCATCTATCAATTAAGGTAACAGAATCGTGGTAATTCACACCTCAAGAGCACCATTCTTTGAAGCAAGCAGCTTTCTTACTTTCGTGATGCATGAAATATCAAGCAGAACGACGGGCATTTAACCTATGCTTAAGCAAGAATAACTTTCTGAATTTTCTATCGACTTTCTAGTGAGAACTGAATAGGAGCAAAGAATGACTGGGTCAAAATGGCAGTGGTTACTGAAACAGATGACACGAAAACTGTGGGTCCGGACGTCACTCTACGCATTACTAGCTGTTGCTACCGCCTTAATGTCGATTGTTTTAAACCAGTTCATTACTTTGCCCCCTGCCATCAACGTCAGCAAGGATTTGTTGAACAACATATTAAATATCCTCGCAACCTCCATGCTTGCAGTGACTACATTCTCTCTCAATATTATGGTCTCAGCGTACAGTGCCGCTAGTGCAGGGGTAACGCCGCGAGCGACAAAACTGTTGATGGAAGACAGCACAACACAAAATGCCTTAGCAACCTTTCTTGGCTCTTTTCTATTTAGTTTGGTAGGAATTATCGCGCTAGGTATTGGGGCCTATCATCAACAAGCACAAATTTATCTATTCATCGTGACTATCGCCGTAATCGTGATGATCATACTCACTCTGCTACGTTGGATTCAGCACCTTTCCGTACTAGGAAGGGTCAGTGAAACCACTTCATACGTAGAGCAAGCCTTGTTAGATGCGATAAGAAAACGGGGCAAAGAGCGCTGGCTAGGTGCTCACCCATGGAGCCACCCAGAGCATAAGCCCAGAGGAAGTAAACCTATTTTGAGCCAAGAAATTGGCTACTTACAGCATGTTGATATGCATCACCTCGATAGTATTGCTGAAGCAAACCAATGCACCATCTACCTTGAGCGACAACCGGGAAGTTTTGTGTACGTAGGTCAACCATTGGCTTGGGTTTGTGGAGAATTGCCAGACGAAAGCGAAGTAACGGCAGCCTTCACGATTCGAACGGAGCGTTCATATGATCAGGACCCTCGCTTTGGTTTAGTCGTTATGGCGGAAATCGCCTCACGAGCACTATCTCCGGCTGTAAATGATAATGGCACCGCGATTGACGTTCTTGGGCGTTCTGTACGAGCACTTTCATTATGGGGAGACCTACTCAGTGAGCCGCCTACCAAAACTCGATATCCTAGACTATTTGTGCCCGCATTGAGCTGCCAGGATTTGTTTGATGATGTCTTTTTGCCGATAGCACACGATGGTGCAGCGCAACTCCAAATACAGATTCGCCTACAAAAGGCCTTGCTAGCTCTCTCTAGTATGCACCCTAAGTTATTTTTGTCACCAGCAATCAAGCTGTCAGAAAAAGCTTTAGAGCTTTCATTAAGCCAACATTATACCGAAGATGAGAAACACCAACTCTCTCAGCTATCTAATCTGGTCACAGACCAAAAAGCCAATGGTTAAGAGAGTCGAATTCAGTTGAAACATATTGCTGCACGGCCTCGTGTATCATGACATGTGCTGATAACGTAGGGCTGAAAAGTCACTTCGTTTATACACAATTAAAGACTCTGTGCGTTAGGTCTCTTTTCTCTTGGTGAGGGAATCTATATTCTGACGCACAATTTTTAAGGTAAGTGATGGAATAATGACAACGTCTACAACTCTTCCACCTGCTGGTCTCTTTCGTCGACTTGCAGCGTTGATTTACGACACATTAATTATTATCGCAATTGAAATGATGGCCGCTGGTATTGTTATGGCCGTTTTGTTTGCACTAAATGCAGCAGGATTGTTGAGCTATGGCGAGTACGCAGATGCCGCAGATATGCTCGGAAAGCACCCTGTATTGAGCCCTCTATTTACACTTTATCTTGCGGGTGTGTGGATATATTTCTTTGTGTTCTTCTGGACGCGAGCAGGACAAACTCTTGGGATGCGCGCTTGGAAGCTTCGAGTTCGCAATGCCAAAGACGGAGCACCAATTACGGTAACTCAAGCTCTGATTCGTATTTCGACATCTGGCTTTGGCTTGGCAAATTTGACTGTGCCGATTGATCCGAAGAAACGTGGTTTCCACGACATTTGGGCCAAAACAGAGGTTGTTGTATTACCTAAGGCAAATTAACTTGTCTAGGAACACAAAAAAGGAAGGCGTAATGCCTTCCTTTTACATTTGGTTCGGTAAAACTTGGTTTATTCGATGATGCTTCAGTTATAGCTTTCTTCGTAGCAGTGCAATCGCAATAGCTAAGAACACCAAACTCGGGGCCAAAGCACCAAACACTGGGGATATGCCATACACCAAGCTTAATGGACCAAAGAACTCACTGGATATGTAAAAAGTAAACCCGGCAACCACGCCCGACAATACCCTTGCCCCCATGGTCACGCTTCTGAGTGGACCGAAAACAAAAGATAGCGCCATTAACATCATCACAGCAATTGAAAGCGGCTGAGTCAACTTACGCCAAAACGCCAACTCATAGCGAGATGCATCTTGTTCCGATGCTTTCAGGTAAGTCACATAATCATACAAACCGCTCAGTGACAATTCTTCTGGCTTCACGGTCACCACAGCTAGCTTATCTGGTGCCAAAGAGGTGTGCCACTCCATCTGTTCGATGTCTTGCTTTGAAATTACGTTTTCATTTTCCATGTCCGTAATTTGTACGTAGCGCATCAGCCAGTTGTTATCTTGTTGGTAGTCGACTTCTTCGGCGAAAATAACTTTTTGTAGATTCTTATCATCATCAAAACGCCACATATTTAAAGCATAAAGCTTGTCGTCTTCGACTTTACCGATAAAGATAAAGTCGTTTGCGTCACGAGCCCACACACCTGAGCGCACAGACACAATGCTACCACCTGATATCGCAAACGCACGTAAGTCACGGGCCATCTTCTGGGCCTCAGGAGCGCCCCATTGACCTAACGCCATAACGACAATCATGAGCGGGACGGCCGTTTTTAGTACCGATAACCCGATATCCAGCTTAGAGAAACCAGCAGCTTGCATCACCACCAGCTCAGAGCTTGAAGCCAACATACCTAAGCCGATCAGGGCACCGAGTAATGCCGCCATTGGAAAGAACATTTCGATATCACGCGGCACACTGAGTAACACAAAGTACAACGCATGAGTGAGGTCGTACACACCTCGCCCTACTTTACGTAGCTGTTCTACATATTTGATGATGCCCGATAAGCCAACAAACGTCGCTAAAACCAAGGCAGTGGTAGAGATGATGGTTCTACCGATGTAAAGGTCTAAGATTTTGAACACAGCTTACGCGAGCCTCTTCTTGCGGAATTTGTCTTTTATTCGTCTAGCAGCAACGCTGTCCATCATATTCGCCATGATAGCAACAATCAGCAACATCGCATTGATTGGCCACATACCAATAGCAGCCGGGATGTCACCATCTTCTAATGCAGATTTGGTTGCACTGATCGCCAAGAAATACGCTAGATAGATCAGAATCGCAGGCCCCATTTTGGCAAACCGTCCCTGACGCGGATTCACCGCAGACAAAGGAATAACGAGCATTGTTAAGAGTGGAATACACACAAATAACGAAATTCGCCATTGTAGCTCCGCTTGCGCCTCTGGATCTGGGTGACCTATCAAGTCAACCGTTGGGTATGCTTCCCAGTCTCGCCCTTTCTTTTTGACCTCACGTTGGCCGATAACACCTTCGTATTCATCGAATTTCGTGATCATATATTCAACGCGAGTAGGCACACCTTCATAACGCGTACCTTCTTTCATAGTGATGATCTGACGACCGTCCGAAAGCTCTTTTACTTCACCAGAAGATGAGAACATCACACTCGGTAACACTGAATCTCGAGGGCGCATCTGCGCAACAAAAACGTTGCTCAAGGTATTGTCTTTAATGTCATCGATGAACACAACCGATGAACCGTCTGGTGTACCTTGGAACTGACCTTTTTTAAGTAGGTCAACGCTGTTTTCTGACGCTACCTGCTCATAAAGCTGCTCAACGCGGTCTTGAGACCACGGCGATAGCCACAACGCATTGAAAGCCGCCACCGCTGAAGTAATCAACGCTAGGTATAAGGCCGCTTGAACCAAGAATTTATTACCAATACCTGTCGCGTTCATTACGACAATTTCGCTCTCTGCATACAGACGACCAAATGTGATCAATATGCCGATATACAGACTTAAAGGCAGCATTAACAGACCCATTGCTGGCATGTTCAAACCAACAATCGAGAAAATCAATCCAGCAGGAATATCCCCATCAGAAGCATCAGCAAGAACACTTATGAATTTCTGGCTTACAAACACCAAAAAAAGTACGAAAAAAATCGCAAATTGGCTCTTGAGTGTTTCGCGGATCAAATATCTAACAATAATCACGCTGAAATTACCTATACAAAACTTGTTTTTTTGGTCGAATCACTATAGTTTCCCGTTGAACCATTTATTTTTTTAAAAATTATAAACTAGATGTTAGTCGCTTAATCAGCTCTGCATGTAAGCCTGGAGCTAAAATTCAACAAGTAAGCGATCATTATCTAACATTTAGAGCAATTTGTCTTCAGGATGTAGGAGTACGCATGGAGTTCAGTGTAAAAAGTGGCAGTCCAGAGAAACAACGTAGCGCATGTATCGTTGTTGGTGTGTTTGAACCACGTCGCCTTTCTCCAGTAGCCGAACAACTTGATAAAATCAGTGACGGTTACATCAGTTCACTACTTCGCCGTGGTGATCTAGAGGGTAAACCTGGTCAGATGCTGCTACTGCATCAAGTACCAGGTGTTTTGTCAGAGCGCGTTTTACTTGTCGGTTGCGGCAAAGAGCGTGAACTTGGCGAGCGCCAGTACAAGGAAATCATTCAAAAGACGATCAGCACACTTAACGAGACAGGCTCAATGGAAGCGGTATGTTTCCTAACTGAACTGCATGTTAAGGGTCGTGATACATACTGGAAAGTGCGCCAGGCTGTAGAAGCGACTAAAGATGGTCTATACACATTTAATCAATTCAAGAGCGTGAAACCTGAGACTCGCCGCCCACTGCGCAAGCTTGTTTTCAACGTACCAACGCGTCGTGAATTGAACTTGGGTGAAAAAGCAATCACTCATGGTCTTGCTATCGCATCAGGTGTCAAAGCCTCAAAAGACCTTGGCAACATGCCGCCAAACGTAGCTAATCCAGCTTACCTTGCTTCTCAAGCTCGTCGTCTAGCGGACGATTACGAAACCGTAACCACCAAAATTATTGGTGAGCAAGAGATGGAAAAACTGGGTATGACCTCTTACCTAGCAGTAGGCCGTGGTTCTAAAAACGAATCTATGATGTCTATCATCGAGTACAAAGGTAACCCTGACTCAGATGCAAAACCGATTGTGCTCGTAGGTAAAGGTCTAACCTTCGACTCAGGCGGTATCTCTCTAAAGCCGGGTGAAGGTATGGATGAGATGAAGTACGACATGTGTGGTGCGGCATCGGTATTCGGTACAATGAAAGCGCTAGCGAAGCTAAACCTACCAATCAACGTTATTGGTGTTCTAGCGGGCTGTGAAAACATGCCTGGCAGCAACGCTTACCGTCCAGGTGACATCCTAACGACCATGTCTGGTCAAACTGTAGAAGTTCTGAACACGGATGCTGAAGGCCGTCTTGTTCTTTGTGACGCACTGACTTACGTAGAGCGTTTCGAACCAGACTGCGTGGTTGACGTTGCAACGCTAACTGGTGCTTGTGTTATCGCACTAGGCCACCATATCAGCGGCGTAATCTCTAACCACAACCCTCTTTCTCATGAGCTAGTAAACGCTTCTGAGCAAGCGAGTGACCGTGCATGGCGTCTACCAATGGCAGACGAGTACCACGAACAGTTGAAGAGCCCGTTTGCGGATATGGCAAACATTGGTGGTCGCCCTGGTGGCACAATTACTGCGGGTTGCTTCTTATCTAAGTTCGCGAAGAAGTACAACTGGGCACACGTCGATATCGCAGGTACCGCGTGGAAATCAGGCGCAGCGAAAGGCTCAACGGGCCGTCCTGTCTCAATGCTTGTCCAATTCCTTTTGAACCGCAGCGGCCAAGAGACAGAAGAGTAATTTCTGAACAACATCTAAAAGGGCCGCAAGGCCCTTTTTTATTACCTCGATTTTCTTGATTGAAAATCGGATTTAATATGGTTTCAGGAAGAGACCATCGGCAAGTGAGAGAATGATGCAAACTGCAACCTTCTACATCATTAACGAAGAGAGCCCGCAAGCAACGGTGGCTGGCTTTGAAGAATACATCGTGTTTTTGGCTCAGCACTTTGCTCGCCAAGGCGCCAAAGTGTATTTAAACTGCCAAGACAAACCACACGCCGAGCAGCTCGCTGAAGCCTTTTGGCAAATTGATGCAGACAAGTTCATGGCACATAACCTCGTAGGCGAGGGACCGAAATACGCCACCAACATTGAAATCGGCCATGAAGGTGTAAAACCTAATTGGAACCGTCAGCTGGTAATTAATTTGGCGGAAAATGAGACAACCTTTGCGAACAAGTTTGCTCAAGTGGTAGACTTCGTGCCCTGCGAAGAAAAAGCTAAACAACTCGCAAGAGAAAGATATAAAATTTACCGTCAAGCAGGTTACCAGCTGCAAACGATCGAAATTCAATATCCTTAACGGTCAATCCTTATAGTTAAGGCGATCTTGTTAAGATCCCTCACTTATAAAGATTGACTAAGATTCAACCATCAACGTATCCATTAAAAGAGCGCTATGGAAAAGACATACAACCCAACTTCAATCGAACAAGCTCTGTATCAGACTTGGGAAGAGAAAGGCTACTTTAAGCCACACGGTGACACTACTAAAGAATCATACAGCATCATGATCCCGCCACCGAACGTCACTGGTAGCCTACACATGGGCCACGCGTTCCAAGATACGATCATGGATACGCTTATCCGTTGTGAACGTATGAAGGGTAAAAACACCCTTTGGCAAGTAGGTACTGACCACGCTGGTATCGCAACTCAGATGGTTGTTGAGCGTAAGATCGCTGCAGAAGAAGGCAAAACAAAACACGATTACGGTCGTGAAGCTTTCATCGACAAAATCTGGGAATGGAAAGGCGAATCTGGCGGCACTATCACTAAGCAGCTTCGTCGTCTTGGCGCATCTGTAGACTGGGATCGTGAACGCTTCACGATGGACGATGGTCTATCTAACGCCGTTCAAGAAGTGTTCGTACGTCTATACGAAGACGATCTAATCTACCGCGGTAAGCGTCTAGTTAACTGGGATCCAAAGCTACACACAGCGATTTCAGATCTAGAAGTAGAGAACAAAGACACTAAAGGCCACATGTGGCACTTCCGCTACCCACTAGCAGATGGCGCTAAAACAGCGGATGGCAAAGACTACATCGTTGTTGCAACGACTCGTCCAGAGACCGTGCTAGGCGATACGGGTGTTGCAGTTAACCCAGAAGATCCACGTTACAAAGATCTTATCGGTAAAGAAATCATCCTTCCTATCGTTGATCGTCGCATCCCAATCGTGGGCGATGAGCACGCAGATATGGAAAAAGGTACTGGCTGTGTGAAAATCACACCTGCGCACGACTTCAACGACTACGAAGTAGGTAAGCGCCACCAGCTACCAATGATCAACATTCTGACTTTCGACGCGAACATCCGCGACTCAGCAGAAGTATTCAACACTAACGGCGAAGCAAGCGAAGCTTACAGCACTGAACTACCAGCTAAATACCACGGTATGGAGCGTTTTGCCGCTCGTAAAGCTATCGTTGCTGAATTCGACGAGCTAGGCCTACTTGAAGAAGTGAAAGATCACGATCTACAAGTTCCTTACGGCGACCGTGGTGGCGTGGTTATCGAACCAATGCTAACTGACCAATGGTACGTACGTACTGCGCCTCTAGCGAAAACTGCAGTTGAAGCAGTAGAAAACGGCGACATCCAATTTGTTCCTAAGCAGTACGAAAACATGTACTTCTCTTGGATGCGTGACGTTCAAGACTGGTGTATCTCTCGTCAGCTATGGTGGGGTCACCGCATCCCAGCTTGGTACGACAACCAAGGTAATGTTTACGTAGGTCGCACTGAAGAAGAAGTTCGTAAGAACAACAACCTAGAGTCAGTCATTGAACTGCACCAAGACGAAGACGTACTGGATACGTGGTTCTCTTCTGCACTATGGACATTCGGTACTCAAGGTTGGCCAGAGCAAACTGACGACCTGAAAGTATTCCACCCTTCAGACGTTCTAGTAACTGGTTTCGACATCATCTTCTTCTGGGTTGCGCGCATGATCATGATGACCATGCACTTCGTGAAAGACGAAAACGGCAAACCACAAGTACCATTTAAGACGGTTTACGTTACTGGTCTAATCCGTGATGAAAACGGCGACAAGATGTCTAAGTCGAAAGGTAACGTACTTGACCCAATCGACATGATCGATGGTATCGACCTAGAGTCTCTAGTAGAGAAGCGTTGTGGCAACATGATGCAACCTCAGCTAGCGAAGAAGATCGAGAAGAACACTCGTAAGACGTTTGAAAACGGTATCGAAGCATACGGTACAGACGCACTACGTTTCACTCTTGCAGCAATGGCATCAACAGGTCGTGATATCAACTGGGATATGAAGCGTCTTGAGGGTTACCGTAACTTCTGTAACAAACTATGGAACGCAAGCCGTTACGTAATGATGAACACAGAAGAGCAAGATTGTGGCTTCAACGGTGGTGAGATTGAATACTCACTAGCAGACAAATGGATCGAGTCTCAGTTTGAACTTGCAGCGAAAGCGTTCAACAACCATATCGACAACTTCCGTCTAGATATGGCTGCGAACACGCTTTACGAATTCATCTGGAACCAATTCTGTGACTGGTACCTAGAGCTAACTAAACCCGTTCTATGGAAAGGTACTGAAGCGCAACAGCGTGGTACTCGCCGTACACTAATCACGGTACTTGAGAAGACTCTACGTCTGGCTCATCCTGTGATTCCTTACATCACTGAAACTATCTGGCAAAGCATCAAGCCACTAGTTGAAGGTGTAGAAGGTGAGACAATCATGCTTCAAGCACTGCCTCAATTCGACGAAGCAAACTTCAACCAAGAAGCGCTAGATGATATCGAATGGGTGAAGGCGTTCATTACCAGCATCCGTAACCTACGTGCTGAATACGACATCAACCCTGGTAAGCCGCTTGACGTTATGCTGAAAGCAGCAAATGCAGAAGATGCCTCTCGTCTAGAAGCAAGCAAGCAAGTACTGATGTCACTAGCGAAGCTAGAAGCAGTACGCGTGCTTGAAGCTGGCGAACAAACTCCTGCATGTGCGACAGCACTGGTTGGTAAGTCTGAGCTGATGATCCCAATGGCAGGTCTGATCGACAAAGATGCTGAGCTTGCTCGTCTAGATGGCGAAATCAAGAAGACTCACGGCGAAATCAAGCGTATCGAAGGCAAACTAGGTAACGAAGGCTTCGTAGCGAAAGCACCTGAAGCAGTTGTTGCTAAAGAGCGTGAGAAGCTTGAAGGCTACAAAGAGACACTAGCTAAGCTAGAAGAGCAGAAGACAACGATCTCTGCGCTTTAAGCCTCAGTGAAAGAGAAGAATTAACACTTCTCACTTTTGGTTCAAAAGGTTGGTCATCATGGCCAGCCTTTTTTGTATACATTTCACCAAAACCATCATCAATAGCTTCCCCCTATCACAACAATACTCATTACCCATTAGCATTAATGAGAATTATTATCGATAATGAACTCATCGAAACAAACACGATTGAGTAATTATCATGAAAAAGACACTAACTTTCGCAGCACTGCATTTTACTATCGCATTTAGTGTCGCTTACGTACTCACAGGCGACATTCTAATTGGTAGTTTAATTGCCATGATTGAGCCTTCAGTGAACACCGTAGCCTTCTACTTTCATGAAAAGGCATGGGCAAAAGTCCCAGCACTTAAAGCTCGTCAGTGGATGACCAAATTAAAAACCGCAAGCTTTGCGACCGTGCACTTCAGCGTCGCTTTTACCGTGGTTTACTTACTAACAGGTGATGCATTTGTCGGCGGCGTAATGGCGATGCTAGAGCCGAGTTTGAACACGGTGGCTTACTACTTCCACGAGAAAGTATGGATGCGTAAATCATCAGAAAAAGCTCCAGCACCGCAGTTTTGTTTACATCACCACGCTTAAACATGGAGGCTCACTACGTCTCCTAACGAGAAAAATGACATTTACCATTGACAAGGTTGCGCACCGCAATTAATTTAATTGCGGTGCGCAACTTTATTTTTAGAGGTAAGTGATAATGAACGCTCGTCAACTTCGACACTACTCCCGTCAAGCCGTCCGATTGCTTGGTATGCTTGATAAACAATGCGGCGATGTCGCTCTCACTCCAGTGCAAGCGCACGCATTGGGTGAAATCCAATTGCAGCCATTGACCATCAATCAGCTGGCACAGCAGCTTAATGTCGACAAGTCCAACGCGAGCCGAACCGTTACTGGTTTGATTAAATTAGGTTTGGTCGAGAGCATCGAAAACCCAAAAGACAAACGTAGTCAACTCGTAGCGATTACAGAGCAAGGCCAACAGGCGTTATCGCAACTGGACCAACAGCAAAACCACTTCTTTGAACAGCTGCTTACCCAACTCGATGACAGCGAGCAAGAGCAACTCAAACTTGGTCTAGAGACTTACCTAAAAGGGCTAACAAAAGTGTGTCAGGCTGAGGAATACGTTCTTCGACCTCTTACTAAAGCAGACAACCCGCAAGTCGCAGATGTGATTCGTAAAGTCTCTGCAGAATACGGCTTAACCGCAGACAAAGGTTATGGTGTGGCCGATCCAACGCTTGATGATATGTATTCGGTTTACAATCAATGCGAGGCCGCCTACTGGGTCATTGAACATCGCGGAGAGATCGTTGGTGGCGGTGGCTTTGCCCCTTTAGCTGGCGAGCCAAATGTGTGTGAACTACAAAAGATGTACTTCTTACCTCAAACACGAGGGCACGGTTTAGCCAAACGCATCGTCGCATTGAGCTTACAATTGGCGAAACAATTTGGGTATCAGCAGTGCTATTTAGAGACAACTGAATGTCTGAGAGAAGCGGTAAGCTTGTATGAAAAGCTAGGCTTTGAGCATCTCGATACCCCGCTTGGACAAACAGGGCATGATGCATGTGAAGTAGTGATGCTTAAAACACTGTAATAAAGAGCATTACTAAGAGTTAAAGCACAACATGGGTAACACAAAGCTCCTGGCTCAAGGCAACAGTGAAGTTTTGGTGCTGCCCATCCAACTCAACAGACAACTGGTAGAGATCACTTGGATCAGGATCAGTAAGATCGGCATACTTTGGCGCTTCGATCTGGAATAAAGCGCTCGCATGCTCCGCTCGGACATCAATAGGAATATGGTAAGTCATACCATTAAACTTAACCGATGCAGAGACCAGACCCGGCGCAAAAGTTTGATAGTACAAGTCTACTTTAAACTCGCAACCACCACCGTGGTGCCAAATCTGCTCGGTTGCCACGCGGTCTAAACGTACATTGCGAATGAACTGCAGATACGGTTCTTGCCATACCCCTAAGCGCTCGTCACTCTTTTGGTATTCATGATCTGCAAGTGAACACAACTCCGGTTTATCCTCATCCAACAGAAGATCTTCTTCTTCCTCAAGGAATAGGATCTCAAAACGGTTACGCCCCATCTGCATGAACGGGCGAATGTCTTTCTTGTAGACATTTTGAGAACCGTCACAGTCAAACAATGCTACTCCGTTCAAACGCACTTCTGCATGGTAATCCACACCACCCAACACCATTTCTACCGCTGGGAATGCCATCATGGATTCGTCCACTTCAATGTCATGCATCAGGTGCCACTCTTGCTGACGAATTGCTTCTTCTGTCAGTTCAGCAGGCAATACCTGACTCAAAGGAGCAGGGAAAGTAATGTCATCCTGTGGGATAGAAAGGTCCGTCAGTGGAGAGACTTGCCATAAACCGGCGAGTGAGAGTTGCATATACACCTTGAGCTAGATCAATTTTCACGCATTATAGGGAGAAATCCCCTATAAACTCAATGTGAATTATTTATCGCCTCCACATTCGTCAGTTTTTCAAGGTATAAAAAAACCAGCGTTAAACGCTGGTTTTTCCAAAAGTAGTGAGCTTTGATTACTCGTCGTCTTCATCTTCTTCAGGGTAAAGCGCATCTTCGCCTTCGTAGTACGTACCCCAACCGTCATAGATGATGTCGTATTTTTCTGCCAAGTGAATCAATTTTTCAACTTGCGCATCAATCGCTTCTGCGTCTAGTGCGGACTCCATAGTCGCATCACAGCAAAGCAACTTGTTACCATCTTCATCTTCAGTTTCTTCTGCTTCAAGAACTTCAAAGCCCATCTTGAATGCTTCAACTACCGCTTTTTCTAGCGTGTCAAAATCTTCTGCAAACAGGTGGTGCTCGATTTCGTATAGCGAATCTGGATCGCTGCCATCTTCTAGCAATGCTGCAATGATATCGCGAGTCTCTTCCTTTTGAATCTCAATTAATTCTTCTACTGATAGATATTCATCTTCGTGAGACATGTTTTGGCTCCAGATTAGTTACTTGATGGAAACACAATACCCGATACTGAGTATGCTGATCCGGTGAAATATGGCATGGATTGCGATGAAAAGCCACAAACAAACATCATACCACTGCGATTCTTATCGGTTATTTGAATCTAAATATTAAACCGACCACACAAAGAAACAAAAAATTAACAAAGAATGGCATTTTTTAATATTCAGAACATCCTAATTGACACTTAATGTTGTTATTTTCTCTTTCTATGCGTGTTTATGATGCTTTCTTGAATACACTCACGTGTAAAACGAAGAAGCATAACGAATAAATTCACTTTAATAATGCATAATTTAGAATAAAAATGCACGTTTTATGCACTGTGCGTGTATTCTTTCTCAACGGGAAAATTAGAATAAAAACGCACGCACTCTAATTTTAGTAAAATAGCATTTATATCTGATAACAAATTTCATAAGAATCAAAATAAAAATAAAAAACTCACAAAACCAGAAACACCAGAATATAAACAAAGCTTGATAACTTGCATCTTTCTAGGAAGCTTGTCATAACTAATGGCTGGAAAATTTGTAAGGATACAAAATGAGCAAGCTGTACGTTGGATCAGAAGTTGGTCAACTTCGACGAGTTCTATTAAATCGCCCTGAACGCGCCCTAACCCACTTAACTCCGTCAAACTGTCATGAGTTGCTATTTGATGACGTTCTTGCTGTAGAAGCGGCAGGTGAAGAGCACGATGCATTCGCACGTACGCTGCGCGAGCAAGACGTTGAAGTGCTTCTCCTCCACGATTTACTGGTCGAAACCCTCGCTGTTCCAGAAGCAAAACAATGGCTGCTGAACACTCAGATTTCTGACTTTCGTTACGGGCCAACATTTGCGCGAGACCTACGCCAATACTTTTCAGAAATGGATGATGAACATCTTGCCTGCATATTTTTAGGTGGCTTAGCTTACTCAGAGCTACCGATCTCCTCATCTTCTATGCTGCCAAAAATGAAGCGTCCTCTCGACTTTGTTATTGAGCCACTGCCTAATCACCTCTTTACTCGTGATACCTCATGCTGGGTTTATGGCGGCGTTTCTCTTAACCCGATGATGATGCCTGCACGCCAACGTGAAACAAACCACTTACGTGCGATTTATCGTTGGCACCCAATTTTTGCTGGCCAAGATTTTATCAAATACTTCGGTGACGATGATCTGCATTATGATAATGCGAATGTCGAAGGCGGTGATGTGTTGGTTATTGGTAAAGGTGCAGTTCTTATCGGTATGTCTGAGCGTACGACTGCACAAGGTGTAGAGAACCTTGCAGCAAGCCTATTTAAAGCAGGCCAAGCTACCGAGGTGATTGCAATTGATCTGCCTAAACACCGCTCATGTATGCATTTAGACACCGTGATGACCCATATGGATGTAGATACTTTCTCTGTTTACCCAGAGATCATGCGCAAAGATCTCGACACATGGCGCTTAACACCAAAAGGCAACGGTGAAATGCATGTTGAAGCCTCACATAACTATCTGCACGCGATTGAGTCCGCTCTTGGCTTAGATCAGCTGAAAATCATCACCACTGGTGGCGACAGCTATGAAGCGGAACGCGAACAATGGAATGATGCCAATAACGTTCTAACTGTAAAACCGGGCGTAGTAATTGGTTACGAACGCAACGTATACACCAACGAAAAATACGATAAAGCTGGCATCAAAGTACTGACAGTACCTGGTAACGAGCTTGGTCGTGGTCGCGGTGGCGCTCGCTGTATGAGCTGTCCAATAGAACGAGACGATATATAACTTACTCGTCCCTTTACATTAGGTGAATCAAAACTAAGGTTGATGTGAATACATCAACCTTTTTTAGCTTTAATTAAAAATAACTATTCACAATAAAAGCATTTATATGTTTTAATAAATTCTATTAATCTAATCACATGTACTAAGGGACGAGCTATGGCTTTCAATTTACGTAACCGCAACTTTTTGAAGCTATTGGACTTCTCAACCAAAGAAATCCAGTTTTTGCTCGAACTGTCTGCAGAGCTGAAAAAAGCTAAATATGCAGGAACAGAGCAGAAGAAACTTCAAGGTAAAAACATCGCACTAATCTTTGAGAAATCTTCGACTCGTACCCGATGTGCGTTTGAAGTCGCTGCCTTTGACCAAGGTGCTCAAGTCTCTTACATCGGCCCTTCTGGCTCGCAGATCGGTCATAAGGAATCGATGAAAGACACAGCTCGTGTTCTTGGTCGTATGTACGACGGGATTGAATACCGAGGCTTTGGCCAATCCATTGTTGAAGAGCTTGGTACTTATGCTGGTGTTCCAGTGTGGAATGGTTTAACGGATGAGTTCCACCCAACCCAGATCCTTGCTGACTTCCTGACCATGCAAGAGCACGGCCGTGGTAAACAGCTGCATGAAATAACCTTCGCTTACCTAGGTGATGCGCGCAACAACATGGGTAACTCACTTATGGTGGGCGCAGCGAAAATGGGCATGGATATTCGCCTTGTCGCACCAAAAGCGTTCTGGCCTGAAGAAGAGCTCGTGGCAACTTGTCAAACTATCGCGCAACAAACCGGTGCAAAAATCACGTTAACAGAAAGCGTTGAGGAAGGTGTGAAAGGTTGTGACTTCCTATACACCGACGTTTGGGTGTCTATGGGTGAGTCTGCCGAGGCATGGGATGAGCGTGTAGCGTTAATGACACCTTATCAAATCAATATGAACGTGATTAAGCAAACGGGCAATCCACATGTGAAATTCATGCACTGCCTTCCAGCTTTCCACAATGATGAAACCACCGTCGGCAAAGAAGTCGCTGAAAAATACGGTATGAAAGGCCTTGAAGTAACAGAAGAGGTATTTGAATCGGAATACTCCATCGTATTCGACGAAGCTGAAAACCGTATGCATACCATCAAAGCCGTGATGGTTGCGACGCTAGGAAGCTAAACCAGCGCGCAAAAACAGCCGATAAAAACCATGATGTAATCGCTTGCGCTCACGAAAGTTAAGCGTATAATGCTCGGCAATTTGTCTGAGGATTAAGAAATGACCACGCTGATTGCTGACGTAAAAACGCGATTTGCTCTCGCTAAGCGACTACGCTTACGTGGTGTTATTTTCGTTAATTCTATTGAATTTTAAAACCTCCCCATTGGGGAGGTTTTTTTATGTCCAAAATTCCTTTCGGTTATTTGGATGTAGTCATCAATGTTATAGGGAAGAAGATCATGGCGAACTCGCTTTACCAGAAGCACATCATCTCTATTCCAGAGCTTTCACGCGAAGAACTGGAACTTATCGTAGAAACAGCAGGTAGCCTTAAAAAAGCACCTCGACCAGAACTGATTAAAAACAAAGTCGTTGCAAGTTGTTTCTTTGAACCATCAACACGTACACGTTTATCGTTTGAAACAGCGATTCAGCGCATTGGTGGTGACGTGATTGGCTTTGATAATGATGGTAATACCTCTCTGGCGAAAAAAGGCGAAACACTCGCAGATTCAGTACAAGTCATCTCTTCTTACGTCGATGCCTTTGTGATGCGTCATCCACAAGAAGGCGCCGCTCGCTTGGCCTCTGAATTTTCAAATGGCGTGCCAGTGATCAACGCGGGCGACGGTGCAAACCAACACCCAACTCAAACGCTACTCGACCTATACACCATCGCGGAAACACAAGGGCGTCTAGACAACCTGAACGTCGCATTCGTAGGTGACCTAAAATATGGCCGCACAGTGCACTCACTGACTCAAGCCTTAGCAAAGTTTAACAACATCCGCTTCTTCTTTGTTGCACCAGATGCGCTGGCAATGCCAGATTACATCTGCGAAGAACTAGACGAAGCTGGCATTCAATATAGCCTACACACAGACATGGAAAGTGTGATTCCTGAACTGGATATTCTGTACATGACACGCGTACAGAAAGAACGTTTTGACGAATCGGAATACGCACATATTAAGTCGGCTTACATCCTAACGGCGGCACTACTAGAAGGCGCGCGTGAGAACTTGAAAGTTCTGCACCCACTACCACGTGTGGATGAAATTACAACTGATGTTGATAAAACGCCTCATGCTTACTTCTTCCAGCAAGCTCAAAATGGCGTGTATGCTCGCCAAGCACTGCTGGCGCTTGTTCTAAACGAAACACTGTAATCGAGGGGAAAAATCATGGCTAAAGAAACTCAATTGCAGGTAGAAGCAATCAAAAATGGTACGGTCATCGACCACATCCCTGCGCAAATCGGCATCAAAGTATTAAGACTGTTCGATATGCACAATTCATCACAACGCGTAACGATTGGACTGAACTTGCCATCATCAGCACTCGGTCATAAAGATCTACTCAAAATCGAAAATGTGTTTATCAATGAAGAGCAAGCGAGCAAGCTAGCGTTGTATGCTCCTCACGCGACCGTGAATCAAATCGAGAATTATGAAGTGGTGAAAAAGCTCGCGTTAGAGCTTCCTGAGCGCATCAATGATGTATTTGAATGCCCGAATTCAAACTGTATTTCTCATAATGAACCAGTAGAAAGCAGCTTTAGCGTGTTCGAGAAGAAACAAGAAATCCGCCTAAAGTGTAAATACTGCGAGAAAGTGTTCTCACGCGAGATCGTAACCGAGCGATAAACACGCCGCACGACTAGGCTGTGATACGTTTAAAATACCCTGCAATGTCAGGGTATTTTGCTCTTTACCTACCGAGGGTTTAGAGGCAAACTGAGAATCTTTATTCCCTACAACTGATGGAAAAAATCAAATGACGAAAGTACTTCACACTGAGTCTGCACCAGCAGCAATCGGTCCTTACGTTCAAGGCGTAGATCTAGGTAACATGGTTCTTACTTCAGGCCAAATCCCAGTAAACCCAGCGACAGGTGAAGTGTCTGCTGATATCGCAGAACAAGCTCGTCAGTCTCTAGAAAACGTAAAGGCTGTAGTTGAATCTTCAGGTCTTAAAGTATCTGATATTGTAAAGCTAACGGTTTTTGTTAAAGACCTAAATGACTTTGGCACAGTGAACGAAGTTTACGGCAAGTTCTTTGATGAGCACGGCGTAGCAAACTACCCTGCACGCTCTTGTGTAGAAGTGGCTCGCCTACCAAAAGATGTTGGCATCGAGATTGAAGCAATCGCTGTTCGCAAATAATTGCACTTGCTGACAAACATAAAAAAACGGGTAGCTCAGGCTACCCGTTTTTTATTGTCTTTTCGTGATGATATCGCAGTAAAACTTAAGCAGCGTTGCGCTGTTTGACTTCTTCATCTAACGATTCAAGCTTCTCTTTCATCTGTTCACGACAGATATTCGCTAACTCGCGAATGCCCTCTTTACCATAGCCTTCAGTGCTGATTGGAGGTAGCATTTCAACAATCACATGACCATTGTTCCAACGGTTCAGCTTAATTTTATTCGTCGAGCTACATACGATAGGAATGATTGGCACACCTGCACCAATTGCCGCATGAAAAGCACCTGTTTTGAATGGCAGCAAACCACGCCCACGAGAACGCGTGCCTTCTGGGAACATCCACACCGAAACATCACTTTCTTTCATGCTGCTCACGACCTGATCGATAGTACCTTTTGCTTTAGAACGATTCGCTCGGTCAATCAGAATGTTACCCGTAAGCCAGTAAAGCTGACCAAACAGTGGCATCCAAGCCAAGCTCTTTTTACCTACTGTCACAACTTTCGGAGTCACAGCCGCAGAAACAGTAAACATGTCCCAGTTGTTCTGGTGGTTAGCAATGTAAACATGTTGGCCGCGTGAATACGCATCTTCAGGGATACGTAACTCTAACTTAATCCCAAACACACGAGACATCTTGGCAAACAAACGGCCAAAAGTGAAAACGTGCTTAGGGTTTCTAGGGCTTAATAGGCAGTAACCACAACCACCAATAAACATAACAATCGCAAAGATAGCGACAGCAAATACACGTAACAGTGCAATCATTCTTGTTCTCCAGGAACCGGCTTTTGCCAGATACAGCTATTAATATCTCTCTTTCCATAAAGGGAAAATATGGTCATGAGAGTGATATAAAAAAGCCGAAACTCAGGTTTCGGCTCTCTTGATATCCAAGTTACCTGCGGTGCAGTTTAACTTGCCTAGCTCACTCGCTCAATATTTGCGCCAAGTGCAGCCAGTTTATTTTCGATTTTGTCGTAACCACGGTCGATATGGTAAATACGATCAACGACGGTTTCGCCTTTAGCAATGCAACCTGCAATAACCAAACTAGCCGAAGCTCGTAGATCGGTTGCCATCACTTGCGCACCGCTGAGTGACTCAACATCACCACAGATAACCGTATTGCCTTCGATCTCAGCTTTAGCGCCCATACGCATGAGTTCTGGTACGTGCATAAAGCGGTTTTCAAAGATAGTCTCTGTGATCACGCCGCCACCTTTCGCCATCATGTTCAGAAGCGTAAATTGAGCTTGCATATCCGTCGGGAAACCAGGATGTGGCGCAGTACGTACACTTACCGCTTTTAGCTCGCGGTCGGTCATATCAACGGAGATCCAATCTTCACCCGTTTCGACAAGCGCGCCAGCTTCTTCCAGCTTGGCGAGAACCGCTTCAAGCAAATGAGCATTAGTGTTGCGACATACCACTTTACCGCCAGATACTGCTGCTGCGACAAGGAATGTTCCCGTCTCAATACGGTCAGCAACCACGTTGTGTTTACAACCGCCTAGGCGCTCAACACCTTCAATCGTAATGGTATCTGTGCCAGCGCCAGAGATTTTTGCGCCAAGCTTATTTAGGAAATCAGCGGTATCGACGATTTCAGGCTCACGCGCAGCGTTATCTAGTGTTGTTGTGCCTTCCGCCAGCGCTGCGGCACACATGATGGTGATCGTCGCGCCTACGCTGACTTTATCCATCACGATGTGCGCGCCTTTTAGACGACCATCCACTTCTGCTTTCACATAACCATCTTCTAATGTAATGGTTGCGCCAAGCTGCTCTAAACCAGAAATATGCAGATCCACAGGACGAGCGCCAATAGCACAACCGCCTGGTAAAGAAACCTGACCTTGACCAAAGCGCGCCACCAAAGGACCTAAAGCCCAAATAGAAGCACGCATGGTTTTCACTAAATCATAAGGCGCGCAGTATTCTGTAATACTGCTTGGATCAACATGAACAGAGCCATTGCGGCTTACTTTCGCGCCTAAACGCTTAAGCAATTCCATGGTTGTGTCGATATCACGAAGGTGTGGTACGTTTGCCACTTCTACTGGCTCTTCCGCCAAGATAGACGCAAATAAAATCGGCAGTGCTGCGTTTTTTGCACCTGAAATGGTCACTTCACCAACTAGTGGTTTATCTGACCCAATAACTCGAAACTTTTCCATCAATAAACCTTAAAGCGACATCAATTTCTTATCACGAGCCCACTCTTCTGGTGTGAACGCTTTGATTGATAATGCGTGAATGTCGTTACGCTGGATGTATTCCATCAGAGGAGCATAAATTAGCTGCTGCTTCTTAACGCGGCTCATTCCATCGAAACAAGCATCAACAGCAACCACTTCATAGTGGCTACCTTCACCTTTCACATGCACTTCTTGAAGGTTTAGTGCTTCTTCTAATAACTGTTGTACTTTTGCGCTATCCACAATTTACCCCTGATAATTCTGTATGTGTTTGGCCACTAAAGATTCAACATTGCTCAGTTGAAACAAAGTGCGCAGTTGCGCCGGCACGAAACTGAGCATTATATGACAGTTTTGCTTTTTTGCATGCTCTAATAAGTGGATTAACATCACCATTCCTGCAGAGTCGACGCGCTCTATCTCTTTTAGCGAGCATTCCAGCTCCGATTGAGCAGGTTGCCATTGCTGTGCATACGCCCACAATGAAGGCACTGTATCTCTATCAAGTGCCCCTGTTAGCTTAAGAATGTTTTGATCCAATTGCCACTGAGCGGGAGTCTGGGCCATTATTTCTTCGCCTCGAAGCGGATCGGTTCTGCGGCCAATTTTTCTAGGTCTTTAGCAACAGATAGAATACCTTCTTGACGAATTTTACTGTTCCATTCGGATTGTTTACTAGAAAGCAAACTAATGCCCTCTGCAATCATATCGAATGCTTCCCACTCACCAGAGTGGTTGTCTTTACGCAGTTTAAACTCAAGTTTGATGTTTGGACGCGGAGTATCGATGATATCAACTTTAATGCTTGTAATACGCTTAGAGTCATCAATGCTAGGCTCAGGACCAAACTCAATTTTTTGGTCAGAGTATTGCGTCAACACTTGTGCATAAGACGCAATCAGGTACGCACGAAATGCATCGATAAACTCAAGTACATCTTCACGCTTAGCACCTTTTAAGTTTGGACCAAGAAGTTTTAACCCTGCATAGCGGTAGTTGACGTAAGGCATTAGCTCTTCTTCAACGATCACTTTAAGTAAATTTGGATCTTGTTTGATTTTCGGCTGTTCGGCTTTCAATCTTTCGAACGTGACTTCAGCTACCTGCTTCATCATCTTATAAGGTTCAGTTTTATCCACCTCTGCTGCTGTTGCTCCAAAGACGCTAAACACAGCACAAACTGAAAGTAGTAATCTCGCTAACATAGTTATTCCTTACTTGAGTCGTCTGAACCACCTACGCTGTATAGTACTTGACCAATTAAGTCTTCAAGCACAAGCGCCGATTTGGTGTCTTCGATGGTATCACCATCCACTAGCATGACTTCATCATCAAAAACGAAGCCAGGTACTAAACCAATGTATTGCTCACCAATCAGGCCAGATGTCAAAATTTGTACGCTCGACGTTTCTGGGAACTGATTGTATTTGCTATTGATAGATAGTGTTACAACTGGCAATAAGTTGTCTGGGTTAAGCGAAATACTACTTACTCGACCAATCACAACGCCCCCCACTTTTACGGGAGAACGAACTTTTAAACTGCCAATATTATCGAACTCGGCTTTGAGGGTATAAGTATCACCAGAGCCAATGCTTTTTACGTCAGCAACTTGAAAAATCATCACAAGAATCGCGCAAATTCCCGCTAATACAAAGCTGCCAACCCATAATTCAGTTTTACGTGTTTGTTGCATGATTAATTCCCAAACATCAATGCGGTCAGTACAAAGTCTAATCCTAGTACTGCTAAAGAAGAATGCACAACAGTGCGCGTAGTTGCTCGGCTGATCCCTTCCGATGTTGGAATAGCATCATAACCGTTAAATAGAGCGACCCAAGTAACCGTAATTGCAAACGCAAAACATTTGATCATACTGTTACCAATGTCTTGCCCTAGCTCAACAGAGGACTGCATCGCTGACCAAAAACTGCCGTGATCAACGCCTTTCCAGTCAACACCAACAAGCTGAGCGCCCCAAATTCCCACAGCCATGAAAATCATAGCCAGTAAAGGCATTGAGATAACCCCAGCCCAAAACCGTGGTGCAATCACTCGTTTCAATGGGTCTACCGCCATCATTTCAAGGCTAGACAGTTGTTCCGTTGCTTTCATTAGACCTATCTCTGCGGTTAACGCAGAACCGGCACGACCAGCAAACAAAAGTGCAGTAACAACGGGTCCTAATTCACGGAGTAACGAAAGCGCTACCATTTGCCCCAAACTGCCTTCTGCGCCGTAATCCACCAACACAACATAGCCTTGTAGACTCAAAACCATTCCAATGAACAGACCAGATACGACGATGATCGCCAGCGACTGAACACCAACAGAATAAAGTTGCTTAACAAGCAGAGGAAAGCTTCTGATCGGTTGTGGCTTAGAAAATAGCGCCCCAATCAACATGAAAGTCGCACGACCAAATGCTCCGCAAATAGAAAGCGTGCGTCGACCCAGCGAGGCGACAAAGTGAATGAAGTTATCGACCATCAAATAAGTCCTTTTCGATACTTTGAGAAGGGAAACGAAACGGTACAGGACCGTCGGCATCACCTTGTAAGAACTGCTGGACACGAGGATCAGAGTTTTGAGTCAGCTCTTCTGGCGTACCATAGGCGATGATTTTTCCATCGGCCATCAGGTATACCCAGTCAGCAATACTCATGACTTCAGGTACGTCGTGAGAAACCACAATAGAGGTCAAACCTAACGCTTGGTTTAGATTGCTAATTAGCTCAACCAAAACGCCCATAGTGATTGGGTCTTGCCCCACAAACGGCTCATCGTACATGATCAGGTCAGGGTCAAGTGCGATTGCACGAGCCAAAGCAGCGCGTCTTGCCATACCACCTGAAAGCTCACTCGGCATTAATTGCGCCGCGCCGCGTAGACCGACAGCTTCGAGCTTGAGTAACACCATGGTGCGAATCAAATCTTCCGATAAATCGGTATGCTCTCTCAATGGAAAGGCGACATTATCAAAAACATTCAAATCAGTGAATAAAGCCCCTGACTGGAACAACATGCTCATTTTCTTTCGAGCATGGTAGAGTTTTTTACGCGAGAGAGAGGGAATATTGTCTCCATCAAACCAGATCTCTCCTTGCTCGGGATACAACTGACCACCAATCAAACGCAGCAGTGTTGTTTTACCAATTCCCGATGGTCCCATAATGGCCGTCACTTTGCCCTCAGGAACATGCAGATCAATATCATCAAAGATCATGCGTTCTCCCCGTGAAAAAGTGAGGTTGTTCACGGTGACTAAATCGTTGTTCGACATATCATCTCTTCTACTGTAGGAGCGTTGCAACTCACGGAATCATCAAGCAGATACTCATCGGAGTTGAATTCTACGTTTAATAAAGTAACGTCGGTACATTTATTAGGCTGCAATCATAAGCACATTGGCGTTGAATTTAAAGCACTGTTCAATTAAATAAAGTCGACTATATCCCTGCAATTTCTCATGGTTTATGACCTAATTAGCACGAAGTGTTTAAATCCTAGACCAGAATTGCTCATTTAAATGAGTGAGATTTACATACATTTTCGTTACTAACCTTTAATTTATTCTTCGTTTATCTTCCATTTTAGGCCGCAAAAGGTCAAAATTAGCGGTTATTCATTTTACTTATTTAATACTTAGGAATTCTCATGCTCGAAGCCGTTGCGTTGCTTATAGTCGGTCTTGTTTTGCTTGTTTGGAGTGCAGATAAACTTGTTTTTGGCTCTGCAGCGATAGCCCGCAACGTCGGTATTTCCCCGCTTGTCATCGGCATGACAATCCTTGCGATGGGCTCATCCGCCCCTGAGATGATGGTATCTGCAACCGCTGCTTGGGATGGCAAAACAGATACAGCGGTGGGTAACGTATTAGGCTCAAACATAGCGAACATTGCGTTAATCCTAGGTATTACAGCGCTGATCAAGCCTTTGTCGATTAGCTCCGCCGTCATCCGCCGAGAACTTCCACTCATGATAGCCGTAACCGTACTCGCTGGTATTCTGCTTTGGAATAGCCATCTCGGTTTTTATGAGGGTGTCTTATTGTTTGTACTCTTTGGGGCATTTTTATTTGCTATGTTGCAAATCAGCCGCAAAGAGCAAAAATCAGGTGATGTTTTTCTTGATGACCAAGAGTCAGAGATCCCAGAAGGCGTCAGTAACCCTAAAGCAATCATGTGGGTGGTTATTGGCTTGATACTGCTTCCTTTGGCAGCCAGCATGCTGGTTGATAACGCGGTAATTATTGCTAAACACTTTGGTATGAGCGACCTTGTTATCGGTCTAACTATTATCGCCATTGGCACTAGCCTGCCAGAACTAGCCGCATCACTTGCGGGAGTTTTAAAGGGTGAAGACGACATGGCTGTCGGTAACATTATCGGTTCGAATGTGTTTAACATTCTGGCGGTAATGGGGATTCCTGGCATCATTAATCCATCGGTGCTCAGTGAGTACGCGATGGGACGTGACTTCTGGGTCATGTTAGGCGTTTCATTGTTACTTGTCGCGATGTGTTTGGGTAAATCACGCAGTATTAACCGTATTGAAGGTGCCATCTTGTTTGTGTGCTTCTTAGGTTACCAAGTGTACTTATTCGCAAACATGACCGCTTAATTACCACGATCAATAAGTAGAGATCTGATATGTCCAATCAATTTGATTTTCGCGCTGCTGCTAAACAAGTTCTTGATATCGAAGTTGCTGCTCTGCAAGAGCTAGATACCTACTTTGATGATCAATTTGAAAAAGCGTGTGAACTTATCCTTTCCAACAACGGCAAAGTTGTCGTTATGGGTATTGGCAAGTCAGGCCATATTGGTAACAAGATTGCCGCCACTCTGGCAAGCACTGGGACTTCGGCGTTTTTCGTTCATCCAGGCGAAGCCGCACATGGTGACTTGGGTATGATTAGCCCTGGTGACATTGTGCTGGCAATTTCTAACTCTGGTGAATCAAACGAAATTCTGTCTCTATTTCCAGTATTAAAGCGCCTGAATATTAAGATCATCAGCATGACAGGTAAGCCAGAATCAAATATGGCCAAGCTGTCTGACTTACACCTGCAAATTACGGTACCTCAAGAAGCTTGTCCGTTAGGCCTGGCGCCAACTAGCAGTACGACTGCCACATTAGTGATGGGAGATGCATTAGCCGTAGCTCTGCTTCAAGCTCGTGGTTTTTCTGCCGAAGATTTTGCCCTATCTCACCCAGGTGGTGCACTGGGGAGAAAACTGCTACTTAAGTTGTCTGATATTATGCACTTTGGAGAAGCGTTACCTAAAGTTTCTCCTGACGCATTAATTCGCGATGCCCTGCTTGAAATTTCAGAAAAGGGGTTAGGCATGACAGCCATCGTCGATGAGCACGATGCTATGCTTGGTATATTCACCGATGGTGATTTACGTCGTACCTTAGACAAGCGTATCGATATTCATACGACGGCAATTGGCGAGGTCATGACGACAAACCCAACCACAGCACACCCTGATATGCTGGCGGTTGAAGGTTTGAACTTGATGCAGAATAAAAACATTAACGCTCTGATTTTATGTAAAGACGAAAAAATTGTGGGTGCACTGAACATGCACGATTTACTAAAAGCTGGCGTGATGTAATATCAGCACAAACATTTAAATCATTTATTAGACGAATAAAGGCAATGGTCAGGGAAGTACTGAGCTAAACGATAGGCCTTCATTATATGAGTTTTACTCGCCTTATTTATTTGCTCTTGATCTTCGTTGTAGCGTGGTGCGGTTATTACCTACTAACCCCTAAAGGCAACGACGCAATTCAAGTAGCACCAGATTCTGAACTGCCCATGTTCAGTGGTTCTGGATTAGAAAACATCACCTACGGTGAAGATGGTGTCCGCAGTTACATCATTCGCTCCACTAACTTAGACCATTATGCTAAGAGTGGAGATACTATTTTTAATAACCCGACTTTGATGGTTTACCGTGAAGGTAGCGTCATTGAATGGAAGGTGACTGCCACAAGAGCAGTGTTAGATGAAGACCAAGTTTTGACTTTATATGACAAAGTCTTAATGCAAAATCTTCTGCCTGGTGCGAGTTTTGATACCATGGCAACAGACAAATTGGTCATTAATCTAACCAATCGTGATTTTAAAGCTGACCAACAAGTAATGTTGGTTGGACCACAATTTGAAACTACTGGAGGCGCAATGCAAGGTAACTTAAAACAGCATACTGCGACTCTGACAGATGAAGTTCAAGGTCGATATGAAACCGTTACACCTTAGCCTACTGGCACTGGTATTGGCGGCGCCTCAAGCGCTGGCACTCAAGTCGGATACTCAACAGCCGGTTTACATAAACTCTGACACCCAACAGGTGGATATGAAGAGTAACCAGGTTGTTTTTGAAGGCGATGTATCTCTTAAGCAAGGGAGCATCAATATCGATGCTGATAGAATCGTGGTAACTCGCGATCCTAAAACCGAAGCAATTAAACAGATTCAAGCATTTGGTAAACCTGCGAAGTTTTCTCAGCTGATGGACGATGGTAAAACACTTAGTGGTCAAGCTACGGAGCTGGATTACCGTATTTCTACAGACGAACTGACCATGAAAGGTCAAGCGCAGCTGGCGCAAGACAACAACACCATCAAAGGTTCTTCGATTCGTTACCAAATTGGTAAACAAAAGCTAGTCGCAGATAGCTCTAAGGAAGAGCGCGTTACGACCATTTTGCAACCCAATCAGATAGAGAACTAATATGGCAGTACTGAGTGCGAAAA
Organism: Vibrio sp. Vb2131; assembly: GCF_033338535.1. Lineage (NCBI taxonomy): Bacteria > Pseudomonadati > Pseudomonadota > Gammaproteobacteria > Vibrionales > Vibrionaceae > Vibrio > Vibrio sp. Vb2131. The sequence goes on from NZ_JAWOSW010000017.1 coordinate 57,101, forward strand.
ACTTGGCGAAAAGCTACAAAAAACGCAAAGTCGTCACTGATGTTAGCTTAGAAGTTGAATCTGGTCAGATTGTTGGGCTACTCGGTCCAAACGGCGCGGGTAAAACCACCTCGTTTTACATGATTGTCGGCTTAGTACCTCGTGATGAGGGCACCATTACCATTGACGACAATGACATCAGTATTTTACCGATGCATAGCCGTTCACGCCTTGGCATTGGCTATCTTCCGCAAGAAGCGTCGATTTTCCGTAAGCTTTCAGTAGAAGATAACATCATGGCCGTACTTGAAACTCGTCAAGAAATGACGAGGGAAGAGCGCCAAGATAAACTGGAAGATTTGTTGGAAGAATTCCACATCCAGCACATCAGAACCAGTGCTGGTATGGCACTATCAGGGGGTGAGCGACGCAGGGTGGAAATCGCTCGAGCTTTAGCGGCCAACCCTCAGTTCATTTTATTGGATGAACCTTTCGCTGGTGTTGACCCAATTTCGGTTAATGACATCAAGAAAATCATTGAGCATCTGCGCGATCGTGGTCTCGGAGTGTTAATCACTGACCATAATGTACGTGAAACACTGGACGTATGTGAAAAAGCCTATATCGTGAGCCAAGGGCACCTAATTGCATCGGGAACTCCGGCAGAAGTTCTCAATAATGAACAGGTGAAACAAGTTTATCTCGGCGAACAATTCCGTCTATGATTATATTAGGAACGGTAAGATTCTGAGCATTACAAGGTAAGTAACACTGAATGAAACCTTCATTACAACTCAAGCTAGGTCAGCAGTTAGCCATGACGCCACAGTTGCAGCAAGCGATTCGCTTATTGCAATTGTCGACACTCGATCTTCAACAAGAAATCCAAGAAGCGTTGGACTCAAACCCATTATTGGAAGTTGAAGAAGGCCAAGACGAGCCTCTAGCAAACGGTGAAGATAAGTCAGCGGTCGAGGCTGCTGATAGCAACAGTGCTAGCGAACCAACAGAAATTGACGTTCCAGATAGCTCCGATGTGATAGAGAAATCAGAAATTAGCTCTGAACTTGAAATCGACACGACTTGGGATGACGTCTACAGCGCTAATACTGGTAGCACTGGCTTAGCTCTTGATGATGATATGCCCGTCTACCAAGGCGAAACCACTGAATCGTTACATGATTACCTCATGTGGCAGCTTGACCTAACACCATTCAGTGAAACCGACCGCACGATTGCATTAGCGATTATTGACGCTGTTGACGACTACGGCTATTTAACTTTGTCGCCTGAAGAGATTCATGAGAGCTTCGATAATGAAGAGATAGAGTTAGACGAAGTAGAAGCCGTTCGTAAACGCATTCAACAATTCGATCCTCTTGGAGTTGCATCACGTAACTTACAAGAATGTTTGTTACTGCAACTGACGACCTTCCCAGAAGACACGCCGTGGCTTGCTGAAGCCAAAATGATACTTGCGGATCATATTGATCACCTAGGCAACCGAGACTACAAGCTCGTCATCAAAGAGACTAAGCTGAAAGAAGCCGATCTTCGTGAAGTCTTAAAGCTTATCCAACAGTTAGATCCTCGTCCAGGTAGTCGCATCACTCCTGATGATACCGAGTACGTAATTCCAGACGTATCCGTTTTTAAAGACAATGGCAAATGGACCGTTTCTATAAACCCGGATAGCGTGCCAAAATTAAAAGTAAATCAACAATATGCTCAATTAGGCAAAGGTAATAGCGCGGATAGCCAGTACATCCGCAGCAATTTGCAAGAGGCAAAATGGTTAATTAAGAGCTTAGAGAGTAGAAACGAGACGCTACTCAAAGTTGCAAGATGTATTGTTGAACATCAACAAGATTTCTTCGAGTATGGTGAGGAAGCCATGAAGCCAATGGTACTCAATGATGTCGCTTTGGCTGTGGACATGCATGAATCCACGATTTCTCGTGTAACAACGCAAAAGTTTATGCATACACCACGTGGTATTTTTGAATTGAAGTACTTCTTCTCTAGCCATGTTAGTACTGACAACGGCGGAGAATGTTCGTCAACAGCAATTCGTGCACTCATTAAAAAACTGGTCGCAGCAGAGAATACTGCCAAACCACTGAGTGATAGCAAGATTGCTGCTCTTCTGGCTGACCAAGGGATTCAGGTCGCAAGACGTACGATAGCCAAATATCGCGAATCCTTGGGAATTGCCCCTTCAAGTCAGCGTAAACGCCTATTATAAGGCACTAACTGAAAAGGAAAGTCTATGCAAATCAATATTCAAGGCCATCACGTTGATCTTACCGATTCAATGCAAGACTATGTAAATTCTAAGTTTCAGAAGCTCGAAAGGTTCTTCGACCATATCAATCAAGTGCATGTTGTACTAAAAGTTGAAAAAATTACTCAAATCGCGGAAGCTACGCTTCACATAAATCAAGGCGAAATCCACGCATCAGCCGATGACGAAAATATGTATGCCGCGATCGATTCGCTGGTAGATAAATTGGTTCGCCAACTTAATAAGCACAAAGAAAAACTAAACAGTCATTAATCATGCAACTGAGCGAAATACTGTCATTGGACTGCACCAAAAGTGCGGTCCACTGCACGAGTAAAAAACGCGCCCTTGAAATGATCAGCCGTATCGTGGCTGATCAAACGGGCCAAGATTCTACCGAGCTGTTCGAATGCATGCTCAATAGAGAAAAAATGGGCAGTACCGGTATCGGAAACGGTATTGCGATCCCTCACGCGAGAATGCAATCAAGCGACAAGGCCATTGCTGTCTTACTGCAATGTGATGAAGCAATCGAATTTGATGCGATTGACAATCGACCTGTCGATCTTCTTTTTGCGCTCCTTGTACCAGAAGAACAGTGCAAAGAGCACCTCAAGACTCTATCCTCTATGGCAGAACGTCTGAGCGATAAGCAAGTATTAAAACTACTGCGTAATGCTCAGAGTGATGAAGAACTTTACGACATCATGATTCACCAATAAGCAGGACTAACTCCATGCGACTAATCGTTGTTAGCGGGCACTCAGGTGCCGGTAAAAGTATTGCGCTTCGTGTACTGGAAGACTTAGGTTACTACTGTGTTGATAACCTGCCAGTTAACTTGCTGGACGCATTTGTTCATTCTGTTGCTGACAGCAAACAGAATGTTGCAGTCAGCATTGATATTCGTAATATTCCTAAAAAGCTAAAAGAACTGACGAGTACACTAGAACAGTTAAAAACTGAGCTTGATGTGACCGTGCTTTTCTTGGACGCTAATAAAGAAACGCTACTCAAACGCTACAGCGAAACACGCCGAATTCACCCGTTATCTTTAGGTGGCACCTCCCTCTCGCTCGATCAAGCCATCGAGCGTGAGAAGCAAATTTTGACGCCACTCAAAGCGCATGCAGATCTGGTCCTAAATAGTAGTGGGCAGTCTTTGCATGAATTGAGTGAAACCGTGCGTATGCGCGTTGAAGGCAGAGATCGCAAAGGGCTCGTTATGGTATTTGAGTCTTTTGGTTTTAAATACGGCCTGCCTTCCGATGCCGATTACGTATTTGACGTTCGCTTCTTACCTAACCCACATTGGGAACCAGCACTACGCCCGCTTACAGGTCTGGATACTCCTATCGCCGCATTTTTAGAGCAACACCAATCGGTGTTAAGTTTGAAATATCAAATTGAAAGCTTTATAGAGAATTGGTTACCTCTGCTTGAGAAAAACAACCGCAGCTACCTGACCGTTGCAATAGGTTGTACTGGTGGTAAGCACCGCTCGGTGTACTTAACTCAGCAAATCGGTGAATACTTCGCCAACAAAGGACACCAAGTACAAATTCGCCATACCTCACTAGAGAAAAACGCTAAGGAGTAGCCGTGGAGTTAAGTCGTAAAGTATTGATTCAAAACCGCCTTGGCTTACATGCTCGTGCAGCAGTCAAACTGGTCGAACTGGCACAGAGCTTTGAAGCGGTCATCACCATCGACAATGAAGAAGACAAAACCGCCACAGCAGACAGCGTAATGGGCCTGTTAATGCTAGAGTCCGCTCAAGGACAATACGTCACGATCCACGCAACGGGTGGGCAAGCGGAAGAAGCACTGGATGCCGTTTGCCACTTGATCGAAGATAAATTTGATGAAGGCGAGTAGTTTACTCGCTTTTTTCTTACCTCCCATTATCTTTCTCTTCCCTGACCTAATAAATAAATTTGCTTAGTATCATAAGTTGTTATTAAAAGGCGCCTAGAATTAAGTTATTATTCAACGCATTGTAAATATCAGGAATTGGGAGGAATGAATGGCAGAGCAAATTGAATTCGACCAAGCTCACCAAGCCCTCCAAGAAGTCACAGAAGCGCTAGAAAATGGTCGCTTCGTCCATGTTCGTCGTCAATTACAGGACATGGAACCTGAGGATATCGCTCACCTTTTAGAAGCCTCCCCACGGAAGAGCCGTGAAGTTCTTTGGCAACTCACCGACCCTGAAGATTATGGTGAAATCCTTGACGAGCTGAACGAAGACGTCAAAGACAGCCTCGTATCCAAAATGGCACCAGAAGCGCTTGCAGAAGCGACAGAAGGCATGGATACCGATGACGTGGCTTACGTACTGCGTAGCTTGCCTGACAACCTGTCACGCGAAGTCCTGTCGCAAATGGACTCCTCTGACCGTCTACGGGTCGAAACCGCCCTATCCTACCCAGAAGACACTGCGGGTGGACTGATGAACACCGACGTCATCACAATTCGTGGTGACGTCGATGTGGACGTAGTTTTGCGTTATCTACGTATGAAAGGCGAGCTTCCAGAAGCTACGGATGCCCTGTATGTGATCGATGAAGAGAGTAAGCTCATCGGTGAACTGCCGATCACGACGCTTATTACCACTCAGCCAGACGTAAAAATCATTGATGTAATGGAAGACGCGGACGAGGCCATCACCGTCGATACTAGCGACTCAGATGTTGCGAGTCTGTTCGAACGCCGTAATTGGGTATCTGCACCTGTTGTTGATGAAAACTTGCATTTGGTCGGTCGTATCACCATCGATGACGTGGTTGACGTTATTCGTGAAGACGCGGAACACTCGATGATGAGTATGGCGGGTATGGACGATGACGAAGATACTTTCGCGCCTGTTGTAAAATCAGCTCGCAAACGCAGTATCTGGCTTGGCGCTAACGTATTAGCCGCCCTTGCTGCTGCTTCCGTTTCTAATATGTTTGAGGCCACATTAGATCAAATGGCGGCCATTGCAGTATTGATGACGATTGTTCCGTCCATGGGTGGTGTCGCTGGTAACCAAACCGTCGCACTAGTGATTCGTGGTCTTGCTCTTGGTCATATCGGTGACTCAAACAAACGCGAACTGTTAATGAAAGAAGCCTCGATCGGCTTACTTAACGGCATCATGTGGGCGCTGATTATTGGTGGTATTGTTGTTGCTTGGAAAGGTAACTGGATGCTCGGAGGAATCATTTCCGCCGCCATGCTGACCAACTTATTGGTCGCAGGTATTGCCGGAGTAACGATTCCAATCCTATTGAAAAAAATGAACATCGATCCTGCTTTAGCTGGTGGTATGGCATTAACAACAGTGACGGATGTGATTGGTTTATCTGTCTTCTTAGGGCTTGCCACAATACTGATTACCTAACAGCAAAAACGAAAAAGCCTGATGAACACATCAGGCTTTTTTGATTCTGAATTGCTAGAAAAGCTTATTCACCCGCCACTTTCATGGTATCCAGTAGGATAGAGCCCGTTTGGATTTGTGAGCGCGTTTCAATATCACTACCAACCGCTACAATCTTGGTGAACATGTCTTTTAGATTACCTGCGATGGTAATTTCTGATACTGGGTATTGGATCTCGCCGTTCTCAACCCAGAAGCCTGCGGCACCGCGAGAGTAATCCCCCGTTACCACGTTCACACCTTGTCCCATGACTTCTGTCACTAGAAGACCAGTACCGAGCTCTTTAAGCATTTGTTCGAAGTTTTGGCCTGTCGACTTCACGTACCAGTTATGAATCCCACCAGCGTGACCTGTCGGCGTCATCTTCATTTTACGTGCGGCATAACTGGTTAACAGATAAGTTGCTAGCGCACCGTCGGTAATGATCTCACGGTCTTGAGTGTACACACCTTCACTATCGAATGGACTTGATGCCAAACCACGCAATACATGCGGACGTTCTGAGATATTGAACCATTCAGGAAGCACTTGTTTGCCTAGATGGTCAAGTAAGAAAGAAGATTTTCGGTACAGGTTACCACCGCTGATCGCCATAACGAGATGGCCAATCAAGCCTGTCGCAACATCAGCCGCAAACATGATTGGGTATTGACCTGTTTTTAGACGCTGCGCATCTAAGCGGTTAACCGTATTCTCTGCCGCCTTACGACCCACCGTTTCTGGGGTCCATAAGTCATCACGATGACGTGCCACGGTGTAGCTGTAATCACGTTCCATCTCGCCGTTTTGACCAACGCCAATTACACAACAGCTAGTACTATGGCGGCTAGACGCATAACTAGCTAATAAGCCATGGCTATTGCCATACACTTTCACGCCGTAATGACTATCATAACTCGCGCCATCACTTTGTTTGATTGCACTGTTATAACTTAGCGCCTCTTTTTCTGCTGCAATCGCCACATTGGCAGCATAGTCTGGATCGGGTGCGTCAGGGTGGAAAAGATCAAGCTCAGGGATATCTTGCACCATGTATTCTTTTGCTGCAGGGCCTGCAAATGGGTCTTCAGATGTGTAATGTGCAATATCTAGCGCCGCTATAACGGTTTGCTCGATTGCCGCTTCACTTAAATCAGACGTGGAAGCACTGCCTTTGCGTTGACCTCGGTAAACGGTAATGCCCAGCGCACCATCGCTGTTGAACTCGACATTCTCTACTTCACCCATACGAGTTGAAACACTTAAACCAGTGCTTTTAGTAATTGCGACTTCGGCGGCGTCAGATTTTGCCGATGCAAGCTTTAAGGCTCTTGCGACGGCTTGCTCTAGCTCGGTACGTTGCTCAGCAACCTGCTGTTTAATATCCATTGTCTTTCACATCTTGTCTTTGATGAACAATAGGATAACAAGAATTTCGCTTTCTCCCCATGATTCTTGTTAAAATAGTCATAATATTAATCAAAACACAGGCAACTGAAATGGCACGTAAGAATCAAAAAGCGCCATGGGAACCAGAAGAAGAGATCATCTGGGTAAGTAAATCCGAGATGAAGCGAGACATGGAAGAACTGCAAAAGCTAGGTGAGGAGCTTGTCGGCCTCAAACCTTCAGTTCTAGAAAAGTTTCCATTGAGCGAAGATTTGCGAGAAGCAATTGCTGACGCGCAACGCTTTAAAAATGAAGCGCGTCGTCGCCAATTACAACGTATTGGTAAATTGATGCGTTACGAAGATCCAGAGCCAATCCAAGCCGCACTGGATAAAATTCGTAATAAGCACTCTCAATTAACGGCTGTATTCCACAAACTTGAAGCGTTGCGTGATCGCGTAGTGGAAGAAGGTGACAAAGCCATTGATGACGTAATGGAAATGTACCCAGAAGCGGATCGTCAGCGTCTACGCCAACTTGCTCGCCAAGCAGCGAAAGAGAAAAAAGCTGGGAAACCAGCAAAAGCGTACCGCGAAATCTTTCAGATCCTTAAAGGTCTAAACGAAGAAGAGTTTTAATTCGAGGGCTCACGCAATGAGCATTCGATTTAAACGCAAAAAGCAGACGTCAATGTCTGCTTTTTTTATCTTTGGTTTTACAGTCAGCGTTACACTAAGCGATTCACGCGGTCTCCGCGCTCGAAAGCGTTAATGTTCTCAATCAAGATTTCCGCTAAACGTTGAATAGATGAGTCGCTGCCCCATGCAACATGCGGTGTCAGTAACAAATTAGGTAAACTCATATTGGCAATCAGCGGATTGCTCTCATCAGCCGGTTCTTGTGTAAAAACATCAAAACCAGCCGCTGCAATTTCTTGCTGTTTTAAGGCATCCACCAGTGCGCTCTCATCCACCAAACCTCCACGCCCTGTATTAATCAAAATGGCGTTGGACTTCATTTGTTGCAACTCTGCTTGACCAATTAAATTCTGAGTATGATCGTTGAGCGGGCAATGCAAGGTCAGCGCATCGGAGCGTTTTAATACTTCCTCAAACGGCACATAACCAGGCCGACATTCTGCCGCCCCTTTACGCTCAGAAAACAACACGGTCATTCCTAACGCTTGAGCCAGATTCGCCGTCGCTTGCCCTAGCGCCCCGCTACCAACAACACCTAACGTGCTACCACCAATATCCCCGATTGGGTGCGTAAAAAAACAAAACTGCTGGTTACGCTGCCACTCACCTGCGGCAATATCTTGGTGGTACCCAAATAAATTCCGTCTTAAAGCGAATAACATTGCCATCACATGCTCGGGCACCGAACGCGTCGCGTAACCACGTACATTAGCAACCGCAATATCATGATTAGCACAGTAGTTCACATCGACGTTGTTAAAACCAGTTGCGGCAACCGCGATCATCCGTAATTTGGGTAGCTGCTCTAATACATGTTGGTCAAGCAGGACTTTATTGCTAATCACGATATCGGCATCTGCTAACCTTTCTATTACCTGCCCAGGCGCAGTTAGGTCGTACTCACGCCAGTGGTGCGGAAAGCTAGGTCGTGGGATCTCAATATGTTCTGGGATGGTCGCTCGATCTAAAAATACGATGCTTGGCAAAGACATAACAACTCCTTGTTCACGGCTGAAAGACAGGATACATCAACCACAGTAACGAAATAGCCAAAAATAGCGAACTAGAAAGAACCGCTGTTGAGTACAATTGGCATTAAGGGTGTGGCAACGTTTTATAATCAGGCAATGTACGCTCTGGCGAAAAATAGTTAAAGATCATCGCCTCGGCTTCAGAATAAAAGTCACAGGGTACAAAAATACTGCTCAGCTGATCCGTAGCTGGATGATAAAAACTTAGCTCCGCAGCGTGCAACTCTAAACGTTCTGAAAACTGATACGCCTCTTCGCTTGCATAAAACTCATCACCCACAATCGCATGACCAATCGCCATCAAATGCACGCGTAACTGATGCGATCGACCAGTAATGGGGAGTAACCGCACAACGGTCGTATGGGTGCCATCAGGGTGCACTTCACGCTTCACTACTTGGAATAAAGTTTGAGATGGTTTGCCGTCGTCAAAACATACTTTTTGTCGTGGACGATTTGGCCAATCACAATTTAATGGAAGATCAATATTCCCTTCTTGCGACTCAACATGCCCCCAAACACGTGCGTAATACACCTTGTGAGTGAGGCGATATTGGAACTGCTTTTTTAATGCTCGCTCCGCGGGTTTGTTTTTCGCCAGCAACATCAACCCTGATGTCGACATATCCAAGCGATGCACAACTTGAATTTCTGGATGCAACTCTTTGAGGCGGCTCCACATGCTGTCGTAATGCTCTGCAAGGCGACCAGGGACAGACAGCAGCCCTGATGGCTTATTCACTGCCAGAATGTCGTCATCCTCAAAAACGATATCAACCCAAGGGTCGGTGGGAGGGGTATATTCAAGCATTGCCATGGGAGATCTCTACAAAATAAAAACGCCGCGATTATATACCCAAATAGCACCCAGATGCAGGATTCTGAAGAAAAGTTCAACCCAATAAAACAAAGTCAATCCTTTAGCATAAAAACTAAAAATAGCACGTTGTAAATTTAGTTTGACAACAAGACGCATAACTGAATAGAGTGCTAGATGCACACAGCATGATATTCGCAAAGAATACTTAAAATAAATACATCAAAACACAGCATTTAAAAGACATTACCGTTGCGCAGTATAGGGCGATCGCTCAGCTTGTCATGTACTGCGGTATGTATCTCTTTAGAAAGATACATAAGATAAAAAGGACAATAAGCAATGGACTCCGCCGTTATAGATAAACCCCAATCCAAACTTTCCTTATTTTTTCGTTCGCTAGGCCCCGGCATATTAATGGCATCTGCTGCGGTCGGTGGCTCTCACCTCGTGGCATCAACCAAGGCTGGTGCGATTTATGGTTGGCAATTGGCTGCACTGATTCTGCTCGTAAACCTGTTTAAATACCCTTTTTTCCGAGCGGGCGTACAGTACACCATGGGGACAGGGCTGACCTTGGTTGAGGGCTACGCGAAATTAGGTCGGCCTTATCTATGGCTATTTCTATTTCTGAGCGTGGTATCGGCCGTCATCAATACCGCCGCTTTGTTGATGTTTAGCGCTAGCTTGCTGGGCTACTTCATTCCGTTTTCACTATCAATGGCATCACTCAGCATCATTGTGATTGTCACCTGCCTGATCATATTATTTGCTGGCCATTACAAAGCGCTCGATACGCTATCTAAAGTGATCATGTCGGTGTTAACCATCGCGACTTTACTCGCTGTTTCTATCGCCTTTGGTAACCCTGTTGAACAAGTGGCCAACTTCGAGCCGCCGTCACCTTGGTCTATTGCGGCTATTGGTTTTATCGTTGTGACAATGGGGTGGATGCCTGCACCGATAGAGATCTCCTGTTTAACCTCAGCATGGCTAAAACGCCAATCAAGCCAGCAAGAAGTAACATACCGCTCTGCTCTATTTGACTTTAATGTCGGTTATATTGGCACGGCGTTTCTTGCCATTATCTTTGTATCGCTAGGCTCTTTGATGCTTTATGGTTCTGGCGTTGCGCTTGAAAGCTCTGGCGTTGGCTTCTCCCACCAATTGGTTGGCTTATATGCGGCAACGATTGGCGAATGGTCTCGTTACTTAATCGCGGTAATTGCGTTTTTCTGTATCTTTGGCAGCACGATTACCGTTATTGATGGCTATTCGCGCGTTATTTCGGATTCTCAACGCCTACTGCGCTCGCAACCAGACACTAACCCTCAAACCACTTCAGCGATCATGCTGGTAGTCTCCTTACTTGCATTGGGTATTGTGGTTTTCTGGGCTTCTGCGTTATTGCCTATGCTGAACTTTGCGATGATCCTCGCCTTTATGACCACGCCATTCTTTGCTCTGCTAAATTACACCTTAGTGAGCAAAACTGAGTTACCGGAGCCTTTGGCTGTTGGACCTAAACTAAAGTGGTTATCGATTGCGGGCCTGATTTACTTGTTTGGCTTCTTGGCTGTGTTTATCTGGTGGAAGTGGTTGATGTAAATGAGGTAGCTATCAGTGATTAATGCATTCCGCATAAAGAAACTAAACCGTAAATAAAGAAAAAGGTCTTCAACTGAAGACCTTTTTAATGAGCAATAAATACTTACTTAGTTGTGGCTCACCACAATCAAACGCAGCGAGTCGAGCTGAACCTGAGCTTGGTTGATGTAACCAGTGAGCTCTTTAATTTGTGCGTCGATAGCTTCAATTTCTTCGTCACGAATATTTGGGTTCACCGCTTTCAGTGCTTGCAAACGCTCAAGCTCTGCATTCAAACTGTGCTGCATATCTTGATGAGCTTGTTTGCGTACTTCTTCAACCTTCTCTTCAATAAGAACATCACCGGCTTCAATTAAGCGGTGTACATCTTTCTGTACCGACGTAACCAACTTGCTACCTAAGTGACGGTTTACAGGGCTGAGCTGGCGGTTAAAGCTTTCAAACTCCACTTGAGCAGACAAATCATTACCACGCGAGTCCATCATTAAACGGATTGGCGTTTTCGGTAAGAAGCGCGCGATACCACTGCGTTTTGGCGCTTGCGCATCTACCGCGTAAATCAACTCAAGAAGAATAGTCCCGACTGGTAACGCTTTGTTTTTCAATAGAGATACCGCAGACGTCCCCACCCCTTCACTCATAAGAAGATCGATACCACCCTGGATCATTGGGTGTTCCCAACTGATAAAGTGCATATCTTCACGAGATAACGCTGTATCACGATCAAACGTGATCGTCGCTCCTTCGTATGGCAGACCTGGGTAGCTTGGCACCATCATGTGCTCAGATGGGGTCACAATCAGGGCGTTTTCACCTTTATCGTCTTGATTCAAGCCAATCGTGTCAAAAAGAGAAAGTGCGAAGGTGACCAGATTGGTATCGCCGTCAGTTGATTCAATTTTCTCAACGATTTGTTGTGCTTTTTCTCCGCCATTCGAATGCATTTCTAATAGGCGATCACGGCCTTGCTCCAATTGGGATTTCAGCTCTTTATTCATTTTTGCTGACGCTTCAATGATCTCATCTAGCGTGCTGGTATCACCAGAGGCAAGAATTTCAATCAGATCATCGGAGTACTTATCGTAAACAGCACGGCCTGTTGGGCAGGTTTCCGAAAAAGCGTTCAGGCCTTCATCGAACCAACGTGCTAGGATCGCTTGCGATGTGCCTTTCAGGTAAGGAACATGAATGTCGATATCGCGATTTTGACCGATACGGTCCAAACGACCAATACGTTGCTCAAGCAAGTCTGGGTTAAATGGCAAGTCGAACATGACAAGTTGGTTGGCAAACTGGAAGTTACGACCTTCAGAGCCGATTTCGCTACAGATAAGAACTTGTGCTCCACCTTCTTCTTGCGCAAAGTAAGCCGCCGCTTTATCACGTTCAAGAATCGACATACCTTCGTGGAAAACAGTGGCGCGGATACCTTCACGCTCACGCAGTGCTTGCTCCAATTGCAGCGCGGTACTCGCACGAGAAGCAATCACGAGGATTTTCTCGCTGCGCTTCTCTTTTACTTTTTCAAGCAACCAATTCACACGCGAGTCAAACTGCCACCAGCTCGCGTCATCGCCTTCAAATTCTTGGAAAATTTCTTCCGGGTAAAGGTTCTTCATCGCACGTGCTTCAGAACTCATCTTACCGCCAATCATTCCAGCAACACGCATTGATGTAGTGTATTGCGGTGGAATATCCATTGGCATCAGATGCACGTTACGCTTAGGGAAGCCTTTGATGGCCGCGCGCGTGTTACGGAACAGAACACGCCCTGTACCATGACGATCCATCAAGTTATCGATCAGCTCTTGGCGTGCCGACGCTTTAGCTTCTTCGTCCGCTTCACTTTCGATAATACGGAAAAGTGGTTCTACGTCTTGTTCAGACAACAACTCAGTGATCTGGTTTTTTGCTTCATTAGGTAGCTTTTCACCGGAAAAGAGTGAAGTAATCGCATCTGCTACGGGCGCGTATTGCTCTTCTTCCTCAACGAACGCTTCGTAATCATAGAAGCGGTCTGGATCCAACAAACGCAGACGAGCAAAGTGACTCTCACGACCAAGCTGCTCTGGCGTTGCAGTCAGTAGCAACACACCTGGAGTACGTTCAGCCAAGCCTTCTACCACTTGGTATTCACGGCTCGGTTTATCTTGGCTCCATTCAAGGTGATGCGCTTCATCGACAACCAGTAGGTCCCATTCACCTTCCAGTGCTTGTTCAAAACGCTTGCGGCTCTTGCGTAGGAAATCCAAAGAACACAGCACATATTGCTGAGTATCAAATGGGTTTTCTGCATCCGCAAACGCTTCGATACAGCGCTCTTCGTCAAAGATAGAGAAATGCAGATTGAAACGACGCATCATCTCAACCAGCCATTGATGCTGCAGTGTTTCAGGCACCACAATCAAAATGCGTTCGGCACGACCAGACAGAACTTGTTGGTGGATGATCATGCCCGCTTCGATGGTTTTACCCAAACCTACCTCATCCGCCAACAAGACGCGTGGCGCGTGACGACGGCCAACTTCGTGCGCGATGTAAAGCTGATGAGGGATCAAACCTGCACGCATACCACATAGGCCACGCATTGGGCTCTTATGCTGCTCAAACTGGTTGGTTAGCGCACGGTAACGCAGAACAAAGTTGTCCATACGGTCGATTTGACCGGCGTACAACTTATCTTGAGGTTTGTTAAAACGAATTTGGTTGCTAAGGAAAATCTCACGCAGAACAACAGCGGTTTCTTGCGTGTCTTCACGAGTACCGAAATAGGTGTAAAGACCTTCATCTTCCAGTACTTCTTCTACTTTTAGAGACCAACCTTCTTGGCAATCGATGACATCCCCAACATTAAAGGTGACTCGGGTAACAGGTGCATCGTTACGTGCGTAAACTCGGTTTTCCTCTGACGCTGCAAACATCAATGTCACAGTACGAGCATCCATTGCTACAACGGTACCTAAACCTAAATCGCTTTCCGTATCGCTAATCCAGCGCTGCCCCAAAGCAAATGTCATGAATTGACTACCTCGTTATTAGTTCTTGATTCGTATTTCTTGTTGGTCTACTCATGCCCGTGGGCATGGATAATAGTTTAGATCTGATTCTGGCTTCTGCTATGCCGATAGCATTCGTCATTTCAGTATGAACTGAGTATTTTTTAAGCCAGCTCAACATGATAAATCGGACGTAGCCTATACGCAGAAAAAGGTCGCTAATCTTACTTGAAGCTGTGATTTAGGTCACGCCGAAACCGCACCAAGCAGAAACTTTTTTTCCCAAACTCTAAATGCAATCAAATTGTAAAATACTCATGCCAATTATTAAGTTGTAGAACGTAAATATTACGTATACTTCTAATGAGGGGCGTTTAAAACCATTGCATATGATTTAAGCGCGTTAGTACACGATTAGGATCAACACGGGTTTGCAGTAAGTTGTCTTGCTACTCGGTTGCACACTAGCCGACATCAGCCCGACAACCTCTATTGCAAGCAATCAGAGTTAGGTCACTTCACACCTATTTGGAAACGACCTAACAACTCGCATGCAGAGCCGTACTACGGCAAGGAGACGCTATGGGCGATACCGATCGGAAACTGTTTGTACTCGATACCAACATTCTTCTTCATGAACCCTTTGCCATCTTCTCTTTCCAAGAACACGATGTCGTTATCCCCATGACCGTGTTGGAAGAACTCGACCGAATCAAAGACAGTAAGCGCGACGTTGCAAGAGATGCGCGCGTGGCTATTCGCACCTTGGAAGATTTGTTTAAAGAAGCAACGCCAGATGAAATCTCTGAAGGCATTCCTGTTTCTAAAGACAACCCCGACCAGGGTACTATTTCCATTTTGGCGGATTTTGAACTGCAGGAAACCGTCAAAGCCTTCGCCGACAAAGCCGGTGACAACCGTATTCTCAACGCGGTGCTTTATCTGCAAAATAAACGTGCACCACGTGAAGTGGTACTGATCACGAAAGACATCAACATGCGTCTGCGAGCCAAAGGGGCTGGTGTACGCTTTGTTGAGGACTATAGAACCGACCAACTGATTGACGACATTCAATACCTAACCAAAGGCTTTCAATTACGTGAAGGTGATTTCTGGAGCGGTATTGAGGAAGTAGAAAGCTATGCACTGGGCGGAAAAACTTACCACAAACTCAGTCGCGAACCCTTCGACCCAACCTTTATCAACCAATACGTTATTGATGAAGACAGTGACTTTGCTGGTCGCGTAGAAACCATCAATGAAGACAAGCTAACGCTTCTCGACCTGAGCCGCGAACGTCTAATGCATCGTAAGGCTTGGGACATCACACCTAAAAATATCTACCAGGGAATGGCGTTAGATGCCTTACTCGATCCAGAAATTGACTTGGTGATTCTAACGGGTGCGGCGGGTAGTGGTAAGACATTACTGGCAATGGCAGCAGCATTGGAGCAAACAATTGAAAAAAGCATGTTCGATAAAATTATCGTAACACGTAACACGCCAGATATCGGTGAATCCATCGGCTTCTTACCCGGCTCCGAAGAGGAGAAAATGATGCCGTGGTTAGCGGCGGTGACCGATACCTTGGAAGCGCTACATAAACACGATCACTGCACTGAAGGCTCATTGAAGTACATCTGCGATAAAGCCAACATTCAATTTAAATCGATCAACTTTATGCGTGGCCGTTCGATTCAAAATGCGTTTGTACTGCTTGATGAGTGTCAAAACCTCACTGCATCACAAATCAAAACCATCATTACCCGCTGTGGCGAAGGAACCAAAATCGTCTGCTCCGGTAACTTGGCGCAGATTGACTCTCATTACCTCACCCCAGTGACATCAGGATTGACGTACATGGTTGAGCGCTTCAAGAACTTTGAAGGCAGCGCAAATATTCACCTCAACGGCGTGGTTCGTAGCCGCTTGGCGGAATTTGCTGAAGAAAACCTGTAATTGACACCGACTCACAAAGCAAAAGAGCGCCTAATGAGCGCTCTTTTTATAACGATTCGACTGAGTTACTCCGTGCCACCCACTGTCAGTGAGTCCAGCTTCAAGGTCGGCTGACCAACACCAACCGGCACACTTTGACCTGCTTTACCACATACGCCAACGCCCTTGTCGATACTTAAGTCGTTACCGACCATAGACACTTGCTGCATTGCTTCGATACCTGAGCCAATCAACGTCGCACCTTTAACAGGGCGCGTAATTTTACCGTTTTCAATCAAGTATGCTTCGGATGCAGAGAACACAAACTTACCCGAAGTAATGTCCACCTGGCCGCCACCAAAGTTTGGCGCATACAACCCTTTCTCGACCGTCGAGATAATTTCTTCTGGCGTATGTTCACCTGGAAGCATGTAGGTGTTGGTCATACGAGGCATTGGCAAGTGTGCATACGATTCACGACGACCATTACCTGTTGGGTTCACACCCATTAACCGCGCGTTTAGCTTGTCTTGCATGTAACCTTTCAGCACACCATTTTCGATAAGCGTGTTGTACTGGCCGTTTACCCCTTCATCATCCACATTCAATGAACCACGAAGGTCTTTTAACGTGCCATCATCGACGATGGTACATAGTGAAGACGTCACTTGTTGACCCATTTTTCCAGAGAACACTGACGACTCTTTGCGGTTAAAGTCACCTTCTAGGCCATGACCTACCGCTTCGTGTAGCAATACGCCAGGCCAGCCAGAACCCAATACCACTGGCATCATGCCAGCTGGTGCTGCTTCTGCTTCAAGGTTGATTAACGCCATGCGAATCGCTTCGTCTGCGTAATGAAAAGCTTGTTTCACACCATTGCTTTCCGTTAAAAAGAAATCGTAACCGAAACGGCCGCCACCACCAGCGCTACCGCGTTCACGTCGTTCACCTTTTTGTGCAAGCACACTAATAGACAAACGCACCAAAGGACGAATATCGCCTGCATAAGTACCGTCTGTTGCCGCAACAAGCATCTGCTCATGCACACCGCTGATGCTGATCGAGACCTCTTTAATCAATGGTTCTTTAGTGCGGATGTAAGCATCTAGAGATTTGAGCAATTCTGTTTTTTGCTGCTTTTCCCATTCAGCTAGTGGATTCACAGCGGCGTAGTACGCTTGGTTTTCGGTGCGTTTAAACGCTTGGACTTTACCATTCTGCCCTTGCTGAGCAATACCGCGCGCCGCCATTGCACTCTGCTTCAGGCCTTCAGGCTGGATTTGATCAGAGTAGGCAAAGCCGGTTTTCTCGCCAGTTACTGCACGGACACCAACACCACAATCAATGTTAAAAGAGCCATCTTTGATGATGCTGTCTTCTAGAACCAGAGACTCATGCCAGCTGGACTGAAAGTAAATGTCCGCATAATCGATCTGGCGCGTCGCAATGCTGGCAAGCGTGTCAGCAATGTCTTGTTCTGTCAGACCATTTGGGGCAAGGAGTGCCTGTTCTATTTGGTTTGTGCTCATAGTTAGCTCTTTTATTTCCGTCTCAATTCATTTTGAAAGCGACTGTGTTGAGTCAGCGGCATATTCTGCCTTACTTGTTGGCTTTGTGACAAATCTATCTCAGTCACCAATAAACCTACTTCATCCTGAAGCTGTTTATGGATACGTCCCCAAGGGTCAACGACCATTGAGTGTCCCCATGTTTTTCGTCCACATGGATGCGTTCCAGTTTGTCCGCTTGCCAAAATCCAACATTGTGTCTCAATCGCTCTAGCTCGCAATAATACTTCCCAGTGAGCTTGCCCCGTCACAGCGGTAAACGCAGCGGGCACCACAATGATATCCGCCCCTTCTTGACGCAATACTTTATAAAGTTCTGGGAAACGTAAATCATAACAAATACTCAATCCAACACTGCCGATATCAGTTTCCGCAACGACTATTTGATTACCCGCCATAAACGTATCCGACTCACGATAACTACCATAACCATCGGCTACGTCGACATCAAACATATGCAGTTTGTCATAGTGAGCAATGCATTTACCGTGCGGCGGCAATACAAGTGTTGTGGTGGTGACACCTTTTGCGGTTTGAATGGGCATGCTTCCGACAATTAGCGTTAACTGGTTCTTTCTAGCGATTTCACAGAGCCGCTGTTGAATCATGCCACTGCCAAGTGGCTCTGCATGTTGATGATAAGCTTCGCGACTGGAAAATAGCACTGTATTTTCAGGAGTAAGAACAAGTTTGGCACCTTGCTTGCTCGCTAAAGCACACTGTTTTTCAATGAAGTCCAAATTCGCGTTAATATCCGGACCCGAAGTCATTTGAATAATGCCAACACGTTCCATGTGTTTCCTCCCTATTCCATTATATTCGGTGAGTTATTTGGCCTGTTCACGCAGTTTTTCTGGCAGCTTGTATTCACCTTTACTTCGCGAAATTTCTTTCACCGTTGGTGAATCTAGTGGGCCTTTCACTTCATAATTGACTTGAGTGAAGACCTCAACCACCGGAGATATCACCGTAGAGATGGCCAAGACATACAAAGCAGTTTGAGGCGCAACGGCAAACGCGGTCAGCATTGGTAGGCCTGATGTGATGTCTGGTGTGAATTTCACTTCCGCATCAACCATTCTGCTGTTCATATTAGCGATGCCGCGGATTTGCATTTCCCCTGCTAACGCATCCATTACGATATCATTGGTGATAAACACACCGTCTTGGATTTTGCCCGTTCCCGTGATCGAGTTGAATGCCATGCCTTTATCGAATACGTCGGTAAAGTCGAGCTGCATCTTACGGATGATAGAATCCAAGCTAAACAAGCCTAACAAGCGTGCCGCACCACTAACTTCACTGATCACGCCTTTACCAAATTCCGTTGAGACGTTTCCTTGCAAGGTTTGTGTCTTCATTGACCAAGGTGCGCCGTCCCATTCCATATTGGCATTGATCTCAAATGGTGCTTGTTGAATGCCTGATGTAATACCAAAGCGCTCCATAAGATCGGTGTTGTTATCACCTTTCATTTTCATGGTTAATTTGGAATGACTACTCTCTTTCGTCAGGTCCCACCAACCACTCATATCAATGCGGTTTTTGCCGCTACTAAAGGTGATATTTTTCCACTCCAAGCGGTTCTCGCGACGCTGCAAATCAACATTCACTTTGCCCACTTTGTAGCCTTGCAGCCAAAAATCATCAATGTTCAAAGTTAAGTTTGGCATCTCAGCGTGAAACTTGCGGTCAAAATTGGTAATCAAAGGTGCGTTTTGATCTTCACTCGCAAAGATTGAGCTGCGCTCTTTGGTCATCTCTTCAAACCCTGGGATGTAGAGATGCAAGTGCTCTAAAGAGACCGATAGATCATAGGGTTTCAGATAGTTAGCTTTCCCTTTAACCTCTTGACTGTCCACATCGAGTTGCCAACTCAAATTTTTCTTGCTTGCTGAAAAATCCACATCATGAAACTCAATCCCACCGAGCTGTAAGTTTGGCGTTTCAACTTCAATGCGTGTCGGCAATGGAATGGTCGGCGTTTTCATGCTTGCCAAAACAGACGATGAAGGCTTGCTCTCAGAGACCTGCGCAAGCTCAGCCCATTGGTCTAAATTCAGTTCTTCGACACGCACCGAAGCATCGTGCCCGACAATAGGACTAATCCGGAAGCCACCTTTGCCAACCATTAAATGAGTCGCAGTCAGAACCGGGACATCGCCAGCGATATCTATCTCAGTTTGATACTTCACATTTGGGATCTGTAGTCTTGCTGAAATACTCTCTTGGTTGCCGGATGCTTGCAGTTTCGCTTGCCCAGACTCGCCAATTTGTTTCGCTAAAGGATAAGGATATTGACTAGCCAGACGATTTAGCTGCGCCAGCACTTCAAGCTGATAAGTGAAACCAACATCATTGAGTTGCAAGTCAATGTCCATTTGCCACGGCGCATGGCCAGAAACAAGGTTTAACCAACGCTCACCGACATAGGGTTTGAGAGGCTCGACATCCCAATCTCCTAGTGTATTAATTGTCACGTTGTAGCCTTGCTCCGCACTCTCTCCATGGAAATCAAGAGAGATAGGCTGTTGTAATAATTCGGCCGACAAACCCGATGTGGTAACCACATCATTGTCGAAGGTGATACGCCCTGTGGCGTTTTCAAGCGTCATTGGCGGCGCTTCAATATCAACACGATTTTCTGTTAAATCGGCATAACCCCAAGCGCGAGACTCTTTCTCAAAATCAAACGGTATATTGAGTTGAAACTCAGAGTAAACGGGACCACTCACTTGCAGCGCTGTCAATGCGGCACCGACTGAATCCACTAATGGCGTCGCCATCATGTAGTCACGGACTTCATTACCCGGCGCGCTTGCTTTCGCTTCAATCTCAATGTGCCCACCTTCTGCCAACTCAGGGATTCGCCCAGTGATACGCTTGGCATGAACGCCATTTAGTGTGGCTGATTTTGAATCCAAATACATGGCATCATTTTCAAACAGCAAGTCTAGCTGCAAATCCGTGATGGTTGGCCATGCCGTATCAAAGCTAAATTTTGCGTCTTTTAATCCAACCCAAGCTTGGAACATGCCATTATGTTCTTTGTAAGGAAAATCACCTAACTCGCCATACCACAACAATTTCGCTGTATTCACTTTTCCGCCCTGAATCGCGGTCGAAAGATAGTCGGTCAAGTCTTGTCCAAGTGCCAGAGTCGGTAGATAGCGCCATGTTTCACCCGCGTTGTAGAGATCCGCTTCGGCATAGAACGATAAAAATGGGCTTTGTTCTTTTGGAAAATCAAGACGGAATGCCCCCAAGACTTGAAGATCAGGCGTTGCTGCCGTCACTTTATCCGCCCACAAGCGCCAACCCGCATCATCTTGCTGCCAGATAATATCGACTTCACCTTGTTTGATATTCAGCGGAGCTTGGAATACATCGCCGTACGGAAAGACATCATCAATGACGGTGACTTTTGCTTTAGCTTGATTCACATCCCCCGATACGCTGCCCTGTACGTGATGAAACCCGGGTAGGAGCTCCCATTGTGTCATCGCGAGTTCATCCAGTTCAGCCGAGTAGCGTAAGGTGTCTAAACCACCGTTCATTGACAATCGGACATCTTCGACCCGACCTTTCGGTGCTAGTTTGTTAATAAGGTCACTGGTCGACTCTGACTCTGGAGCCAGCTTGATGAGCGGAATGAGTGCTTCGATGTCGAGCTGAGAGAGATTAAGCATCCAGCCGTTTGGTTGCCAATCAAACGCGACGTCTAGCTCTGGCCAAGGGGTATTATCGGTTCTGATCTGAAGTGAGTGGCCATTTACTTTCCAGCCTTGTTTATCTGGTCGAAGACTGAAAATTCCAGACTCAATAAACAGCTCATGATGTCCATCTTCATTCCACACCAACTCGGAAGGCAGCAATTCAACATAAGCATCATGCGGTTGGCTATGTTTGAGCGTCAGCCAAGTATTTAAGCTGACTTTACCCGATTCTGCTCCTGACTCTTCTTGCATGTAAGTGGTCAGCCAAGGTGTGACCGAGACATCTTGAGCACTCACGTAAAACTCACCAGATACATCGCGCAACGAGCCATGATCTTTAAAGTTAGCGCTTACTAATAATGAGTTCAGGCGAACATCGGCAATGCTAACCGTGCCTTCGGCTACGTGACGTTTCCCTTGATTGCTCCAACGAAGCTGCTCGATATCTAAACGGCGAGTTTCACCTGACACAGACTTATACCAAATCCGTGAATCGCTAATAGTGAAGTCTTCGAACTGACGTAAAAGAAGTGAGTCGAGTTGGTCAATGAGTTTCACTTCGCTCTTATCCACTTCGGGCTTCGGATCTTGACGATGAGAAGTCGGCAGAATGTCTACAGTGTGAATATCTAAAGCGAGGTTATGAATGGTAAGGTCTGCAACTACAGGTTTAAGTTGAAAAAGAGATTGAATAAGATCGAACTCAATCTGGACTTCTTCAACAGCGAAGCGTGCATCTTGCACGTTTGGTAGATTTGCCTCTAAGCCCAGTAACGCGATTGAGGGATGATTATTGCGCCACGTCCCTGCGACATTAGCAATAGAAACGTCAAAACCTGTGCCTTGCTTGACCCAGGTTTTGATCTCATCTTGGAAATGGTTAAGTTGCGGCAATGTGACGCGCAGCGTGGTCACTAATATGGCTAATAACACCAATACAGTAACTAAACTCCACGCACAAAAACGCCCAAAACGGTTAACACCAGAATTCACAAATGTTCCAAATTACATCATTACGACGTCAAACTGTTCCTGAATGTACAGGGGTTCAGCCTGAACTCGCACTTGCTTGCCAATAAATACTTCGAGCTCAGCCAGCGCATGAGACTCATCGCCCAATAGCGCTTCAGCAACAAACGGCGATGCGTACACGACAAAATTATCGGCGTCGTAAGCACGGTTCACACGAGTAATCTCGCGTAATATCTCAAAGCATACGGTTTCGACCGTTTTCACGCTGCCACGGCCTTCACAAGTAGGACAGCCAGAACACAAGATATGTTCAATACTTTCTCGTGTGCGCTTACGCGTCATTTCAACTAAGCCAAGCTGGGTAAAGCCGTTGATGTTGGTTTTTACTCGGTCTTTCGCCAGCGCCGTTTCCAGTGAGGTAAGTACTCGCTGACGATGCTCTTCGGATGCCATATCGATAAAGTCAATAATGATGATACCGCCGAGGTTACGTAAACGTAGCTGACGCGCAATAGCTTGCGTTGCCTCTATATTGGTATTGAAGATAGTCTCTTCGAGATTACGACGACCAACAAATGCACCCGTGTTGATGTCGATGGTGGTCATGGCTTCGGTTTGATCGATGATCAAATAGCCGCCCGATTTTAGCTCGACCTTGCGCTCTAAAGAACGCTGAATTTCGTTTTCGGTGTCGTACATGTCAAAGATTGGCTTGTCACCTTCGTAAAGCTCAAGCTTATCTGTTAACTCCGGTACATACTCAGAAGTGAATTCTTTCAGGTTTTCATATTCAAGGCGGGAGTCGACCATGATCTTATCGAGCTCTGTGCCAACAAAGTCACGCAGAATGCGTTGAGCTAAGCCGAGTTCACCGTAAAGTGTTGAACGCGTTTTGTATTTTGAGCGACGCTCCATGACTTTTAGCCACAAACGCTTTAGAAATGCCGCATCTTGAGAGAGCTCTTTTTCATCAGCGCCTTCTGCCGCGGTACGAATGATAAAACCACCGTGCTCATCGCAGTAATGGTTCACCACCTTTTTCAAACGCTCACGCTCTTTCTCACTTTCAATACGCTGCGAAACACCGACATGGCTGGCCCCCGGCATAAAAACAAGATAACGCGAAGGTAAGGTGATATCCGTCGTTAAACGTGCACCTTTCGTGCCGAGCGGATCTTTGACCACTTGCACAACAATGTCTTGTCCCTGGCGTACCAGCTCAGAGATATCACGGACTTGAAACTGCTGTTTTTCGTTTTCTGCCACACATTCGGTATGAGGAACAATATCTGACGCATGTAAAAACGCCGCTTTATCTAAACCAATGTCGACGAAAGCCGCCTGCATACCTGGTAACACTCGGCTTACTTTGCCTTTGTATATATTGCCCACAATACCGCGACGCGATTCGCGCTCGATATGTATTTCTTGTAGTACTCCACCTTCAATCATGGCCACACGAGTTTCACTCGGGGTCACGTTAAGCAGCAATTCTGCACTCATGTGCACACCTCAAAACAATTATAAAAATTCTTGAATTAGCTGATCGGTTTCGAACAAAGGTAAGCCTACTACAGCGTGATAACTGCCTTCGATTCGGGTGACAAATCGCCCTCCGAGTCCCTGAATACCATAACTTCCAGCTTTATCGCATGGCTCTCCTGACTGCCAATATTGTTCGATTTCTTCGTGAGTCAGTGGTTTGAACCACACGTCAGTGGTAACGACCACTGAATGTTGTTGTTCCGATGATACAACGCTCACCGCAGTCATCACTTGATGGCGACGACCCGATAAGTCAGTAAGCATACGCTTTGAATCTTCAAAACTTTTTGGTTTTTCTAGCACACGGTCATCGCATACTACGACCGTATCAGAGCCCAATACAACGGAATCAGGCTTAGCCAACGCTAAGCCTGCCTGAGCTTTTTCCAAAGAAAGACGCAACACGTAATCTCGTGCTTGCTCATGAGCTTGTTTGGCTTCCTCAATATCAGGCAATACGATCTCAAAATCATAACCCAGTTGAGCAAGCAGCTCTTTTCTTCTCGGAGAACCCGAAGCGAGAACGAGAGATAGGCTCTTTTTCACCGCATTACCTTACGTGCCAAGCGCGACGAACTCGTCGCATTAATAAAAACATCCATGGCCAAAGTATACAGTTTATTGCCGCCGTCCACAGAGATAATGGATTAAATACTACGTCCTGGTTCAAATATTCCCCACAGAATATCAAAACTTCCAATAACGCAGTAAAAAAGGCAATTAAAATCGACTGTTGCCACAATGCCATGTTGCGAATCAACAGGAAATTCAGCGCCACAAGGTAGATAACGATCGACATCATCATGCCACGAATTCCAAGCGTTGAGCCGATCAAGATATCCCACAATAAGCCTAACACTAGCGCAGTCCCGACGTTCACTCGGTGCGGTAGTGCCAACACCCAATAACACGTAACAAGGAACAACCATGAAGGGCGTAACACATCTAACACACCTGGCCACGGAATGGTTTGCAGTACCAGCGCAACGAAGAAACTGACGCCAATCACCATTCGGCTACTCAATACATTATTGGCCATCGGTTACCTCTTGTTCTTGCTCTAACCCTTCATCTACATTGGACCGCAGTACTTTGTGTTGACGGTCTTCATTCGGCCAAATCAGCAGTAGGTAGCGTAAGCGATCAAATTCCACAACCGGCTCAGCCTTGATTGAGGCGAACTCTTGACGCGTATCGTGATCCACATTGGTAACCGTCGCGACTGGATATCCCTCAGGGTAAATGCCACCTAAACCGGATGTCACCAATAAATCACCAACCTGAATATCTGTGCTGGTTGGAATGTGCTCTAGTTGGATTTCATCCATTTCACCATTGCCCGATGCGATCACTCGGATATCATTGCGGATCACCTGGACAGGAATTGCATTTTTCGCGTCCGTTAGCAGCAGAACACGTGCGTTGTGCGCTGCGACAAACGTGACCTGACCAACAATGCCTTTCTCGTTGATAACAGGCTGACCAACGTAAACACCATCAATACGGCCTTTATCGATCACCACTTGATGACGATAAGGTGAAGTATCCACCGCCATTACTTCTGTCACGACTTTCTTTTCATCACGGACAAATGAAGATCCTAACAACTTACGTAGGCGTTGGTTTTCTTCTTTATATTGGTCGAGCAAGATAAGCTCGCTTTTCAGGCGTAACACTTCTCGCTTTAAGCTGCGATTGCCTTCAACTAATGCCTGATGAGAATTAAAACGTTCAAATACGCCATCGAACATACTACGAGGCAAATTCGCTGCGTACTGAATCGGTGCAACCATACTGTTTAGTAGGTATCGAACGTTGGAAAACGTATCTAGACGACTATCGGCCAGCATTAAGCTCGCCGACACGATGACAGCAAAAAACAGACGTAATTGCAGAGACGGACCTCTGCCGAAAATCGGTTTCATCTTGTTTTTGACCTGATTGCTTCCATGATTATTGAGCCTTACTTGGCAACCTAAAAATACTTAACTAAATACTTTTAGGTATGGAGCATGTTTGAATTACAGAGAGAGCAGAAATGAAGGTGAAGCCCGACATGAGCTTCACCTAAACCTTTATTCTTCAGAGAACAGATCGCCACCGTGCATGTCGATCATTTCTAGTGCTTTACCGCCACCACGCGCAACACACGTTAGTGGATCTTCCGCGATAACCACAGGAATACCAGTTTCTTCCATTAGTAAACGGTCTAGGTCTTTAAGTAGTGCACCACCACCGGTTAGTACCATACCGTTTTCAGAAATGTCTGAAGCAAGCTCTGGTGGACACTGTTCTAGTGCAACCATGACTGCTGATACGATGCCAGATAGCGGCTCTTGAAGCGCTTCTAGGATCTCGTTTGAGTTCAAGCTAAAGCTGCGTGGTACACCCTCTGCAAGGTTACGACCGCGAACTTCAATCTCTTGAACTTCATCACCAGGGTAAGCAGAACCGATTTCGTGTTTGATCTTTTCAGCCGTTGCTTCACCAATCAAGCTGCCGTAGTTACGACGTACGTAGTTGATCACTGCTTCATCAAAGCGGTCACCACCGATACGTACAGACGATGAGTAAACCACACCGTTTAGAGAGATAACGGCAACTTCAGTTGTACCACCACCGATATCGACCACCATTGAACCTGTCGGCTCAGATACGCGTAAACCAGCACCAATTGCCGCCGCCATTGGCTCGTCGATTAGGTAAACTTCACGCGCACCAGCACCAAGTGCTGATTCACGAATTGCGCGACGCTCAACTTGGGTAGAACCACAAGGAACACAAACAAGAACACGTGGGCTTGGCTTTAAGATGCTGTTATCGTGCACTTGCTTGATAAAGTGCTGAAGCATTTTTTCGGTTACGTAGAAATCAGCGATTACGCCGTCTTTCATTGGGCGGATAGCGGAAATGTTGCCAGGTGTACGACCAAGCATCTGTTTTGCTGCGTGACCGACTGCAGCAACGCTTTTTGCAGAACCTACACGATCTTGACGAATAGCAACTACAGAAGGTTCATCAAGGACAATTCCTTGCCCTTTTACGTAAATTAGAGTGTTGGCTGTACCTAAATCGATAGATAGATCGTTAGAAAACATGCCACGAAGTTTCTTAAACATACTCTTCGCTCATCCTGCAAAAATATAGAAGACAAAAATTGCTCTAAATGTACCAATGCCTCGCTGTCACAGCAAGGTATTGGTACACAAACATGAGCAGAAAGCCTCAATTTCTTGCAGTTTCCTAACTTAAGGGCAAAAACCTAAGTTGTTACTGTCCGGTTAACCCTGGCTCACCACGGTAAATCACGCGATCGTTACCACGATGAATACCAAAGGTGACGACGGATGATGGGTTTTCTTCGGAGCCATCATTGTTCCAGTCGTATTTGAGCCAAGGGAGGTTGTTACCACTAGGGTCGAGATTAAGCCAAACTTCAGCTTGTTGACGTCCACAGTCTGCGCGCTCTTGCTTAGCAATAAGTTCACGCATGGCACCATCGTTAACCGTCGTTCTGACGCCTTCAAGTAAAATGTCGCAGTCGGAGCCATCATCAGGCCAAACTGGCTCCTGGCTTTTTAGAGTTGGGGACACTGTTGTCCCGTTATCCTTACTGTTTAAAACGAATCGGGTATCTCTCCAATACTCCACTCTAAGGGGGATATTAACAGATTTACCCTGATTCACTCCCACATCATCCAGAGCTATGCGACCAAACCTGACATCAGGTTGCGATTGTAGCTGTTGCGAAACCATTCTATCTTCAGTGCTATTTTGCCCTTCTTTTAAGAACATCGTAGGATCAACATAGCCAGATACTTTAGTTCCATTATTATTAAGTGAAAGCGAAATAGACGTTTCGATGGAACTATCCTTGTCTGCCGGTAGTTTTGAATTAAATGGACCATCGGGACTCGGCAAAGATAAATCTTTACGCCAATAAACTGAGTTATCCCAAGTTTTGCTCCACACAGCTCCCGACCAGTTATCACTAGTCAAATCGGAATCCAAAATGCTAAGTCTATCTGAGTAACCACCAGCCAAATACAAATCTGCTTTTAAAGAATTGGCAAAACCACCATAATTTTGAGTTGTGTAACCGTTAGCGTTATATGCTGTGACTTCAAACTTAACCGATTCAAAATTCTGTCCCATATATACAGATTGATTCTGATTATCAGGGTAGGTCCACTCTGTCCCGGTGACTTTAAAGTAATCCGGATAGAAGCGCCCAATGGTTGACTTACCATCGGCTATTTTAAATGCATTACTACCAAGATATAGAGATGTGCCAATATCATCGCCATTTTCATCTTTAGCAACTGGTGCCTCAGCAATAAGCTCGAAAACACCGACTTCTGAAACCGATTGATCAAACGTCACACTGCCACGAGACCATTTACTTGATTCTGGTAGCTTCTCATTTAGAAGTTTGGCTAATGAACCATTAGACGGGTACTTCACTTTATTACTAACCGTAATAGTCTTCTCTTGATAGTTCTCAGCAACCGTATCATCATCTTGCAATGCCGAGATGGTTAACTCAAAAACTTCACCAGCAGCAACAAACCCCGAAGAACAGCCATTTTCACTGTTGGTGCACTCTCCGCTCTTATCACCACTCTTTGCAGTAACTTTCAGTTTTGAAGGAAAACTAACGAAGCTGCCGAATCCATCCGAGTCATCAACACCTTCAACACTGGCTTTAAGTTTGACCTTTCCAGCTTCAGAGTATCTCAACTTAAAGAATGCCTTGCCTTCATCATCAAAATAAACATTAGGCAGGTATTTATTAGCTCTGGTTAGCTCGACATTTGAACTCCATTCCACAGCCTGATCTTTCACTTTTTTCTTGTAAGAAATCACGACAGGTTGAGAGCTATCGATCGGTGCCACTTCATAATCAATCGACATATTAACACCGCGAGATTCACCGCCGTCTTCAGTTCGAGTTGAACAAAACGATAGGTAGTCCTCCCCCGTAGTTTCGCGACTAGCAACTACATCATTAACATTCACCGCAAGCACATTTGAAGCGAAGGTTACATTACAGTTGTTAGCAGATAGTGGCCCGCCATTAATTCGACATCGTGCCCCTTCAAAGCCAAACTGTGGTACGGAACTTTGATCGATACCCAAAGTAACATCGCCAGCTCTTGAACCTTGCAGCTCAAGCTGAGTTTCATTCTCAAACTGTACATTTGTACCACCAACCCAGTTGGCAACATTATTGCCAGTAGATGGAAGTAAAGTGACAGAGAGAGGCGTTAAGCTGCCATCATCGTATGCATCTCTAGGATATTGCTCAGAACAACTTTCATTCATACAAGCTCTAAGTGTCACATCAGAAGCCTGACACGTACTGCCTGAGCCTGAGTAGTCAAACTCGAAATGATGAATACCATCTGTTAATCGCGAGTACTTGTCCGCACAGACTTGGAAGTTATCCACTTCATGATAGTTCGTTGCAGCACCTGTTGATGCCGTCACTGACAAACGGAAGTTTGTTGGAGCTTGGCTAAAGTGCCCTTCTTTACGCACATCAAAATCTGAAATAACAGTACTCCATCCCCCACCATTAATACTTCTTTCAACTTTCAACATCATATGCTGACCATCTCTTGAATTCAGAGTGATCTTATAGCGATGTAAATCGTTATGGTTGTCGATGGAACTCGAGAACTGCTTACCTTTTACATATCCGTAGCCCTTCAGCCACTTTCCTTGATTGTCTTGAGAACCCGAGCCACGAATACCAACATTGTCTGGTTTACCCTTTCCATTTGGTCTTGTTTCTCCCCCCTCTTGATAGAAATTGCCGTACTCATCAATACCTATACCTAGCCAACCACCAGCGAATCCTTCAACATCGCTGCTGACCTCACCACCATGGTATTTCTTGAGCTTCATCCCATAACCAAGGGGGCCACCAAAAGCACCAGTCTTAGGTGGCACATTAGCGTCAGAAATTACAAGGGCAATGCCATCGCCTCCCCCGCTTCTACTGCTATAAGCATAATGATCAAACTCGATTTCAAGATAGTTTTGATCCGAAGGGAAAATGTAGTTATAAGCAGATGCTGTAGCTTGACGCGTTCTATCATCATTCAGACGGAACTTGCCACCGTGAATTTTAGGGTCAACACTGTCACCAAACCCCATGACAGACCAGTTTGATAACGAACCTGAATTGAAGTTTTCTTCTGGCAATAATGAACATTGCTGTATAGGTGGTGGTGGGGCACATGAATAATCAGGCTTTTGTATCACAACATTGCTTTTCATTGTTAAATTTTGAGATGTCACTGAACCATGTATTGTGATCGGGTTTTCAAAACTCACCGTTTGACCAAGAATAAAACCATAGAAATTATCGTTGGCTGTAGAAAACATAATATCGCCTGTTGGCGCGTATAACATCACATTGTTTTGATTGGCCAAATGTATTGAATTGGACATATTGAATGACGTAACAATATTTATTCTAGAACTTTTACCAAAAGAATATACGGTGGCTCCTGTATGCTCCTTCAAAATGCCAAAAGTAACCGTTGAGTTATCTCGTGTTTGAAATAAGACATTACTGCCTTGAGTAATATCAACTGATTCAACTTGGACACCATCTGCAATGACAACCGTTAATTTATCAAACGAGGCACCATAGTTATTGATCGTCAAATTCTTCAAGCCGCTAAGAACTGTAACCTCTGCTTCTTTAGGGCGAAACCAACGAGATTCGTAACGACAGATACTTGGATTATCATCACAGAACTCTTCTATTTTATATTTTTTAAAAAACCAAGAATCCGTCTTGTCAGGATTTATATCTAACGAAAGGCTACCAAAATTCGGAGTAATATTTGTTGGCGTTTCGGCTTTACGGCTTTCAACCAAACCATCCTTACCGACTTCAACTCCATCGCCTGAAACACCATCTGCTGGGAAACAACCATAGCCATTACAACTTGAGGCGGCAGGGTTTTTATATAGCTGCCAACTATTGCCTCCTTCGTCAAAACCAACACGAAGGTTATCCCAGTTAGCGCCTCCTTGCCAATTTTGTTGATAGTTATATATATTGGCGTTATCAGCTAGATATTCACTAGACCACCCTGTCGCATGAGCTGTATCGTTGGTGATATTTAACCTGCTGGTTGACCCCTTCC
The DNA here is from genome assembly GCF_033338535.1 of Vibrio sp. Vb2131. Taxonomy (NCBI): domain Bacteria; kingdom Pseudomonadati; phylum Pseudomonadota; class Gammaproteobacteria; order Vibrionales; family Vibrionaceae; genus Vibrio; species Vibrio sp. Vb2131. The sequence goes on from NZ_JAWOSW010000017.1 coordinate 88,215, forward strand.
AACCTTGAATCGGTTCAGGAAAAAGCTGACAAACGTTTGCTGGAAGCTGATTTTCCAACGCGGTGACACCACTAGAAAAAAAAGTAGCTAGGGCAAGAGCCACAAGTGTCGATTTTTTGTTATTCATTTTTACATTTACTCCCTAACCCAAATCTCTTGTTGGCGCTGTACTTGTGCAACCCCGGAACCACAAATTGCTGTGGTTTGCACTCTGAAAAGAGATTCAGCTTCAGAGGTACCTGCGTTAAAGGTACCAATGTTTGAACATGTCATAGTATTGATTCGGCAACCCGAGCCTTGTGTAACATTTGGTGTAGCGCCACTTACCGTATTGGAACAAAAATTGGCCACATCAGGGTTAGTATCGTTTAAAGGATATAGTTGAGTCAGTGCCCACTCATTGGCAGATTGAGCAACAAACCAAGCTTTTGTTCCCAAAAACTCTCTTGTTAATCCGCTTTGGTTCGACCATGTCACTTTCATTAAAGAGGAAGCCAAAAAGCCCATCACGATAATGACGAACAGCACGATGATTAAGACATTGCCTTGAGGCTTTCTTCTATGGGACATTGAGTACCTGCACATCTTGTTGGTAAACACTGCGCTCACCGTCTTGAACAAATTCCAAATTGATATGGACAAGGCCACCGCGCTGAAGGGTTGCTTCTTTGTAGTGCATCTCACTCTTGGATGTATCGATATTTTTCGCAACCGTGATCGAGCGATTGTATCTAGAGTCTTGACGAGTCAACTCACCGCTATCACTATCAAAGCAATACGTAACCTGAGAATTATCTTTATAGATATAGTGACGGTCGGAGATTGAACTAGAAGCCAAGTAATCAGCCGCATCACTGAGAGTAAAAGGCTCTAGTGTTTTCCCATCTTCACCTACAACCCTATGAAGGCCCCCAACTTGAAACGATTGAGAAAGCTTAGGCTCAGTTAATTTTCTAATGTCATCGATCGAAGGGCACTTACCACCAAATTCCGTTGGAAATAAATCATTATATCGACTAGGGTTAATCACTAAGCAGCGATTGGTCCTTAATGTTTTTAACTTTGGATCATTACCAAGCAAGAACTGTAAATCTTGGTTGTGAGTAAGATAAAAACCAGAGAACTCGATAGGCACAAACGCCAAACAGTTGCTTGAGGGTTCATAAAAACTATTTGGTACAGCATGGCGGATTTCACGTGTCATCTTTTCTAAAACAAACTGAGCCTGCGTTTGTATTCGTTGGCGATCGATAGTATCAGCGTAACCTTTCATTCCTAACTGGACATACCCAGCTATCCCCAACATGATGAAGCTGCCGACCACAATCGTAACTATCATTTCCATTAAGGTGAAACCACGATCTTTCATCAGTAGTTCCCCTTAATAGCTGTTAAAGTAAGGGGCTGCGTGTTCCCCGCAAAAATCCTTAATGTTACTTTTTTGTATTCGGTTATTTCATCGGGAGCTTTATCCGTCAGATCATCATAGGCAACGCTAACTTCTAATCTAAAGTTTTTGTACTGCTCAGTACTGTCCGCACCAAGTACGTCACTGATATTCCCTCTAGAGGCACCATCACACTGAGAAGCTGTTGTAGATGTGCTCCAACACCCGATATAGTCATCGACATCATTGAAATCACTAGGCGTTGTTTCCAAGGAACCGTCTAGTTTTTTATCCGCACCTAATTTATTTACGTCAGTGCAGCTCACTCCATTCTCACCACATCGAATGGTGCCGCCATCAAAATCACTGTTTTCATCAAAGCCTCGCGCCAATATCTGAGACATAAAACCTTGGCCTAATGCGGCGGCGCGGGTTTGATAATGAGGAATAGCTGAATCTCGAACTTGAGGGACAAGAAAAGAAGTAAACGCCACCATCGCAATACCCATTAAAACAATTGCGATGATCATTTCTATCAAAGTCATGCCACTAGATTTCTTCATGAGCATGTACCTTTAGAAACATAACCTTGAGAATTAATTTCAACTTGGCAGCGGCTTCGACCATGCTTATCTTCAATCAGGATTGAAACTCCACCACTCGCAGAATTTATAGGATTACCCAACAAATTAAACTCGATTGGATTAGTTACGGCATTGGTCAGTGAAAACTTTGCGGACTTATCGATAACCACGTCACTACGAGCATCTTGCGCACTACCTGTTAGTTCACAGGCAGCAACCGAACCAACACATGAGCTAGAAACTTGTAAACGAAAGTTATTATCAGTTTTTTTTTCAAAATTCGACTGCATACGATTCACCTGCACTTGGCGAATCACAGAAATCACGCGTTCTTGTAATGCATATGCAGAAAAACTGCCTGAGCCCATAAAACGGCTGGCTGCAAAAAGTGAAAGGATAGAGAGGAGAACAATCACGAGGATTAACTCCATTAAAGTGAACCCTAATGCAGAGCTGCGAATTTTCATAACCCAACCTTAGGCTTAGAACAAGCGAGATAAGTATACGATGAAATTATGAGAATAATGATAGATTTATAATTTTTCGATCCGAAGTGTGAACAGATGAACAAATAACCAATGTCTAGTGACTTTACTCTTTTGAACGACCAATCTCTTCTTCAATTCGATCGTAAGTTTCTTTGTTGCTTAGCGTCTCAGAAACGTGCTCTGCGGTCTGCTTAGTTTGCTCCCACTTCGCTTCGTAAGTTTCTGGCTCAAAGCTGATAAATCTTGGTAATACCACATAACCGATCACACCTAAGATAATCAGCACAACTACAAACTCTATTGCACTAAGACCCGATGATTTACGCATATGAACTATTCCGAAATTAACCAAAGTAGAGAGATTAAAGGCCAGACTAGCTGGCCTTTATCAATGTATTACTTAGTACATACTGCAGAACTAGCAACAATCTCAGTTTTCGCTGGAGTGTTATCACCTGTAGCAGCAGTGTATCTAACACAGCTCTTACTGTAGCCTTTAATGCCGTATACCATGTTTGCAGGATCTTTATTGCTATTGTCTGCAATAAGCTCCCAGTCTCCAGAATCAATACCATCGACCGCTAGCTTAAGAGCCTCTGTAGTTGCTTCAGGGTAACCATAATCCAGCTGTAAAGTTGAGCCAGCAACACTAATCGCTCCATTTTCACCAGTTTCTTGGCTCTTGATTGCTGCCTTACCATATACAATGCCTGAAGCCCCATCAATCGCGCCTTTCAGACCTTGAAGTGCAGAAGCTCGAGCATCATCTTGTAGGTTAAGGAAGCGTGGTGCTGCAGTTACCGCTAGAATACCTAGGATTACAATTACCACTACCAATTCGATAAGGGTGAAACCACCTTGTCTTTTCATTGTTTACTCTCTCTATGTAAGCATGCAGTACAACTGCAAAGTTTCGTTTAGGTCACGCGACCATTTTGGATATTGTCAAAACGGTTTGGGGCAGCAACGTTCACTAAAACTGACCGTGAAGTGGATACTGTATCTACCGCTTGAGCAGAATGACGATTCGCCATTATTCAGTTCATGCTGCAATGAGAAAAACACATTATTGTTTACCCTCTATTACAGCGTCTTACTTATGGTAATGATTGCATTATACCGACTTTCAATACCAATTATAGTGATTAGGTGTCAAAAAATTCACTCTGCCGACATTTCGACGTCTATTTTCAGTTGATTAGCTGTTGAAATAACTACAATCGACTGACCATTTTCATAAGTATACTGACAGACATAACGATCAGTTTTGATGGCTCCACTGATATCTATTAACTTATTAGTCATTATTTTACGTTGTGGATAATGCACTGCTAGCCAATAACCACAATCTAAAACACCTTGTTGAGTAAAGGGAGACACTAGCCCGCCCTCAGTCATGGTGAGATTAAAACCATCCATCAGCATATGTTTTGGCTCGCCTTGTACTAACCAAGCTTGACGATAACGCTGAACACTATCTTGCATCCAAACTCTCGCCAACTTCGCTCCGGTCACTTGCGCCTGCTCGGTAACAGGACGTAATTTGACCGCCAAGCCAACAGCAATGATGGTAGCAATTACCCCAAAAACGATTAGCGTCGCTCGACTTTGATTTTCAACCACCGATTAGCCGCCTTTGATGATGTCTAGCATTCCCCACATTGGCAGGAAGATACCCAGTGCTAGCACCATAACCATGCCTGCGACAATCACCAAAAGTAGCGGTTCTATTCTTGCGGTCAGTGTTTTTAGATCGTAATCAACTTCTCTATCGTAAAAATCCGACACTTCTAGCAGCAGCTCATCAATACGGCCGGTTTCTTCCCCTACTGCAATCATCTGAATCACCAAAGGGGTAAAGATTTTACTGTTGATGGCAGTCACTGAGATGGTGCTACCCGCTTCAATCGCGGATTTCATCTCAAGAATTCGATTTTCTAAAAAGCGGTTCCCCAGGGCTTCCCCGGCTAAAGCTAAAGACTGGTTAAGTGGAACGCCTGACTTAAGCATCAACGAGAAGGTTCTGGCAAAACGGGAAAGCTGCGCGCGATTAACGATATCGCCCACAATTGGAAGCCGAAGCCGAAACTTATCGAACTTTTCCCGACCATCAGCCGTCGCCACCCAGGCTCTGAAAACCGCAAACGCGCCAATCATTGCCACAATCAACAACACCCAATAATTAACAAAGAAATTAGAAGTAGCGATCAAAATACGCGTCGGCAGTGGTAACTCAACACCAAAGCGCGTAAACATCGATGCAAACTCAGGGATCACCAAGATATTCAATATAAACATGGCGATGGTGATAAAGATAATGACAAACGTCGGATAACGCATCGCCGCTTTGATACGTTTACGAGTCTCGAGTTCCTGCTCGTAGTAATTCGCCAGTTGCAATAGTGCTTGATCGAGTCGACCCGTATTCTCACCTACGTTGATCATAGAAACGAACAGTGGGCTGAATACTTTGCTGTGTTGCTGCATCGCAGAAGACAAACCTCGGCCATTACTCAGTTCAGAAACGACATCTTCCAGTGCCTCTTTGAGCTGTTTGTTTTCACAATTTTGCAGCAGGCCACGCATAGAACGCAGCAACGGTACGCCCGCTTTAGTTAAGCTAAACAACTGGCGAGAGAAAAGAATGATCACTTCCAATGGAATGGCTGGCACAAATAGCTTAGACAAGCTCATTTGGCTTTTTGCCGACTCTTTCTCTAACCGCACATTGAGCGGGATGATCCCTTTGTTCATCAACGCTTCCGCTGCAGCTTCTGAGTTCACGGCCTCGATTTTGCCGTTAGTGGATGAGCCGTCTAGAGTACGACCTTGATAACGAAAAGTTGGCATTCACTTACCTATATGAAAATGGGATCAGTCTTACCAGAAGCGTCACCTTCACCTAGGGTCATCACTTCATCCAAGCTGACGGTGCCTTGCAGCGCCAGTTCCATCGCCGAGGCAAGCAGCGGCTTATAGTTTTCTGAGCGGCGCGCGGCTTGCGCAAAGCCAACCGCATCATTAGCGCGCAACTTATCCATCATCTCTTGCTCAAGTTCGAGCATTTCAAACACACCGATTCGGCCTCGATAACCAGTCAAATTACAGTTTTGGCAACCTGCGCCTTTATAAAAAATGGTGCTAACTTGATTTGGGAAACGCCCAGCTAACCACTGCTGGCGAGACTCATCTAAGTGGTCTTCTGTTTTACAATCGGGGCAAACTCGGCGCACAAGACGCTGCGCCACCACAGCTCTGACTGCACTAGCAACCAAGTAACCCGGCGCACCCATATCGATCATACGTAACGCACTGTCGACAGCATCGTTGGTGTGAAGAGTGCTCAATACTAAATGCCCCGTTAGTGCAGCTCGCAGACCAATTTCTACCGTCTCTTGGTCACGCATCTCACCAACAAGAATGATGTCTGGGTCTTGACGTAAAAAGGTTCTAAGAACACGCGAGAAAGTTAGATCGATCTTGCTGTTAACCTGTACCTGAGTGATACGAGGCAGACGATATTCAACCGGGTCCTCTGCTGTAATGATCTTTTTCCCAGGTTCGTTGAGCTCACTCAATGCGCCGTAAAGCGTGGTGGTTTTACCGGAACCTGTTGGCCCGGTAACCAAAATCATGCCGTGCGGACGCGCCAGCTGTCGACGTAAGCGAGCAAGCAAGTCTGGCGGCAAGCCTGACTCTTCTAACGGACGCAAACCAGCAGACTGGTTAAGCAGACGCATTACCACAGATTCTCCGTACTGCGTTGGTAACGTCGACATACGAATATCAATTGATTGGCCACGCACTTTGATATTGAATCGGCCATCTTGTGGCAAGCGCTTTTCAGAAATATCTAGGTGTGCCATCAACTTCAGTCGAAGAACCAAAGCCGATGCAATATTCACTTCATTTAAGAGCGTTTCATGCAATACGCCATCAATTCGCTGGCGCAAACGCAATACTTGATCGTCTGGCTCAATATGAATATCCGAAGCTCCAACCTGTACCGCATCTTCAAACATGGAATTAACCAGCTTTACAACGGTAACCTCTTCACTATCGGCTTCATCAATACCGTAATCAAAGCTTTGTACATCTTTATGCTCTTCATGCAGCTGTTCAGCAAAGGAGGCGATCTCTTTAGTACGGCGGTAATAACGGTCAAAGCTTGAAATAAGCTGACGCTCTGAAGCCACAATGAACTCAAGGTTGTATTGACCTAACAAGTTCATCAATGATTCTTGAGTGAACAAGTCCGCAGGGTCGCTCATAGCAACGCGCAGGGTGTCCCCATTTCGAGCAACGACCATCGCACGTAAGCGACGAGCGTGTACCTCAGGTAAAATCTGCACGGCTTCGGCATCCACAGGTGCACGACCAAGATCGATCAGTGGCAAACCAAGCTGCTGAGACAAGAAGTCCAACATTTGCTTTTCAGTAATAAAGCCAAGGTCAATTAACGCATCCCCTAACTTCTGCCCGGTACTGCGTTGTGCGTTTAGTGCTTGCTGGATTTGTTCTTCAGAGACGATACCTTCCTCAACCAGAAGATCGCCCAAGCGTTTTCTCAACTGAATTTTCATTGTGCGCTCTCCAACTCTTTCAAGATGCTCAAACGGTCACGGATAAATGCTTGCGATTGATTCGAAATGCCAACTTTACCCAGGGCTTGGTTGTAAGAGTTGATCGCGGTAGTAAAAGCCAGGGCACGCTCTTGTTGAATAGCTAAACCTAACCACCAGCGTGCGTTTTCCGGTTCACGCTGAGTGAGGAGTTGATAGCTCTCAAGCGCAATGTCATTTTGCTTGTGTTTTTGTGCCAATGCCGCACGCATCGCCAAGTAATCTCGACTTGGTACTGGAGGCAAATGAACAAGCGGGCTCAGCGCCGCTTCAGGTTGATTAGCTTTCACTAACAACTTAGACAAGGCCAAGCGAAGTACTTGGTTGTTCGTATCTAGGTTAATGCCTTCTTGAATAATCTCATATGCTTTACGTGTGTCACCTTTACCAAAGTACAACGCTGATAACTTTTGACGCGTGTCTGCATTCATTGGCTCATAACGCAACGCCTCGGCATAAGCCGATAACGCCGTTTGCATATCGTTAGCATCCAGTGCTTTTTCCGCTCGGCTAACCGCTTTAAGAGATAATTGACGATGTGTAAGCTCAACCTGCTCAATACGCATTGAGCTGTTTTCTGATGTCGTGCGGGTTACGGGATCGTATTGTTCCTCGCTCGGCATCGTTGCTAACTGCGCGAGTAAAACTGCCTCTTCAGAGGCGGTATTTATCTCAGATCTTGGCGTGAACCTATCAGTCTCTTGCATGTGAGGCTGTTGCGCTACCGGCTGTGTGGCTGGTTTAGTGTAAACCACATGAGTTGTATCGGGCGTCATTTTACTCGTTGGCGAATGAGTGCGCTCCGATGAAACAATTGGTGAGACATTCACAGACGACAATGGCATAGCGTCGGTTTGAAACTGTGATAGCTCGCCTGAAGGAACAGGACCGCGAGAGACCGCCCAGCTACCAACCGCAAGGCTTAACGAAAAACCGGCGACAAGCCAAAGCCAAGGTTTACTGCGTGAGACACTTGGAATCTCCGCACGAGTAAGCTCTGACGGCGATGTTTTTTCAGCAAGTTCTGATAATGCTTTATTGATGGCACTCAAGGTTGACTCCATCCCCAAAATACGGGTGTTTTAAACTTAGGTTTACGGGCATCAAACGTATCGTGCATAGCGGCGTAAACGTGATGATTTTTCAATAGTGTGCAACGCTCATTAAATGCAGCAAGCAACGACTTGTGGCTAATTTGGTTTATCAAGCGCGGAATCCCCATGGATGAACGCCAAATCGCTTTTTTCTGTTCAATAGAAAAAATGTGCGCCCCATTGCCTGCTTTATCTAAACGATTATTGATATAAGCCACGCCTTCATCGATAGAGAGAGGACGTAACTGGCAGCTAAACGTAATGCGTTGACGAAACTGCCTTAGCTCATGGTTAGCCAATCTTTCATCCAACTCAGGTTGTCCGAATAACACCAATTGAATGAGCTTATCTTGTTCCGTTTCTAGGTTGCCAAATAGACGCAATGTTTCTAAAGCTTGTGGGGAAAGAGCTTGCGCTTCATCAACGATCAAGACGGTTTTCTTTCCCAAGTAATGTACTTGAATCAAGTGCTCTTGAATGAGGGAAACGATACGCAGCGGATCATCGTTCTCGATACCCAACTCTCTGGCGACAGCAAACTGCAACTGTTCCCCATTCAACACTGGATTGGGTAAGTAAATAAGCTCAACTTCAGATTCAATCTGCTCGATCAGCTTACGGCATACCATGGTTTTTCCAGTGCCTACTTCTCCCGTCACCTTAATCACCCCTTCTCCCATTTGCACGGCAGCTAGGATGGTTTGGATCGCCTCATAGTGAGGGACTAACCCCAAGAACATTTCTGTATTTGGGGTTAACGAAAAAGGCTGAACTCGGAATCCAAAGTGTGACAAGTACATACTCGAATCACAAACCTATTGAAAAACAGAACCTTTCCCAGCGCTTATTGCGCATCTGGGAACCACTCTTGCAGCAGATCACGAGAGCGCTCTAGCTCTTTCTGCCAAGAGTTCACGCCAACTACGGTCGGTTTTAGCAAGATGACCAATTCTGTTTTCTCAGTTACGTTATTCACGTTGCGGAACAAATGCCCCAGTGCTGGTACATCGCCCAAAAATGGGACTTTAGAAACAAGCTCACGATTTTGCTGTTTCATCAACCCGCCGATAACCACAACATCGCCATCTTTAGCACGAATAACCGAGTCTGATTCACGAATAGAGCTTTTCGCTAATGGCAGTTGGATGTTTTGGAAATCTCCGCCCAAGTTCAATTGCTTCACTTCTTCCGTGACTTCAATAACTGCGGGGTGAACATGCAGGAACACATTGCCTTTGTTATCAATTTGCGGAGTCACATCGAGGGAAATACCCGAGAAGAATGGCGTCAGTTCCACTTCAGGAACTGCATTTGAGTTTTCACCGTTGCCTGCATTGCTCGATAGCTCGGTAACAAAGTACTCATCGGTACCCACTTTGATGACAGATTTTTGGTTGTTGGCAGCGGTAATACGAGGGCTCGAAAGGACGTTCAAGTCACCTTGCGTAGACATGAAGCTCAACACGGCATTGAAGTTACCATCCGAAATAGTCACGTTAGTTTGACCGCCCAATAGCGTGCCAATCGCATCCAATGGTGGTAATGTCGACGCAGGGCGGTTGACTACGATACTACCCGAGTTACCAATTGACGCCGATAAGTTTGACCAGTTGATGCCTTGTTGGTAGCCATCATTCAACGTCACTTCTAGGATTTTAGCTTCAAGAATGACCTGGCGCTGCATGCGCTCCTGCGATACACCTAAGAACTCGCGTACTTCGCGAATATCATCTGGAAATGCTCGAACCGTAATAACTCCCGCTTGTGGCGTTACAACCACACTTTGCCCTTTGCCTGAACCAATTAGATTCGCAACGGCTTGCTGCAGCATCGGCCAGAAGTCACTTTCAGTGATGGTTTCGATGCGTGTACCGCCCGTAGATGTGGTCGAGCTATCGTTGTTGTTTCCATTGTTAGAGTCTGACGAGTCAGAACTGTCTGAGCTACCACCAGAATTAGACGTACCAGCCGAGGTTACAGAGCCCGTAACAATGCTGGTTAATGAGCGACCAGAACGCTTGAACTGCAGGTAATCGACTGGAATGGTCACCGTACGCATACCTGCTGGGTAGATTTGAATAACTTTGCCAGACTTCACCACGTCATAGCCATACATATTCTGTACGACATTCAGAACTTCATCCAATGTCACATCTGACAAGTTGACGGTGATATTACCTTGTACCGATGGGTGAATCGCCACGCTGTACTCTGTGCCTTTCACCAACGAGGCGAAAAAGCTTCTTGCATCGACCGCATTCGCTTGAATACGAAAACGCTTCGAGGTGCCTTGCTCTGATGCAACGTTCGAGTCTAAATTTGGCATCAAGTCTGCCTCAACAGAAGAAGGAATTTCTTCCAATGTGCGGCTGTTCGCTTGATTGATCGATTCATTGAGCGCTTCTTTAACTTCCACTGGATTCCGATGACCCATTGAACATCCCATTAAAGAAGCAATCGTTATTCCTACAACTAATTTGCGCATATCTGATCGGGCTCTGGTTATTATTGTTTTACGTTTAAATCAAAAAGCTCTAGGTCCCACTGACGGTTACCACGCTTTAAAGTTACAAATTCACTATTAATGCTCGCGACGCGATAACCCTTAAATAGCTCGCCTTTTTCGACAAGTTTGTTATCCATAATCGCGATACAATCAGTACTTGGCTTACACACAATACTGTTGAGCTTAGGCAGTCGGTACCGTTTAACTTTTGGTTTCGCTGACGTTTCAACCGCTGGCTTTTCCCAACCAAGTGGGGCCGTTGGGTCCTGGTTTGCCCAAGCGGTTCCTGCCGCTGCCATAACAAGCAATGAGATGATGAGTTTGTTAACCACCAATAAACTCCTCTCTAGATCCTAGTGTGTAGACTTCTAACACAAGCTTCGCTTTCGGGTACTCTTCGACTTTATAACTAAAGCTGCGCCAGTAATAACTCGCAGGAAGGCTCTCCAATTTATTCAGATAATTAGCAATAGAAAAATAGTCACCAGTCAGTTCCATACGAACAGGATGCACGTAGTAACCAGAGTATTGCGATGCTTCTTTATCTTCCGTTATTGGCTCAGATGGCAAGGTTTGCAGAGACAAAAGGTGAATGCCACTTTGCTGCTCCAACACATTTTCAAGCAGCTCAGCCATTTGCGAAGGTGTAATAAGATGCTCGATGATCTCCGCTAATTGCATCGAAAGATGCTGACTCTCAGCTAACAGATTAGATATCGCGCGATCAATCTCAGCATTTGGATCTTTCTTAAGTTGCGCCTGAATACGTAGCGTATCGATTTCAATCTTTTGATTGGCTTGCTTTAAATTACTTAGTTGCCTCTCATTACTGATGATCTCGTTAAGCTTTGGCTCCAATACCAGCGTAAAGAGCAACATGATCACGACAACTAAACCGCACAAAGCGGTGAGCACTTTTTCACGCGTACTCATTTCGCCAAAGCGCCCTTCTAATGAGAGCCAGAATTCGTTCATTTCTCTTTATCCTCGCGCGTTTTTAGTTCAAACGTCACAATATCCTTATCATTTCGACCTATTTTGACGTCGTCAAACGTTCGGCCAACCAAGCTAATTTCATTTTTAAATTGGCTGACCCAATTTGGCACTGAGCTCGGTTTTTTCGCTAGTCCCTTCAGGTCTAAGGTATGGGTATTGATTCGAATTTCGGACAAAGAAATTTCTTGGTTTCCTAGCTTCGCTAATGATTGCATCACGCCAGAGTAACCCGTGCGTTGCGAGTCATCGTATTTCCCGACAGCTTTAAGCGAGTCTCGCTTCGCCTTGACTTCACGCTCTAAGCGGGCTTTAGCTGCCAGCTTATTATTGTCAGGTTGATGTTTACGTAGCTTGACTTGATAACGTTCAAGCTCTGACTTCATGATATCGCCTTTACTTTTTACAATAGCAATCTCATCTTCCAAACCGCTGCTCTGCCAAGTCACATAACCGTAAGAAAATAGAATTGCAGCCGCCGCAACGCCCCAAGATAACGCGATATTTTTTAGCGTCAGGAGCTCTTTTTTCGGCTTTAAGTAATCGGGATATAAGTTGACGCGTCGAGTATTTGAAGTAGCCGCAGTGTCAGCCAAAACATGTCCTGATAGCTCATGTTCTGGTGGTAATAACGGTGAAACCTTAGTACTTAAACGGTAATTCAGAGCCTGAACAAGCTCGCTCTCATCCTCTTCATCGCAGCACACTTTCAATTGATGTAATTGCACGTGGCGTAACTGAGATGAAAGATAATCAATCGAACGTTGCAGTTCTAACGACAGACTGTCCATCTGTAAATCGCTAGACGGAACCCCCGTTAACGGTGGCGTCACACTGCGAATTGAGCGGTGGAACGCAATAGTATTTTCGACAAAAGCGCTTATACGGAATTGACCACGCACACTGCGTTGTAATAATAGGAAGTTTCCTAGTTCACCCGCAGTCTCTCCCCAAATATCGTCTTCAGGAAGAATGGCCTCTAATGGTAACTGGGCTCGACTGGCCAGTAACACAATCTTATCCAATATTTTTCGCGATAAGACGTATGCTTGCACTTTGGTTGAATTCGGTAACTCGACCGCATCGGCAATAATGTCGATAGCACGCTCAGAGATCAGTTCTTTCAACAAAAACGGTAATGCGGCTGGCCATTCTTGACGCGGCATGACTGGTTTGTCGATTTGGTACATCTGGTAATAGTTATGAGAAAGAATAACCGTTAATGAATCATACGCACTCGCTGCAACGCTCAATGCTTGCTCAACGGCTTTTTCCCAATTGGACTCAGAAATATCAAATTGGTATGGACGACTACTTTTGATTGAAGATGATAAATAAACGGCGTCTGGCTGAATAACCAAAAAGCAGGAGCGATCACCACTAGATGATCGCTTAAGCTTGTCGAATAGTGCTTTGAAATCCATGATTATTATCTTTATTTTTTCCGCCAGCGATTTCGTCTTCCCAATTTAACTTGGGATTCTGATTGAGAATTCGGCAACGCTTGGGGACGAGGAAGAAACTGCTGCTCCGCAGAAAAGTAACGCCCTTGCCCACCATAAACCCCGAGCTCAATTAATGTGTTGAGCTCGTTCTGATTCTCAATTCCCACTGCTATAATTTTAGTTTTACTGTTTGCCGCCGCACCTAGCATACTGCGGACAAATAGCTGGTTTTCATGTCGTTGGTCGATTTTTGCTACTAAACTGCGATGAAGTTTAAGGTAACGAATGTCCACTTCTTTTAAATAGTGAGTGCTGACGATGGTACGCCCAGCCTGCCCAACCATTAAGTGGCACCCTAAACCGGCCAGCATTTTAGCGACTGGTCGCATAAAGTCTAAGTGTCTTACAAATTGTGCTTCAACAAACTCAAAACTGAGACACTTTCTCTGCTCACGTGACAACTGTAAGAGTTCATCACGAAACCATTTAAAGTACTCTCGGTTAGAAAATGGCGTTACATTCAAATTGAGCGCATACGATCTTGAGTTATCAAAATTATCCTTAAACTCTCTTAAGAATTTATTAATAACCGACTTATCCATTTGCGCTTCATAACCAACCTGTCTGATCGCAGAAATGAACCGAGACGCTTTAACAATCCCATTCTCAGGATCGCGAATCCGACATGTTAACTCTTCATATAATGATTTTTTATGCGTCGCGTCACTTATTGGGTGCACAGATTGTGCGTAGAGTATCACACTTTCAGGTGTAAGTGCTGTGTCAAATAACGTTCTCCACCTCACACTTCCGCGAGCTTCTTCATCGTGGTTCCATTTTTTGAAGCGACTCCAATTATTGTTATTTTGTAGTTGCGCACTACGCAAAGCAGTCTCGGCTTCATCAATGATTTGGCTGTGTCGCTCACCTTCTTTATAAGTGGTGATGCCAATATGGCACCAGTTGTCTGGATCAAGTGGCTCTGGCGGCATTAACTTTTCTAACTGGCGAATGCATTGCGAGGCAAGGTTAGCCACATCTTTCGCACTTTGGTGCGGTAGAAAAAGCGCAAAATCAGCATCGTAATAACGGGAAAATACAACATCTGGGTATCGTTGAACTAAATTGGACAATAAACTCCCAACTTCAACAATAAACTCATCCGTAATTTGCTTATCTTGCTCTTCTTCAACCAGTTTCCAGTCTTGAATACGCACTAGCAACACGGCGCCGCGAGCCCCACTTTCTAGTAACGCCGATTCCAACTTGCTATCAAATAACACTCGGTTAGCGGTACCGGTTAGCTTATCAAGGAAGGTTTGAGTTCGAATAAAGGTATCAAATCGGCTTCGCTCTTGACGCGCATCTTGTAACTCTTCGATTAATACATCGAGCGCTTCACTGGCGGTGTAAGGCCATTCTTTTTTGTCACCTTTGGCATACTGCTCCACCCTACCAGCCAGGATCATTCTGCCTCGCTCTTCGAGCATTTCGGAGCCTTCTAATTGCTCCTTAAGCCATGCCACGCCGCGCATTAAGCAGAAGATGATCAATATAACGGCAAGCGTGATCGACCAAAGCGCCTGCATTGAGTAGCTGTAACCTAAGTAAGGGGGAATTGCTTTAAAGTGAATCGTGTAATCTTGATTGTGAGTCAACTGGTACTCAGCCTCAAACAAGACTGACGCTTCCATTTGATGAGAAGTATCTTTGAAGCGATAAACAACGGCGTTGTTGGTCGACAACGTCATTTCGACAATATTGGAAGCCTGCAGCATTTTCGGCATCCAGCGCTGCATAGAATAAGCGGCGTCAGGATCTTCCATCTCCTTGTCGACCACCTCTACGATCCCTTCTAAATAATGGGTGAGATATTCCTGCCCAAGACGTTTAAAAGAGAGGGTGCCACCGACAAACAAGATAAACATGGCGCAGATAACGATCATGGTGACAAAGGCCACCAGCCGTGTGCTTAACTTAAGAGTTGGGGTATACCTCATGAATACCAAATTCCTTTTTTATTCATCATATACCTTATTGAAATATTTATACTTGATAAGAGTTCATCAAACAATCGGATTAGTCTGATAGTGAGAGGCTGGAGCATAAAGAAAATCACACTCATTGATAAGTTTTATTGTTACGCCTAACCTTGCCAAGATAAGCCTGTGAGATCATCAGATTGCGACAATAAAAAAGGCCGCGATATTCGCGGCCTTTTCGATTCAAGCATAAGCAGAATTTAGAACGGGATATCGTCGTCAAAATCCATTGGTGGCTCATTGTACTGCTGCTGTGATTGCTGCGGAGCCTGTTGTTGTGGTTGCTGTTGCTGAGGCGCATTGTACTGCTGCTGAGCTGGCTGTTGAGGCTGACCCCATCCACCTTGTTGCTGCTGTTGACCGCCCATAGGTGCACCGCCACCTTGAGCACGACCGCCAAGCATTTGCATAACACCATTGAAGCCTTGAACAACGACTTCAGTTGAGTAGCGATCTTGACCACTTTGATCTTGCCATTTGCGAGTTTGCAGTTGCCCTTCAATGTAAACTTGAGAGCCTTTACGCAAGTACTCACCTGCTACTTCCGCAAGTTTGCCGAACAACACAACACGGTGCCATTCCGTTTTTTCGCGCTGTTCGCCAGTCGCTTTATCACGCCATGAATCAGAAGTCGCAATAGTAATGTTTGCTACTGCACCGCCATTCGGCATGTAACGAATTTCAGGGTCGTTACCTAGATTCCCCACCAAAATAACTTTGTTAATTCCACGGCTGGCCATGATGTGCTCCGTTTCACTCTGGATATATAAAATTTTAGCGCATTAGAATAGCACGCTTTAATGTTTTGATTAAAGTCTAATACCATTGTGATCTATTGAGTCATCCTCTAGAACCCAAATCGTATTTCAACTTACGTGTGTAGCATTTTTGATTCGCGTTGCAGACATCGTTTCGTGAAGCTTTGAATTCGAACGCATTTATTCAGTAAAGCGATGGTTATGGCCTCTCTTTAATGCCAGTTTATGGCTTCTATTGAACCCAGGGAGATTGGAACACGTGAGAAAGTCGGCTTACGCAAGAAAGCTATTTCTGATCAGTATGGAAGATAATGCGCAAAAAAAAGTGGCGGCACTCGAAAAGTACGTTGATATGAGCATCCCGGTGATTTCAACCGCAGCACTCATGGAAGCCAAGCCACAACACCGTAATAAAATTCTACTGATCGACTTCAGTGAACATAAATCACTTGTTCAATCGATCAAAAACTTGCCTCTTGTATGGAAAAACTTTGAAACCGTTGTCTTCAACGTGCCTAAAAGACTAACCACAGATGAACTTCTTTCATTTGGTCAATTAAAAGGTGTGTTTTATTCTGAAGATACGCTAGAGCAAATTGGAGAAGGGTTAAAAGGCATTGTTAACGGTCAAAACTGGCTGCCGCGTAATGTAACCAGTCAACTTTTACACTATTACCGCAATGTCATTAATACTCATACTGCACCAGCTACGGTAGACCTAACCATTCGTGAGCTACAAGTACTGCGTTGCCTACAAGCTGGCGCCTCGAACAGTCAGATGGCCGAAGAGTTATTCGTCAGTGAATTCACCATCAAATCGCACTTGTATCAGATATTCAAAAAGCTATCCGTAAAGAACCGAGTACAGGCAATCGCCTGGGCAGACCAAAACTTAATGTCGTGATGCAATGTTAGCGGCTCTGATAACTGAAATGACGAGTCGCTCATCTTTTTTCCGCACCGAGTCTCACATTTTTTCCTACTTTATTCATGATTCATTGATACCTCTCGTGTTAAAGTTATGCGCAGATTCTTGATAAAAACGAGATAGGATATTCCCCCAATGATAAAAAAATGTCTGTTCCCTGCTGCAGGCTATGGCACACGCTTCCTACCGGCAACGAAATCTATGCCAAAAGAGATGATGCCAGTCGTTAACAAACCGCTTATTGAATACGGTGTCGAAGAAGCAATCCAAGCTGGTATGAACGGCATGTGTATTGTGACAGGTCGTGGCAAGCACTCGATCATGGACCACTTTGATAAGAACTACGAACTGGAACATCAGATTAGCGGTACCAACAAAGAAGAGCTGTTGGTAGATATCCGTGAAATCATTGAATCTGCAAACTTCACTTATATACGTCAACGCGAAATGAAAGGCTTGGGCCACGCGATTCTAACTGGACGAGAATTGGTAGGCGATGAGCCATTTGCTGTTGTTCTTGCTGATGACCTTTGTGTGAACGAGCAAGAGGGCGTACTGGCTCAGATGGTGGCACTATTTAAGCAGTTCCGCTGTTCTATCGTTGCAGTGCAAGAAGTACCAGCCGAAGAAACACACAAATACGGCGTTATCTCTGGTGAAATGATCAAAGACGACATCTATCGCGTAGACGACATGGTAGAAAAACCAGAGAAAGGCACGGCGCCTAGCAACCTTGCTATCATTGGCCGCTACATCCTGACTCCCGATATTTTTGAACTGATTGAAAACACTGAACCTGGTAAAGGTGGTGAAATTCAAATCACTGACGCGCTGCTAAAACAAGCAAAAGCGGGCTGTGTATTGGCTTACAAATTCAAGGGCAAACGCTTTGACTGTGGTAGCGTTGAAGGTTACATCGAAGCAACTAACTATTGTTTTGAAAACCTGTATCTAAAAGATGAAAAAACCTCTGAGCTAGGTAAGCACGCAACACAAAAAGCTGTATAAAGCATCGTCGTAGTACGAAATTACTGTATCGAAAGCCCAGCACAACGCTGGGCTTTTTACTTTACTGTTTTTTTATCCAGTAATTTTCTTTGCACATTTCTCACACTATGTAATACTTGCCCCACTTGGTTATACATAGAGCAAAAACGATGGATAAAATAGAAGTTCGCGGTGCCCGAACCCATAACCTTAAAGACATTAATCTTACAATCCCTCGCGATAAACTGATTGTCATTACTGGACTAAGTGGCTCCGGTAAATCCTCTCTCGCTTTCGATACATTGTATGCAGAAGGCCAACGACGCTACGTAGAGTCTCTCTCTGCCTACGCTCGTCAGTTTTTGTCTCTGATGGAAAAACCCGATGTCGACCACATTGAAGGGTTATCACCTGCGATTTCTATTGAACAGAAATCTACTTCTCATAACCCGCGTTCAACCGTCGGTACAATTACCGAAGTCTACGACTACTTACGTCTATTGTATGCTCGTGTGGGCGAACCCCGCTGTCCAACGCACCATGCCCCTCTTGCTGCACAAACCATCAGTCAAATGGTGGACAAAGTCCTAGAGATGCCGGAAGGCAGCAAAATGATGCTATTGGCACCTATTGTCAAAGAACGTAAAGGTGAGCATGTTAAAACACTTGAGAACTTAGCGGCTCAAGGCTTTATTCGTGCGCGTATTGATGGAGAAACTTGCGATCTTTCCGATCCTCCAACCCTTGAACTACATAAAAAGCACACCATTGAAGTTGTGGTAGACCGCTTTAAAGTTCGTCCAGACTTACAACAGCGCTTGGCCGAATCTTTCGAGACCACGCTCGAATTATCAGGCGGAATTGCGGTTGTCGCGCCAATGGATGGCGACGGTGAAGAGATTATTTTCTCCGCCAACTTCGCTTGTCCACAATGTGGTTACAGCATGCAAGAGTTAGAGCCGCGACTTTTCTCATTCAACAACCCTGCTGGTGCATGTGGCACTTGTGATGGCTTGGGTGTTCAACAATACTTCGATCCAAGCCGAGTCATTCAAGATGATTCATTAAGCTTGGCACAAGGTGCGATTCGCGGTTGGGATCAAAAGAACTACTACTACTTCCAAATGCTCACCTCATTGGCCGATCATTATGGTTTTGACCTCCATGCCCCTTTTAATTCTCTGCCAAAGAAAACGCAAGATGTCATTCTAAAGGGCTCAGGTCGTACTGAGATTGAGTTTAAATACATCAACGATCGTGGCGATATTCGCGTTAAACGCCATCCATTCGAAGGTATTCTGAATACCCTAGAACGTCGCTATCGTGATACAGAATCCAACTCTGTCCGTGAAGAGCTTGCAAAATACATCTCCACTAAATCTTGTTCAAGCTGTGGCGGTACTCGTCTACGCCTTGAAGCACGTAACGTGTTTATTGCTGATACGACACTACCTGAGATTGTTGAACTCAGCATTGCTGATGCATTGGAATTCTTCCATTCCTTGAAACTGGAAGGTCAACGCGCCCAAATCGCTGAAAAAGTGATGAAGGAAATCAACGACCGCCTGCAATTCTTAGTTAACGTCGGTTTGAACTACCTAAACTTATCACGCAGTGCAGAAACCTTATCAGGCGGTGAAGCTCAACGTATTCGTTTAGCAAGCCAAATTGGTGCAGGTCTTGTTGGTGTCATGTACGTCTTAGATGAACCGTCGATTGGCCTCCACCAGCGTGATAACGAACGACTCCTAAAAACACTGACTCATTTGCGCGATTTAGGTAATACCGTACTTGTGGTAGAACACGATGAAGATGCGATTCGCTGTGCAGATCATGTCATAGATATTGGTCCTGGTGCTGGCGTACATGGTGGTAATGTTGTTGCGGAAGGCACCATGGAAGAGATAGTCGCGAATCCGAATTCTCTGACAGGTCAGTACTTAAGTGGTGTTAAAGAAATCACAGTACCGAAAGATCGCACGCCGCGAGATCCGAAAAAAACGGTTGAGCTATTAGGCGCAACAGGTAATAACCTTAAAAACGTTAACCTTTCAATTCCTGTTGGGTTATTCAGCTGTATTACAGGGGTATCTGGCTCAGGTAAATCAACGCTGATTAATGATACTTTCTTTAAAATTGCGCATACCCAACTTAACGGAGCGACAACGGCTCAGCCTTCACCTTATAAATCGATTAAAGGTCTAGAGCACTTCGATAAAGTCATCGATATCGATCAAAGCCCAATTGGCCGTACACCTCGCTCTAACCCTGCAACCTATACGGGGATCTTTACACCAATCCGTGAACTGTTTGCAGGCACACAGGAGTCGCGTTCTCGCGGTTACAAGCCGGGCCGTTTTAGTTTTAACGTACGCGGTGGTCGTTGTGAGGCCTGTCAGGGTGACGGTGTTATCAAAGTAGAAATGCATTTCCTACCAGATGTTTATGTGCCATGTGATGTGTGTAAAGGTAAACGCTACAACCGTGAAACGCTCGAAGTACGTTACAAAGGTAAAACTATTGATGAAGTACTAGAAATGACGGTCGAAGATGCACGCACCTTCTTCGATCCAGTTCCTGCCATCGCTCGCAAACTACAAACACTGATGGATGTGGGTTTGTCGTACATACGATTGGGTCAAGCGGCAACAACACTCTCCGGTGGTGAAGCACAGCGTGTGAAACTGGCGCGAGAGCTATCCAAACGTGATACAGGAAAAACCTTGTACATTTTGGATGAACCAACAACCGGCTTGCACTTCCATGATATCCAGCAGTTGCTCACTGTACTGCACAGACTTCGCGACCACGGAAATACTGTCGTGGTGATCGAGCATAACCTGGACGTCATTAAGACTGCGGACTGGATTATCGATCTTGGTCCTGAAGGGGGTCAGGGTGGCGGCGAGATAATCGCTCAAGGCACTCCGGAAGATGTGTCGCAAATCGAGGGGTCGCACACAGCTCACTTCCTCAAGCCTATGTTGAAGTAGAAAAAACAGGTAAAGTATCGAGACCAGCAAGTGCTGGTCTTTTTTCATTCAAAACAACGCAATAACTATGGCTACTATACATGTAAGTGGAACAAAGCTTTCTCCCGAAAAAGTACAGGTTCCCCTCAATCGCAAGTTTCTCATTGCCTTGGCAACACTATTTGTGTTGGCAATGCACTTTTTCATGCCCAACCCCGGCGGTTCGGGGCTTTCGCTTTCGTTCAATGCGACAACTTGGATTGCTTTTAGCTTTGCATTAGGCATTGGGTGTTACCAACTTGCGAATAATCGAGTACTACGTTACTCAAAACTAACCATCGGCTTGTTCATTAGTACTCTTATCATGACGGTGCCCATTCTGTACCCAAATGCGAATAGCAGTTTGGCAGCCAATAAGCTCATTGGCCTGTGGTGTGGTGTCCTGTTCTTTATTGTTTTACAACAATTTCATTTCAGTAATAAACATCGCCAACGCCTATTATGGTTCATTGTCCTTGCGGTTGTTATCGAAGCCATTTTTGGTTTGACACAATATCTGTATCTCAAACCAGGCAATCCGTTTGGTTACGACACGGTGGCCAATCGTCCTTATGGTATTTTCCAACAGCCCAATGTAATGGCCAGCTTTCTTGCGACAGGGTTGGTGATTGCCAGCTATTTACTTGCACGTCAGCCCTACAAATACGATCGTAAGTTAAGCGATGTTTACCTTCTCTATGCCGTACCAGTTTTAACTTTACCACTAATTGTGGCGTTGGCTTCACGCACTGGTTGGTTAGCCTCGGTCATCGCCGTGTTGTTGGTCATTCCATACATGTACCGCTTTGCAACCAAAGGGCGCTTTATCCGCTGGGTTGTGTCACTTGTAAGTGGGCTCTTACTCTCAGTCGTTGTCATGCATCTTGCCTTTCCTGATGGAGGTGGGTTAGCCGCAGAAAAAGTAAATATGGAGTCTCCTCGAGCGTATACTTTTCCGCAAACATTAGACATGGTGATTGAAAAGCCTTTTACTGGTTATGGATATGGTAAGTTTGAATCTGAGTACATGCTGTATACGGCTCGTCAACATGCCCTAAATGAGAATTACCCAGCTGGTTTGCCAGCCATGGATCATCCGCATAACGAGCTGCTTTACTGGGGAGTAGAAGGTGGCTTGCTGCCAATACTCGGCATCTTCTTAGCGATGGCACTGGTACTGTATCGAATCTATCAAGCCAAACGCGGAACTCGTCTTGCGTTGCTGGCCTTGTTTATACCTATCGTATTGCACTCACAACTGGAATACCCTTTCTACCACTCTCTCGTGCATTGGTTGATCTTCGTTATCCTACTGTACTGGGTCGATCAGCGCGTCTCTCGTTATCGACAAGTCGGCTTTAGTAATGTAACCAAAAGCTTGCTGCGTGTTTTTAGTTTGGTACTTCCCGTTGCGTTTACGTTTTACATGGTAAGCGCATTACATACGAATTATGTATTGACGAAGTTTGAGACTACTAGACCAACTAACCCTGATATTCTGAATCAAGTCAGTAACCCTGTAGTTTGGAAAGACAGGTTTGATTGGGATGTCTATAGCACGTTTTTAAACCTTGGGCTGTACCAACAAGACGCAACCTTGATTCAGCCTTATATCGATTGGTCGCTAAAAATCATCAAAGATAAGCCTCGCCCTGCATTTTATAATAATTTGATTTTGGCCTACCAAGGCTTAGATGACTCAAGTAAAGCGGAGCAAATTAGAGCTGAAGCGCAGTTTTTGTTCCCGAAGATTGATTTCAGTGACGTCAATTACCAGCCACCTTCTCAAGCAATATCTGCCTCACCAGCCCCCACTGCAGGAGCTGAGTAATAAATACCAAAAAGCGAAGGGATGACCTTCGCTTTTCTTTATCTCATTGCTGTATGATTTTATTCAGTGAGTGACTCTTCTAACGCTTTTAAGCACAGCGCAACGTTTTCAGATCGAGCGCCGTAACCCATTAAGCCAATACGCCACGCTTTACCAGCTAATGCCCCAAGGCCTGCACCAATTTCTAGGTTATAGGTTTCTAGCAAGTGAGCACGAACTTTTGCTTCATCAACTCCTTCAGGCACGTAAATCGCATTTAATTGTGGCAACCGATGGGCTTCGTCCACAACAAATTCAAAGCCTAACTTTTGTAAGCCATTTTTGAGTTTTTCATGCATCAGTTGGTGACGAGCCCAAGCGTTTTCTAATCCTTCATTTTTCAGTATCAATAAAGCTTCATGAAGCGCATACAAGCTATTAACTGGCGCCGTATGATGGTAACTACGCTTGCCTTCTCCACTCCAATACCCCAAAACTAAACTCTGATCGAGGAACCAACTCTGTACTGGTGTTGTTCTTGCTTGAATCTTTTCAAACGCGGCAGGAGAAAACGTCACTGGTGAGAGCCCAGGTACACATGACAAACATTTTTGACTACCAGAGTAAACCGCATCCAGTTGCCATTCATCCACTTTTAACGGCACACCACCAAGCGATGTCACCGCATCAACAATAGATAATGCATTATGCTGTTTCGCCAGCTTACCCAATGCTTGAGCATCACTGACTGCACCAGTTGAGGTTTCCGCATGCACAAAAGCAAGAATTTTTGTATCTGGGTGCTGTTCGAGTGCTTGCTCGACTTTATCAATGGAAACAGGCGTCCCCCATTCATCATCGACGATAACAACTTCGCCACCAGCACGGACGACATTTTCGCGCATGCGTTCACCAAATACACCGTTACGGCAGACGATCACTTTGTCGCCTTTCTCGATCAAGTTTACAAAGCAGGTTTCCATCCCTGCGCTACCAGGCGCTGAAACCGCAATAGTGAACTCATTGTCAGTTTGAAAGGCATACTTCAATAGCTGCTTGAGCTCATCCATCATACCGATAAACAGAGGATCAAGGTGACCTACCGTAGGACGGCTTAGTGCTTGTAACACTTGAGGATAAATATCAGAAGGACCAGGTCCCATTAAAATACGGTGAGGCGGAATAAAGCTTTGGATCGACATGTCAGCTCCTTGATTATCTTTTATCCTGAGCATTCTAAAAGTTCTATTCAATAACATGGCTCAGGTGTAGGGTTCTTCACCCTAATAGATTTTTCCTCTATCAGCAATTAGCCGTAAGTATGGAGGTCAAACCAGTGTCACAAAATCGTTAATAAAAAACACCATAAAGGTTGAAATATTGATTGACATTAAGGCCTCAAAACCGTTCAATGTTTGAGCTTTATGTAGAAGAGGAGCGCTACCCAGGTAGATGATTTGTGGAACCGCAATTCCAACACCAATCATTGAGGGGGAGTAGTGCCGAGGTAAGTCAAAGTTGCAGGATTTGACTTGTCGGTTGAATTGGGCTGAATCCCATCAACTGTCATCAGCGCAGTCTGATGAAGGGCTTCTGAGGGTAAATTTTTCAAATAGCATTCTAAATACCTCTCTTTTTGCTCTGTTCCTTTTCTCACTAAACATTGGATGTACAATTTTTTAGGAAGTCGTGGGAGAACGCAGTGAGCGCATTTAACGTAGCTAAATTCGGTGGAACCAGTGTTGCCAACTTTGAGGCAATGAGTCGTTGCGCCACCATTATCGAAAACAATCCAAATACTCGCCTGGTCGTGAGCAGCGCTTGCTCTGGCGTCACCAACCTATTGGTAGAACTCGCCAACGGTGTTCAGGATCAAACGCACCGTACTGAGCTGCTGCAAAATCTGGCCAACATTCATGACGCCATTTTAACTCAGCTCGAAGACAGCACGAAAACTGCTGCCGAGGTGTATGGCATATTAGATACCGTAACCAGCCTGGCCGAGGCTGCATCTATCCAAGCTAGTGCGAAGTTAACCGATCATTTAGTCGCATGTGGCGAACTCATGTCGACGCATATTCTAACTCAGTTAATGTGTGAGCGAGGCATTCAAGCTGTGCGCTTTGATATCCGCGATGTGCTGCGTACTGATGACAACTTTGGTCGCGCAGAGCCAAACATTGAAGCAATTTCGACGCTTGCGCAAGATAAACTCGTACCACTTTGCCAACAATCCGTTGTTGTTACTCAAGGCTTCATAGGATCTGACGAAGCCGGTAATACAACAACACTAGGTCGAGGAGGCAGCGATTACAGCGCCGCCTTAATTGCTGAGAGCGTCAAAGCGGCAGGGTTAGAAATCTGGACTGATGTTCCGGGCATCTACACAACAGACCCGCGAATTGCGCCAAAAGCCTCACCAATTCCTGAGATCAGCTTTAGTGAAGCTTCAGAAATGGCTAACTTTGGCGCTAAAATCCTTCACCCTTCTACGCTAGTACCTGCATTGCGCCACGACATTCCGGTATTTGTGGGGTCATCGAAAGAGCCTGAAAAAGGGGGAACTTGGATTCGCCACCAAGTCGAAAGCTCACCGTTATTCCGTGCGCTAGCTTTGCGTTGTAACCAAACCATGGTAACGCTACGCAGCGCCAATATGTTCCACGCATACGGTTTCTTAGCAAAGGTCTTTGAGATCCTTGCAAAGCATAAGATCTCTGTCGATTTGATCACGACATCTGAAATCAGTGTATCGTTAACACTTGATCAAACTGATACATCTGGCGGAGCACCACAGCTGCCGCAAGCTGCACGAGAAGAGTTAGAAGAGTTATGTAAGGTAGAAGTTGAACATGACCTATGCCTCGTTGCTCTCATTGGTAACAACATGAGTGAGAGTAAAGGCTACGCGAAACAGGTTTTTGGCACGCTAGAAGATTTTAACCTACGCATGATTTGTTATGGCGCTAGCCCTCACAACTTATGCTTCTTGCTCCATGAATCGGTATCGAAACAAGCCATACAAAAACTCCACACGGAGTTGTTTGAGAAGTAAGTTCAACTCAATAAAACAAAGGGCTGCGTATCTGCAGCCCTTTGTTGTTTCATTAGTTGTTATATTTGGACGAGGTAAACATCAATTTAACCATTAATGTTTGGCCCTAACCATTTTTCAGCCTCGATCCTATCCCACCCCTTACGATCGGCGTAACTCTCTAGCTGATCTTCTTGGATCTGTGCGATCGCAAAGTAACGTGAGTCAGGATGAGAGAAGTACCAACCAGATACTGACGCACCCGGATACATTGCATAGCTGGAGGTTAGAGTCATGCCAATATTCTCTTCCACATTAAGTAGCTCCCAAAGCGGTCCTTTTTCAGTATGCTCAGGGCACGCTGGATAACCTGGTGCAGGGCGAATACCTTGGTATTTTTCACGAATGAGATCATCGTTAGATAAATCTTCATCCGCAGCATAACCCCAAATTTCTTTACGGACACGCTCATGCAAATACTCAGCAAACGCTTCGGCTAGGCGATCCGCCACCGCTTGAATCATAATTGCGTTGTAATCATCTCCCTGTGCTTTGTATTCATCAGCAAGCTCTCGTTCACCAATACCACCAGTGACAGCAAATGCCCCTATCCAATCATGTTTACCCGACTCTTTAGGTGCGATGTAGTCGGATAAACAATAGTTGAATCCTTTTGGTTTCTCGGTCTGTTGTCGCAAGTTACGTAATACTTTCACAACGTCGGTACGAGTTTCATCAGCATAAACTTCAATGTCGTCCCCCACGCTCGCAGCAGGGAATAAGCCACACATTCCACGCGCTTTTAACAGGCCTTCTCGCTCAACTCGATCAAGTAACTCGTTGGCATCTTCGAATAAACGTTTTGCTTCTTCACCAACTTCTTCATGTTGGAAAATTGTTGGATACTTACCCACAAGTGACCAAGTCATAAAGAATGGTGTCCAATCGATGTATTGACGTAATATAGCCACATCAAAATCATCGAAGATATGAATGCCAGGCTTAACAGGCACTGGAGGAGTATAAGCTTCCCAATCGATCGCAACTTTATTCGCTCGAGCCGCTTCTAATGTCACTGGTTTGGTTCTCGGTTTCTTTCGATTATGTTGATCACGTACTCGTTCGTAATCAGCTTGAAGTTTTTCAACAAATTCAGGGCGACGTTCATCTGACAGAAGAGAAGTACATACGCCCACTGCACGTGAGGCGTTGTTCACGTAAACCACTGGATGCTTGTAATTTTGCTCAATCTTAACTGCTGTATGGGCTTTTGACGTTGTTGCGCCACCGATGAGAAGAGGTAAGTTAAAGTCGAGACGCTCCATCTCTTTTGCAACATGCACCATTTCGTCTAATGAAGGCGTGATCAACCCTGATAAACCAATAATATCGACGTTTTCTTCTTGCGCTACTTTTAAGATCTTTTCGCAAGGAACCATGACACCAAGATCGATAATTTCGTAGTTATTGCACTGCAATACAACGCCAACGATATTTTTCCCGATATCATGTACATCACCTTTGACCGTCGCTAGCAAAATCTTACCGTTTGTTTGACCCACCTGCTTTTCTGCATTGATGTAGGGCTCCAGATGCGCGACTGCTTGCTTCATCACTCGTGCAGATTTTACGACCTGAGGAAGGAACATTTTACCTTCACCAAACAAGTCTCCGACGACGTTCATCCCATCCATTAGTGGGCCTTCAATCACCTCTAATGGCTTTGAAGCGTTGACACGAGCCTCTTCGGTATCATCAACGATGAACTCAGTTATTCCTTTCACTAACGCGTGCTCTAAGCGCTTTTCAACAGGCCAAGTTCTCCACTCAAGTGCAGAGGCATCCTCCTCTTTACCTACCCCTTTGCCTGCATATTCCGCCGCGATATCTAACAATCTCTCAGTGGCGTCATCACGACGGTTAAGAACGACATCTTCCACAGCCTCACGCAATTTTTCAGGCACGTTATCGTAGATTTCTAACTGACCCGCATTCACAATCCCCATATCCATACCATTTTTAAAACAGTGGTAGAGGAACACCGCGTGAATCGCTTCACGTACATAGTTATTGCCACGGAAAGAGAATGAGACGTTAGAAACACCACCCGAGATCATCGCATGTGGTAAATCACGTTTGATATCGCCAACGGCTTCAATGAAATCCACCGCGTAGTTATTATGCTCCTCGATCCCCGTAGCAATGGCAAAAATGTTTGGGTCAAAAATGATGTCTTCTGGTGGAAAGCCCACTTCATCAACAAGAATTCGGTAAGCGTTGGTACAAATTTCTACTTTGCGCTCACGTGTATCTGCTTGCCCAATCTCATCAAACGCCATCACAATCACAGCCGCACCGTAACGGCGGATCAACTTAGCTTGTTCAACGAATTTCTCTTTGCCTTCTTTGAGAGAGATCGAGTTAACAATGCCTTTGCCTTGGATGCACTTAAGACCGGCTTCAATAACCTCCCACTTGGAAGAGTCAACCATGATTGGTACTTTTGAGATTTCAGGTTCTGACGCACAAAGGTTTAAAAAGCGAACCATACAAGCTTGTGCATCCAACATGCCTTCATCCATGTTGATATCGATAATTTGAGCGCCATTTTCAACTTGTTGACGAGCCACATCGAGCGCTTCATCGTACAGCTCTTCTTTAATTAAGCGCTTAAAACGCGCAGAACCGGTTACATTCGTACGCTCACCGACATTGATAAATAAAGAGTCTTTATCAATAGCGAGTGGCTCTAGGCCAGACAAGCGACAAGCAACAGGAAGTTCAGGTAATTGACGAGGGGCGATATTTTCAACCGCGAGTGCCATTTGGCGAATGTGCTCAGGAGTTGTACCACAACACCCACCAATCAAGTTTAAAAAGCCACTTTGAGCCCACTCTTTAACATGCTTAGCCATATCTTCTGGCGACAAATCGTATTCGCCGAATGCATTCGGAAGCCCAGCATTTGGGTGAGCGGAAACAAAAGATTCTGATATACGAGAGAGCTCTTCAACATAAGGACGCAGCTCATCTGGACCAAGTGCACAGTTCAAACCAAACGAAATCGGTTTAACATGACGTAATGAGTTGTAAAACGCTTCTGTGGTTTGACCGGATAATGTCCGACCGGAAGCATCAGTAATAGTCCCCGAGATCATCACAGGTAACTCAATACTCATCTCTTCAAACACACTTTCAACAGCAAATGAACAAGCCTTAGCGTTAAGCGTATCGAAGATGGTCTCGATAAGAATAAGGTCTGAACCACCTTTAATAAGCGCTCGAGTCGATTCAGAGTAAGCCTCAACTAACTCGTCGAAAGAAACATTTCGATATCCGGGGTCATTTACATCAGGAGAAATAGAACAAGTTCGGTTTGTCGGCCCTAAAACCCCTGCGACATAACGTGGTTTATCGGGTGTTTTTGCGGTCCATTCGTCTGCAACTTCACGTGCAAGCTTGGCAGCTGCAAAGTTAATTTCTTCACTTAGGCTTTCCATCTCGTAGTCAGCCATTGCGATAGTTGTTGCGTTAAAAGTATTGGTCTCAAGAATATCTGCACCCGCTTCTAAATATGCAGCGTGAATTTCCTTGATAAGTTGAGGCTGACTTAGAACCAACAGGTCGTTGTTACCTTTTAGATCACAATGCCAATCCGCAAAGCGCGTTCCTCGATAGTCTTGCTCTTCAAGTTTGTACCCTTGAATCATGGTTCCCATACCACCATCAATCAAAAGAATACGTTGCTTCAATTGAGCTTCAATCTGTTGTATTACGTTACTTCCCACAGTACAGCCTCATTCCTTTAGTTATCTTTCCATCCTATCACACAAACTTCAGGAGTCTAGACGTCTAAACGTAGAATTAATGATTATTTTATATCCTTCTTAACTTGCAAAATAATCACGAAAAAATGTTTGCTATTTAAGCAGCATCAGCCGAGAATTCCATTCATAAAATGTTACAAATAGAGAGCTCTATGTCGGTCTATCATACTTTATGTTTTCTATCCGCAGCTGCGATGCTAATTGCTTTTGTAAACAGCAAGATAGGAAAGATGCAAACCACCATTGCGATTACCGCAGGTTCAATGGTGCTTTCACTTCTAATCTTAATTGCGGGTCAAAACAACTGGTTCCATCTCACCGAAATTGCAACGGAGACGGTCACAAGGATTAACTTCGAAGATTTCTTGCTCAAAGGCATTCTTGGCTTCTTACTATTTGCTGGTGGACTAGGCATCAAACTCCCGAACCTTAAAGATCAAAAGTGGGAGATCACTGTTTTAGCCCTTGGAGCTACACTGTTTTCTACGTTCTTTATTGGATTTGCGCTGTATGGGTTTTGTCAGTTAATTGGCATCCAATTTGATTTGGTCTACTGCTTACTATTTGGTGCTCTAATATCGCCAACTGACCCAATCGCTGTATTGGCTATTGTGAAAAAACTCGATGCTCCTAAACGTATCTCCACTCAGATTGAAGGAGAATCGCTCTTCAATGATGGCTTCGGTTTGGTTATCTTCGTCACTCTATTTACGATTGCATTTGGCACTGAGGCACCAACTGTAGGTAGTGTCACCTTACTCTTCATCCAAGAAGCTATCGGTGGTATCACATATGGTTTCGTCCTCGGTTTGCTATTCCACTACTTGATCAGTGCCACCGATGATCACTCAATGGAATTGTTACTTACCATTGGTGTCCCAACAGCAGGTTACGCATTTGCTGAATACATCCATGTATCAGGCCCACTCGCAATGGTTGTATCCGGTATTATGATTGGCAACTGGACACGCTTTATTGGCTTTTCAAAAGAGAGTGAAGATCACCTTGACCATTTTTGGGAGCTTGTTGATGAGTTCTTGAATGGCGTGTTATTCCTACTGATCGGCATGTCGATGCTGCTGTTTGAATTCCACAAAGAAGACTGGATCATGATGGCTATTTCAGTCCCTCTTGTACTAGCAGCTCGCTATTTAAGCGTATTTCTCTCGTACATTGGCTTTAAGCGTTACAGAAAATATAACCCGTGGTCAGTACGTATTTTGACGTGGGGCGGCTTACGCGGGGGCCTTGCATTGGCAATGGCACTTTCCATTCCATCTGGTATTTGGGTGATTCAAGATAAGTTAATCGATGTAAAAGAGATTATTCTTGTAATGACCTACTCCGTCGTTGTTTTCTCTATCCTCATTCAAGGCTCAACAATCACTCCAATGATTGAAAAAGCAAAAGCAGAAGAGAAGAAGATGGAAGAGAACAACCAAGCAATAACCACTCCGGAACATACGGAGACAGTGGACTCTTAAAGACACGTAACTTAATAAATAAAAAGCAGCTACCTAGCTGCTTTTTTCATAACTAATTTTCAGACTCCCCTTCAAGGACGAAGGCTCCTTATTCTTTGATATACCATCAAATATACGAAGAATCGCTACGCTACATTTTCATAGATACTAACTATTGCTGATAGATGTATTCATAGACGAGCCTTTTAATTTACCCATTTTCATCTGTATCACTTCTCTTACCTTGGCAATATAGGCTCCTCGCAAACATCAAAGCTAAACTTCCACAATACTTAGCAATGAGCGAGTTTGTATTTTTATGAGAAAGAGGCATTTAGGGTAATTGCGTTCAGAACCCAAACAGGTTAGCAACCTCACCAAGATAAAACTGAGCTAGCATTCAGGTAGATCAAAGCCTTAACAGAAATGTAGCCCCCCTCCCTCTTTATCTCAGTGAGACTAAACTTGTATTCAAAGTCGTCCTGTTTTCAAATTAGAAACAAGCGACACTTCAAACAATTAAACTCTGTCACATAACTAGATTTTCTAATATCGAATAAAAGGAGCTTTGGTTAGAGCTTGGTATCGGAATAAGGCTAAGACTAAGGCACAGAGTTACATGCTAGCTCGTTCACGACGATATTAAAACCATGTGAAGAGGGTAGTGTAACTCTCGATGCAAGGTTTCAATACGAAAGTGGGTTTAAGGTAAGTCGGGGAACCAAAACGAAAAAAGCCCCAGTCTTTCGACTGGGGCTTAATATAAGTGGCGGAGTGGACGGGACTCGAACCCGCGACCCCCGGCGTGACAGGCCGGTATTCTAACCAACTGAACTACC